>JAHEXU010000016.1 GCA_023251975.1 bacterium | reverse complement strand
CGCGAATAAACTAGTGAGCCGAGGCACGCCCGACGACTCGCCGGGGAGCTTGTCTTCGGCGTGTCGTATCGATTCAGTAATTATTGCGGGCGCCCTTAGGCCGATTTCCGAAGAGCATCCGCGGATCGCCCCTTACCTGTGTGTTGACGATGGTCAGGCGGCGCTGCGGTTCTACACGAAGGTGCTCGGAGGGATCAAGCGGATGCGGATCGAGGCCGAGCGCGGCGAGATCGGTCACGCCGAGGTGATGTTCGACGGCTCGGTCATGATGGTGGCCGATGAATTGCCGGACCACGTTCGATCGCCGTGGTCGATCGGCGCCACGCCGGTCACGATCGTGCTCTACGTCGATGACTTCGACGCCGCCTTTGAGCGCGCGGTAAACGCCGGGGCGATGCCGCTCGAGCCGCTGGCCGACCGGTTCTACGGCGACCGCAGCGACCAGATCGAAGACCCGTTCGGCCACCGTTGGAGCCTGATGACGCACGTCGAGGATGTCGCGCCCGACGAATCGCCCGCCGCGCCGCGGCGTTCTGAGCGACGGCGAATCCGCCCGCAGACCGGCCGTCAGCGCGACCCCACGGCCATCTCTGTGCCCCTTCCAAGTCGACGGCGTGGCCGGTGTAGAGGCCAGACTCGTCGAAGATCGCGTCGATTGCCGAACTGAGGACGGCAGCGTCGGCGGTGATCGCAACCACGGCGGCACCGGCGCAATCCGCCAAACGTTCCGAGATCGCTGTCCGCCTGTGCGCTCGCAGCCGCGACCGCACAGGCCACTAGGGCGACTGATATATGAGAGGCCGACGGAAGGACCGATCCGAGGGATCACGATCCGGTAGTAGCAGCGCGGCGATCCCGCGGCCGGGCGGCGAACGACCTGATTGGGCTAGCCGCCCCGACGGCGTGATCGGGCGGACAGCGCCAAGAACCCGCCTGGCGGACCCGCTCGGGCGTCGCCATCGTAGCGATCGCTACGATGGCGGGATGACGCAGATCAGCCTCAAGGCGGCCAAGCAGAGCGCTGCGATCGTTGGCGCGCTCCTGCTCGCGCCGGTCGTGATCGCCACCGGCGGAGCGCTCGCGAGCCACGCCACCGCCACGATCAACGGCGAGGTGAACCCAGCGAAGCTCCCAGCCGACCGACGGGTCGCGGCGACCCTGAGCGTTGGCGCCGAGGTGAGCGCCGACCCGGGCAAGGAGTTCGAGCCGGTCGATCAGATCAAGCTCGACGCGGGCCGAAATCTCAAGGTCAACCTTGGCGCCGTGCCACGCTGCTCGGCCGACCTAACCGACACAACCGCCGCCGAGGCCGAGGCGGCATGCGGCCCCTCGCGTGTCTCGGTCGATCCGGCGAGCTCGGCCGTAATCGACCTGAGCGGCCCCGGCGGCAACTTCTCGACGACGCTGCCGTTGAAGATCTTCAACGGGCCGGGTAATTCCCAGGTCCGGGTTTGGATTCGCAGTGACCCGCTCGATCGGACCTTTGTTCTCACCGCAGCCGTCTCACAGGCCCCGGAGGCGCCGCTCGCCCGAGCCGCCAGCCGAGGGGCCGAGCGAAAATGGGGGCCGCGGTTGACGCTGCCGGCGCCGCAGTTCGACGACGGTACGCTGGGCCCGTACTCGCTGCGCGGGATCCACCTCGGCGTCAAGGTCGACAAGGGCCGGTTCGTGACCGCGAATTGTGAGGCAGCCAACCAGCGCTTTCGCGCCATCGTCACCTACAAAAGCGTTCATCCCGCCGACATCGTGACCGACAGCGACCCCTGTAGGCGGCGCTGAAACTCACTCGGGTTTTGCACTTTTGCACTTTTGGGGCGGTTTGCCGCGCTTATCCGCGGTTAGTTCGTTTCTTGGCGGCGCGGCCGCCCTCGTTGAGAGTGACTGCGGCGCGGATCGGCGCCTTGGATGCCTCCTCGTTGATCGTCTCACCCTCGCGGAAATCGATCGCGCGGCTCACCCGGCCCTCGAGGCTCGAGTTGAAGGCCCGCAGGGTCGTTCGGTGGTGCGGCCCTGGCGAAGGTCGTCTTAACTACAGCCTTGTAGGTCTCGCCGGTGCAGATCGAGCCGTCGTGGGACCGCGCCGGAACCCCGCCACTTCCACTGTTCGACCACCTCGGGGTCGGACTGCTTAGCCTGGATCCACCGAACCGGCCGAGTGAATCCGCTTTCCAGGCCGAGTCGGGGGTCGATTGGTGAACACCCGCGGGGTGGTGCCCCGGGGGTGGGCGCGAATCGGCTCCCGGCGCCGGGATGGGGGGCGGATTCGCCGGTCGGTTCGGTGTATCCAGGCTTAATCAGGGCACGGATCCGAGCCAGCATCTCGCCGCGCCAGTCGCCCAGGTCCTCGATCCTGGTGTCGATCAGCCGCGCCGGAGTTTCGTCGTTTTCGGGACCGATCTGCCGATCCATTCTCGTCCCAATCGTTGGCCGGGACGGTCCGAGCGGTCGATCCTGGCTGCCAATCGACTCCGCGACTCGATCGCAACCGCGATCGGGCTCTTAAGAACCCCGAAAGGAGCTGCTGAGAGGATCTTTGCATGAGTTCGACCTCGCTCCCCGGCGACACCCGAATCCTGATCGCCGACGACGACCCGATCGTCCGAGATGTCCTGATGCGCTACTTGAGCGCCGACGGCTTCGATGTCACCGAGGCCGCCGACGGCGCCGCCGCGATCGAGGCGTTTGAGCGCAACCCGCACGACCTCATCGTGATCGACCTGATGATGCCGCGGATCGACGGGTTCGGAGTCCTCGATCGGGTCCGAGCCCACAGCGAGCAGGCCGCCGTGATCATGCTGACCGCCCGGGGCAGCGAGAGCGACCGGGTTGTCGGCCTCGAACTCGGCGCCGACGACTATGTCGCCAAGCCGTTCTCTCCCCGCGAGATGGTGGCGCGCTGCCGGGCCGTCTTGCGCCGACGCGTCTCACAACCGACCGATCGTGGCGGACCGCCCCGGACAATCCGCTTGGCCGACCTCTCAATCGATCCAAGCGCAAGAGAGGTCTTGCTACGAGGTCGGCAGGTGGCGCTGACCCCGCGCGAGTTCGAGCTGCTCCAGTTCTTCGCCGAGAACCCGCGGGTCGCATTCACCCGATCGCGCTTGCTGGACGAAATCTGGGACCTTGCCTACGACGGCGACCCCTCGACGGTGACGGTGCACATCCGGCGGCTTCGCGAAAAGATCGAGGATGACCCATCGAATCCGCGCCGACTGCGCACCGTTTGGGGCGCCGGCTACAGGTTCGACCCGTGAGCAGCCGCTCCGCCTCGCTCGGCACCACGGCCGCGATCACATTCGGGGGCGCGGTCCTCGCCTTGGCGATCGGGGCGCTCACCCTGGGAACCACCGCGGCGGGCCACCTCGCATTGCCGCTCGCGATCTCGGTCGTAGCGACGGTCGCGGCGACCGGGCTCGCCGCACGGCGCCTCGCGACGGCGTCACTGCGGATCCGCTTCGTCGCGATCGCGACCTTCGCCACCGTGGTTGGGCTCGCCAACCTCGCGATCCTCGCCGCCCTTATGTTCGTCAGCTCAAAGGACGCCGGCCTGCTTTCGATCCTGCTCTTCTACTCGACGCTCAGCGCGACCGGTGCCGCGCTCGCGGCCGCCGCGAGCAGCGGTGACGCGGTCGAGCAGATGTCGGCGGCGGCCCGAAAGATGGCAGAGGGCGACCTCGAAGCCAGGGCAGGGTCGGTCGGCGGCGGCGCCGAGCTGACCGCGCTTGCGCTGACCCTCGACTCGATGGCGGCGCGGCTGTCGGCATCGCTGCAGCGCCAAGCCGAGGTCGAGGCCCAGCGCCGCGACCTGATCACGGCGGTCTCGCACGACCTCCGCACCCCGCTCGGCGATCTCCAAGTGATGAGCGAGGCGATTGAGGACGGGGTCGTCGACGACCCGGCGACGATCCGCGCCTACACCGCCAAGATCGGCGATGCAGTCGGCGCCCTCTCCCACCTGATCGACGACCTGTTCGAATTCGTCCAGCTCGACGCCGGAGCGATTGAGACCGAGACCCGCCAGTTGCGCCTCGGCGATGCGGTCGACGCGGCGCTTGCCGCCTGCGACCTCGGAGCGCGCGGCAAAGGCTTGGCGCTGCAAACCGACCTCGGTGAGGTTGCCGGTTTGAACTGCTCGCCTCGGCTGACCCGGGTGATCCAAAACCTCCTCCAGAACGCGATTCGCCACACCCCCGCCGACGGCACCGTAGTGGTTGCGGCGCGGGCGACCGAGCCGGACCGCTTCGAGCTCTCAGTCTGCGACAGCGGCGAGGGGATCGACGCGGCAATCGCCGATCGGATCTTTGAGCCCTTCTGGCGCGGCGACAGCTCCCGCAACACCCCGGGTACCGGGCTCGGCCTGGCGCTGGCGAAGCGGATCGTGGAGGCCCTCGGCGGCACGATCGCGGTCGAGCCGGCAGACGGTGGTGGCTCACGCTTTGCGATCGAGCTGCCGACCCGATGAGGGCGAACGGACTCGCGACGGCGACGATCGCGGTCCAATCGGGGCGGGGTGAGCGCCGCCCCGGATCTCCCCTCAACGTCCCACCGGTCCTTGCTTCCGCCTACCGAGGCGGCGGCGAACATGGCTACTCCCGCGACAGCAATCCGACCTGGGAGGCACTCGAGCAGGCGCTCGGCGACCTCGACGGCGGCTTCGCGACCACATTCTCATCGGGGATGGCCGCCGCATCCGCGGTCTGCGAGCTGTTTCGAAGCGGCACCCGAGTCTGCGTTTCCAAAACCGCCTACGTCGAGGTACGAGAGCTGCTGGCCGACAAGGCCCGGCGCGGTGCGATCAAGCTGAGCGAGGTTGACCTCGCCAGCGACCCCGACGCCGCGCTCAACGGTGGCGATGTCGTCTGGTTCGACGCGCTCAGTAACCCCGGGCTCGAACTCGCCGATCTCGGTGCGATCTGTCGGGCGAGCCGCAACGCCGGTGCGCTCAGCGTCGTCGATGCGACCCTGCTGACGCCGGTCCTGTCGAGGCCGCTACGGTGCGGCGCCGATATCGTTATCCACAGCGCCACCAAGCAGATCGGCGGACACTCCGACCTTCTGCTCGGCGCCGCGATCAGCGCCGATCCGGGGCGCGCCGAGGCGCTCCGCGCGGCCCGGGCGATGACCGGCTCGGTGCCCGGGACGATCGAGGCCTGGCTCGCGCTACGGGGCCTGCGGACACTTCCGCTGCGGATCGAACGCGCCCAGGCAAGCGCCGCCGAGCTGGCCCGGCGGCTCGCCGATTCCGGGCTCGCGCGCCGCGTCAGCTACCCGGGGATCGGCACCCTGATCGGGTTTGAGCTCGACGGAGGACCAGCCCGGGCCGAGGCGACCTGCAGAGAAGTCAACGTGTTGACCCACGCGACCAGCCTCGGCGGCGTCGAGACCTTGATCGACCGCCAGTCCTGGCACCGCGATCCGTCCGTGCCCGTGGATCTCTTGCGGATCAGCGTCGGCGTCGAGGACCCCGACGACCTGTGGTCCGACCTCGAGGCAGCGATCACCGCGAGCACCCGGAGCGCCGAGGCGGCTCCGCCGGTTCCGACGCGAACAGGCTGAAGCGACCGCGTCGAAGGCCACAAATCCCACCGCAAACTTCGGCGCTCAAAGTTTCCGTCCCACATGCGCAATCGCGGCCCACTGTCGGTCGAGGCGAAAGTGGATCCTTCCCGGTCCAGGTGTAAACCGTGCGTGCAGGTCAAAACAGCGCTCCTCGCCATCCAGATCCATAAACATGCACAGCAGCTTCCGCTCCCCGCCTTCCGGCGTCACTTTTGAACGCCACCTGGGGCTTGGCGATGTCGAGCGGTCCCACTGGTCGATCGAATCGTTGAGCTCGCGAAGGCGGCGAGCAATCTGGCGCAGGGCCTCGCCCGAAGCGTACCCGCGAAGTTGGGCCTCGACCCTGGGTAAAAACCGAAGGCACGGGTAGAGTGACCTGCGATCATTCCAAATGTCTAGACCCGTGAATACAACCGGAAGCGCAAGGTCGAGAATGAACTGCCGGTGAGCGGCCACATGGGCATCGGTCGATGCGTGCTTCACCTTGACCGCTTCGGTGCGCTCGACGAGTTCACCGTCCCCGCTCTCCTCAAGCCAAAATCGTTCCAAGCCTACCACGGGGTCCGGCCAATCACGATCGAACAGACTCACGGCGAGCTGCCGGTTGGCGACGGCCAGCCCGAGGCCGACCGCGCGCTTCTCGGCGCACAGAAACTCTTCCGCATCGCAGACACGCTCGAGGGCCGGGGCGACGGCGAAGGGCGCATGATTTCGACGGCTCTGAATATAGCGCCACTCATCACGGGTTCGACCCCCCTTGGCGAAGGCAAACCCAGCGAGAGTCTGTTGGTTGTGCGGAAACAGTATTTCGCCGAACGGCGCAGTCGACGCAAGCTGGATGTCGCGACGGACTGCCGCGACCGCGCGCATCATCGACGCGAAGGTGGAGATCGCGGCGATGACTTCCTCCTCCTCGATCCCCGAACGAAGCGCCGTCGAAAGCTCGTTGAGAATCGCCAGGGGCTCGCGTCGGTCGCGCATCGCTCAGCCGAGTAGCTCGTTCAGCGCCCGATCCCATTCATCAAAAAACCCATCAGGCCAGCGCGGAACCATTCCATCCTCGGTGACCGTCAACGTGTCCAGATGTGGCTGCAGGACCCCTGCGGTTCGGGTGAAGAATTGGAACAGCACCGAGTCCGACGAGAGCTCACCCCGCTTGACGCAGAGTCGGACCGCGTTGAGGACGTGATCGCTGTGCGTCTCGACAAAAACCTGTACCCCTCCGGCAGCGCACAACGCGCACAGGCGGCCGAGAAGGGCCTGACCTCTCGGGTGCAGGTGAGCCTCAGGGTTCTCAATCAAGATCAACGAACCCGGCTTGGCGGCCAGGCAAGCGACGATGATCGGCAAGGCATAAGTGAGACCGAAGCCAACGTTGGTCGCCCGGTGAGGTTCGGTCTTGACTTCGGGGCCCGCCCGGCGGAAGACCAAGCGGACAAAGTCAGTCCCGTCTACGTCTGCCACTTCCAGCGACGTTCCCTCCGCAAGATCCGCCAACCAAGCGTTGGTTTGGTCAAACAAGCGCCCGCTTGCGGCGTCGACCTGCGCTGCCAACCGATCCCCAATCAATTCATCGGCGTGGACTCGCAGATAGTTCGGCGTGTGCCGCCCATCCGCTCCTAAGAAGCGTTGGGTATGAACCGCCTGGTGGGACTTCGGAAATGTCACCGCCGGAACGATCCGGTCTGCGCGAAGGTACTGAAAACCCGGCTCGAAAAGCCCACCGATGGGCGAAGCCGGGTCAGGTGTGGCGGCCGTCGGCGCCATTGACAAGAAATCGGCGGTCGGTTCGTAGTGGGCCATCCATTCGCGGGAACCGTCCGTCGAAGCCAAAGCGATGCGCAGCGCGACACCGTCGATGCCCGGGAGGTCAGCCGGTTCACTGTGAAGCAGGTCTCGACCCGTGCCGAGTTCGACGAATTCGCCGTTCAGCAAGAGCGCGTCCGGCAAGGACCCAGCCAGGCTCGACTGCCGCAGCAAGGCCATTACATGCAGCAACGACGATTTCCCCGATGAGTTGGTTCCGGCCAAGATCGTCAGCGGGCGCGCTTCGATCTCAAGCTCCCGAAATGCGAGAACGTTCTGAAGCTCGATCTTGGTGATCAACCGAGCCTGCCTGACGCGACATCGCCCATGAGCTCATGAAGCCTCCCGAATCTGTAGCGGACACGCGAAGGATCGCCCGTGCCCTGCGAAACCGAGCCCTCGAACTCGCGATCGGCCATCAATTCGATGAACCGATCACGGATCGTCGCCGCTGCCGTGACGAGTCTGCGCGAGATGCCCGGATCACCACCTCGGGTGACCTCCGCGACGGCCACGGCGACGGCCTCGAACAGGGCTTTGCTAACCGGGCGCCGGGCATGCGTATCGTCGTAGCGCTTCCGAAAAGCATCGTCACCGAATACCTCGGAGCAGGTTCGCATCACTGAATCGAACTCGTTCTGCCGACCCTGGGCCTCCGCGTCTGTCCAACCGTTGATCCGCTCCATGACCCTCCGCAAGAAGTTGTCGAAATCCTGCTCTGCGTAGGTCAGCGGGTCATGGATGCGAAACGCGAGGTATCGCAGAACCATCTCTCGATCGGCCATTCTCGACGGGCTGACGCTATCCGCGACGGCTTCGCGAAATGCCGGAGACGCGGCCATCTTGCGGAGCAGCGCCCGAGCCGACCCGGGGGTTAGGGCGTGCCGCAATTCCTGCTGGCTCAGGGGAACTCCGCCGGTGTTGATCCGAGCGAAGATGTTGAGTTTTACAGCCTCCGGCGTTGCTTTTCTGATCACCTGCATCGTGAATTGCGACTCGAGAACTCGGAGCTGCAGCGCGTGCGAGAGGGTTTCGAAGGTACTCCCGTCCTCCTTCGTTAGGTACTGCATCCCGCTGAGCTTGAGTGGCTTCAGATCTTGGGACTCAGGAACAACGAAATGTGCGATCGTCGACAGCCGTTGAATGCCGTCGACGACCGCCCAGCTGTCCTCTCCCAGCCCCTCGTCTCGACCGGTCACGAATTCCGCAACGTAGAACGTAGGGAGCGGAATCCGCAGCAACAACGACTCGATCAGTTGGCTCTTTTTTCGGTCGTTCCAGATCCCGCGGGAACGCTGAAAGTCGGGATCTAGGTCAAGTCGCCCCGCTTCGAGGCGCTTCATCAGCGTGTCGAGGCTGCGTGTCTCGGTCGTTACATCGATTTCCCGAGGGTCAAACGGATCGGTGATCTGCTCGTCGCCGACATTCTCCCGCTCGACGCCTGCGCTGAGGCCGTCGGCATCGAGCTCGAAGGCGTCATCGCTGTTTTGCGCCGGGTACGTCTGGTTCGCAAGATTCAAGGAAACCACGCCCCCAGCCTACCTTTCCCGCCGCGGGGCAAGGTGCAACATCCCGGTTGGGCGCGGCGGCGAAGTAGGGGGTTCGGAAACCTAGAGCCGCGCGTCGCAGCCAATCGACTACTCGGGATCTGGCGGGGGGTTCGTCGCCTCCGAACGAACGTCGGCATCCGCGGAAGACGGCGCCGTCGCGAAGCCCACAGGGGCAGTCCGCCTCCGATTCGACCCGCGCAAACCAGTCTCCCTCCGGGCGGGCGCGGAGTCATCTGACAAGGCCGCGCCCGCGGAGCGCCGCAGCGACACCGCATACGCCAGCCCCGACAGGCCGAAGAGGATCGCGCTGAGCAACAGCCAACGGCCAATGAACACGTCGCTGGAGTGGCCGCTCGCCCCCTCGTAGCGCTCTGATGAGAGACCGAGGATCAACGGGAACCAGATAAAGCCAACGAGCGCCGAGAGGATCGCCGGAACCCGCACGTAGTTGACGGCACCCGCGGCCGTGTCAAGGCGCGCGCTCGCCTTGCCAGCGAGAAGGCCGAACAGCGAATAGACCGGGAAGGCGAAGATGTCGTGCAGCAGCGCCGCCGCGACGAACCAGATCGCAAAGCCGATCGGAGCACTTTGACCCGACATCTCAAACACCGCGTAACCGGCGATCGAGAGGGCGGCGATTGACGAGATCAGGTGCAGCGGCCCGGCGCCGTAGCGCTCACGCAGGTTCATCGCCGCCTCCCTGGTTGAAGCTGATCGACCCGACCCACTTGGTGCAGTGCAACCCCGGTACGGCCGGGGCGACGACCCGGGCCGGGAAGCCGTGATCGGCCGACAGGTCGGCCCCGTTGACCTTAAGCGCCAGGATCGTCCGCGAGTCCGCCGCCTGGCCGGAGCTCAGCGTCGCCTGGCGGAACGACCCCTCCAACTGCAGCGACTCGACCAGGGTCTGGCCCGGCGAGTCGAGTCCAACCGCGCTGGCGAGATCAGCGAGCCGGACCCCGCTCCACTCCTGCGTCGATGACCACCCCTCAACGCAGGCGATCGGCAGCGAAGCGCTCGTCTGCGGCATCGCCAGCAGTTGTTCGCGGCTCAGCTCGAGGCCGCTTCCTCCGAGCAGACGAACTCGCCAGCCCGGGCCGGTTGCGGCCTGCTCAATCCCACTGATCGCGAAGGTCTTGTTGACCGGAAAATCGTTGGTGCCATCGCCAGAGTTGCCGCGCCCCCGCGGCCCCAGCAAGGCGAGGTCGCGAAGCGGGCCGCCAAGGCTCTGCCCAATCCCCATCAAGGCGGCCAACCCCGAACCTGCCGCGATCGTCGCGATCAGGCCGCGCCGTGAAATCGTCGCCGGGGCAGGATCGGCCGGGGCAAGGCTGCCGGGTTGGTGGCGCTCCGGTTCGGTCTCGGCAAGCGATGCTCGCAACGGCCGCACCAACCCGCGGGAGCGGAACTCGCGCAGCGCGACCGGAAGCTTGACGACGAGGTGAAAACCGAGCCCGGCGAGAAAGATGATCGCCCCGAAGTAGTGCGAGGCGACGAAGTTGAACGGCCACGGGTACCAGTTTTGAATGTTCCACAGCCCGCTCAAGAAGACGAAGATGCTGCCACCAACCAACATCAATAGCGACAACCGCTCGATCGAATGGGCCGGGGAGCGCAGCGGCGGCCATTCAAAAAGGCGCGGCATCACCGACCATAACTTCGCGATCAGGATTGGGATCGCGGCAAGGCCGGTGGCGATGTGAGTTCCCTGGGTGAACGCGTAGATCCAGGCCGGGTTGGCGGGGTAGCCGATCCAATAGAAGTCGATTCCGAGGATGCCTCGCTGCCCGAAGACGCTGTTATCACCGAGTTCGGGGTGGTAGGCGAGGTGGGAGAGGAAGCCGGTCACGGCGCAGATCGTGATCAGCGGTAGTAGCGCCGAGCCGAGTAACGAGGTCAGCCAGGCGCCGCGCAGTGGGCTCTTCCAAAAGGCGTCGCGAAACGGCCCGGGGGGTGGGTCCCGCGGCCACGGTTGGGGCGGCTTTGGCAACCTCATCGACTGCTCCCGGGGATCCGCTGTAGTTGACCCGGCTGATCGCGCGCCGCGATAACGGCATCGCCGCTTCGCGGATCGAGATCGATCGTGTTCGGCTGCTCGACCGTCGCGTGGGTGGCAAGCAGCTTCGGCGTGCCGCCGCGATAGGAGATCTCAACGGCCTGGTTTGTTGCGGTCAGAGTCGCCCATACCCGCTGCCGGGTCGGGTCGACGGCGATCCCATACGGAGTTCCGGGTGCGTCGAAACTCCACAGCAGCTTTGGTTTCGGGACCAGATCGAAGGCGAGGATCGCGTCGCCTTCGGTGTCGGCGACAAAGCCGAGTTCACCGTCGGTAACGATGTGGGTCGGACCGACGCCGACCTGCAACCGGGCGATCTCCTCGAGGGTCTCGGGGTCGTAGGTGGCGAGAACCCGCTCGGCGACGGCG
Source organism: bacterium (assembly GCA_023251975.1). Classification (GTDB taxonomy): domain Bacteria; phylum Actinomycetota; class Thermoleophilia; order Solirubrobacterales; family 70-9; genus JAHEXU01. The sequence goes on along the minus strand of JAHEXU010000016.1, from coordinate 19,102 downwards.
ATCACCGCAATCACGCCACCGCCAGCGGCGACCCCTCCCGGCTGGAGGGGAGTATCGATCGTGTCGATCACCTTGCCGTCGGCGATCACCGACAGGGTGTCGCCCTTCTCGTCGCCGACGAAGATCCGGCCGTCGATCCGGGCGGCGTCGTGGGGGAACGGCCCAGTGGCGATCTCGGTCGTCGCGGAGCCGTCGAGCGGCGCGATCACGAGGCTGTTATTCGACTCGGTCGGGACGAGGACCGGGCCGCCTGGGACCGGCAGGTCGAGGTGGCGACCGGTTGCAGGCAGCGGGATCCGGGCGGTGATCTTGCCGGTGTCGACATCGACGAGCGTCAGCGCAACCGGCTGACGGGTGATCGCGGCGGCAAGGCGCGTCTGGCCATCGACCACAAGCCCCTCGACCTCGGTGTTGAGGGTGACCAGGATCTCGCCGTCGGGCCGGGAACTCAGCGGCGGCGAGTCGGCAGGCTCGGCGGCCGGTCGGAGGTCGGGCGCATCATCGCCGCAGCCGGCGAGTGCCAGCGAAGCCGCAGCGAGGAGGCCAACCGGCATCGCTGCCAGCGCCGCCGCAAAGCGGGTGCGCGGGGCCTGCCGAGCGATAGCTCGGGCATCCTCGATCGTGTCGAGGTCACGGAGCGGGCACAGCTCGACGGTGGCGAGGCCGAGTTCGTCGAGGCGGCGGCGCTGCTCGGCCAGGGTCTCCTCAACGCTCATCGGGACGCCCGCAAAAACTCGATGGTCGGGGGCGCGCAGACCGATCGCCCAGTAACCGCCGTCGAGGGCCGGGCCGAGCACGGCGTCAACGCCCGGGCGGCCGAGCGCCTCGATGCCCTCGGCAAGGATCTGCGGGGTCAGCTGCGGCGTGTCCATGCCGACCAAAATGGCGGGACCGCCGACATCCTCGAAGGCGGCGGCGAGGCGCTCATCGAGGCCGCCGCCGCGCTGCGCAATCACCTCAAATGCATCTGGGATCCAGTCACCGGCGGCGCCGTCGAGCACGACGACCCGGCGGCTCACCGCAGTTCCGGCAACGGCTGCGAGGGTATCTGCGATGCAGCTCGCGGCGATCTTCGCAGACTGCTCCGGGGCAAGCGGCGGTGTCAGGCGGGTCTTGACGCGGCCCGCGACGGGCTCCTTGGCGATCACAATCACGCTCACACCGGTCGCGCTCACCGCAGCACCTTCGCCATGTCGCCGATCGCGCGGGCCGTGCCGCGGGCGGTGCCGGTCACCTTGGAGCGACCGGTCCGGGGGTGGTAGGAGACCGCGACCTCGCCGATCCGCCACCCGGCGTCGGCCGCCAGCAGGACCATCTCGAGCGGCCAGCCGAAGCGGCGGTCGCGAATTCCGAGGCCAAGCAGAGCCTCGCGGCGGGCGGCCCGCATCGGCCCGATATCGGTCAGCCCGACGCCGCAGCGACGCCTCAACTCAAAGGCGAGGACCCGGTTGGCGAGCCTCGCATGGAGCGGCCAGGCACCGGGATCAGCGTCGCGGCTGCCGAGCATCAGGTCGGACTCACCGGCGGTGAGGGGAGCGATAACGCGGTCGAGTTCGCGCGGGTCAAGCGAGCCGTCGCAGTCCATGAAGCAAACAACCTCAGAGTCGGCGACCGCCAATCCGGCCGCGCAGGCCGCCCCAAAACCGCGCTGTGGTTCGCTGATGACGATCGCCCCGTGTGCCGCCGCCACCGCAGCCGTTGCGTCGATCGATCCGTTGTCGACGACGATCGCCCGGTAGCAAGCTGGCATCGCCCCGAGCACCACCGGGATCGCCTCGGCCTCGTCAAGCGCGGGAAGGATCACGTCGATCACGTCGACCAGCCTGCCAAGGCCTCCTTACAGCACTATTACGCCGGTATCCCCGTTTACGGCGTTCGTCTTTTCGTAAGGACCAGGCTCGATCCTGGGCCGATCGAGCAATCCCTGATAACCCCCGCGACCCGCCTTCAACGCGGCGCTATCGCCGCTTGGGCGCTGTTGATCGTCGCGAGTTGGCTGGTCGGCGAGCGGCTGATCGCAACCGGGACCTACCTCGGCCTGACGGCGCCGCCGCTGTTCGGTTCCTGGGACCTTCAGCCCGACCCGTGGATTGCGGCCGCGATCGCCGCGGCCGCGGCGACGGTTCGATTCGCGCCCCCCTTGGCGTTGCGCCTGGGCTGGCGATCGCTGCTTGGGGCTGCCTTTGCCGCCTCTTTTTGTTGGGCTCTCTTGCTCGCGCTGAGCGAGGGCGTTGACGGGATCACCGAACCGTTGGTGGGGCCGAACGAATACCTGACGACGGTCCCATTGGTCGGCTCGCCCGGTGACTTCCTCGCGGGCTTCACCGATCGAATCAACGACTACTCAACCCACGCTCGTAGTCATCCACCGGGGATGGTTCTGATCCTCTGGGGGCTCGCGCAAATCGGTCTCGGCGGCGCCGGCCCTGCGGCGATTCTGATCGTCATTGTCGGCGCCAGCGCCGTTCCTGCTGCGCTGATCGCGGTGCGGGCGGTAGCCGACGAGGGTGCCGCTCGCCGCGCCGCCCCGTTCCTCATCCTCGCGCCGAGCGCGGTCTGGATCGCCACCACCGGCGACGCCCTGTTCATGGGGGTCGGTGCCTGGGCGGTCACGCTGGCGGTGCTGGCGACAATGGCAACCGGGCGCCGCTCGTGGTTCCTCGCGATCGCCGCCGGGGTTGCCTTCACCGCTGTCGCGATGCTGTCCTACGGTCTCGTCTTACTCGGCGCGATCCCGGCGATGGTTGCGCTGCAATGGCGTCGGCCGGGGCCGCTGATCAGCGCCGCCACGGTTGCGATTGGCCTGCTTGGACTGCTGGCGTTGACCGGGTTCTCCTGGATCGACGGCTTCCACACCACCCGGATTGAATACCTGGAGAGCGTCGCCAAGACCCGCCCCTACTCCTATTTCTTGTTTGCCAACATCGCCTCGTTTGCGATCGCGCTCGGTCCCGCCATCGCGCCAGCTTTGGCACGGCTACGTGACCGCCGCGTCTGGCTGTTGGTCGGTGGAGCCCTGCTGGCGGTCGCCGTCGCCGATCTAAGTGGGATGTCGAAGGCCGAGGTCGAGCGAATCTGGCTGCCGTTCACACCCTGGGTCGGGCTGGCCGGGGCAGCGCTGTGGACGGGCTCGAAGCCGCCGCGGCGCCTGCTCGCGCTCCAATCCGCGGCGGCGATTGCGGTCGAGCTCGGGGTGGCGACCACATGGTGAGCGGGACCGTCTTGGTTACCGGCGGCGCCGGGTTCATCGGATCGCGGATCGTCGACTCGCTGATCGAGACTGGCAGCCGGGTCCGGGTCCTCGATTCGCTACACCCGCTGGCCCATCGCGGCCGCCCCTCCTACATCAACCCGGACGCCGAATACATCTGGGGCGACCTGCGCGACCATGATGCGGTCGCCCGCGCCGTTGTCGGGGTTGACGCGGTCAGCCATCAGGGCTCGATGGTCGGCCTAGGTTCCGACCCGACCGATGTCGATGCTTACGTCGATCACAACGACAACGGCACCGCGGTGCTTTTACGCGGCCTCTACGACTCGGGATTCACGGGGAGAATCGTGCTCGCTGGCAGCATGGTCGTCTACGGCGAAGGCCGCTACCGCTGCCGCGAGCACGGGGTCGTCGGAGCGCCGCCGCGGCGCCGTAGCGACCTCGTCGCGGGACACTTCGAGCCGGGCTGCCCGCACTGTCAGGCGGGATTAGCGCCGGAGCCGGTGCCAGAGTCACAAACGCCAGATCCGCGCAACTTCTACGCCGCCACCAAGCTGCACCAAGAGCACCTCTGCTCGGCCTGGGCGCGCGAGACCTCCAACCAGTCGGTGGCACTGCGCTACCACAACGTCTACGGGCCGCGAATGCCTCGCGATACCCCATACGCCGGGGTTGCCAGCATCTTCCGCAGCGCCCTCGAGGCGGGCCGCGCCCCCCGGGTCTTCGAGGATGGCGGCCAACTCCGCGACTTCGTCCACGTCGGCGATATCGCCCGCGCCAACCTGCTTGCACTGGGCTCCGAGCGCCCAATTGAGGGGGCGTTCAATATCGGCTCCGGCCAGCGACGGCCGATCAGCGAGCTGGCGAGCGAACTGGCTGGGACGATCGGCGGGCCTCAACCGTTGATCAGCGGCGAGTACCGCCTCGGTGATGTTCGCCACGTCTTCGCCTCAATTTCCAAAGCCGAGTCGATCCTCGGCTACAGCCCGACCCACGGTTTCGCCGACGGCGTTCGCGAGTTCGCGACCGCCGAGCTTCGCGCCCCAGCGGCCGACTAATCATCCAGAAGCGACGACCGCGTCGGCTGGGGAACCCCGCTCGAGCGCATCGCGGCAGCGCTTGGCGCGGATCCGAGGACGAGGCGAGCGTCGACCCCCCCCGGACGCCGCCTCGCGGCGATGCCGCCGACCAGGTGGGCTGCCACACGGAATGACGCGAAGCCAAAAAACGATGATCGATCCGGGCAAACGAGAACAAGCCCTCATATGCCGCCGATACCAGCGCCCCGCCCAAGGCCGACCTCGCGATCGGCGAGGTTCAGCACGCCGACCCCGTGAAAGAGGCGGAGCGGTTCACTGCTCTGCCGGAACGCAACGGGCGTCGAGGAATCCGTCGGTCAGCTCCTGCCCAGGACACCCTTGGAATCGCAGGTGATGGCTCCCAGCGCGTGACGAAGTTCGGGTCGGATCTTCATACGGAACGACTCCCGTCGAGACGGGCGTGAGATCGCGCGAGCGCCTATCGGCGAGCGCAGAACTCAGCTACTTGGACGAATATGCCGGGAGCTGACCGCCGTTCGTCGCGTCAACGAACGAGACGGCCTCCGTATTCTCTGGCGGCTGAGCTGGAACGCCGTCGGCTCCACTTGGCTGGAATCTAATATCCACAATATGGACAGCATAGGCTAAGCGTGGTTCGACTCGGGAACCGTAATCGAGGTCGCTGTAGAGACCTAGAAACGCTTCGTAGCTTGCGCCCTCAGCCGAAAAGGGGCCGTCTTTCGCAATCTCAATCGCGTCTTCTGAACTCAGGGTCGCCTTCAAGGCGTCAACCCCCTCGGACGGGCGGAAGCTCACATGGATTCTGGCTAGTTCACTCGCGGTTGCGTCCACCTGCGAGACCCCTGCGGTTGAACCGACGGCGGTCGACCCAGCGTCGCCCCAAAGGTCCGGCTCGCCAAAAAGCGCCGCGCCGGTGAGAATTACGAATCCAATAGCGACAACACTCGCGATACCCACCTTATTGTGTCTGTGTAATTGCGGCTTCATTTCCTACCTATCGATCTGTCCATATCCGCATGTGGCTGGGGAAGGTTGACCAGGCTGAATTTGTATGCGGCTGGGTGCCCGTTGCCAGCGATGAGGTTCGTTGGATCGCGCGGAGGGCGGCACCAAGCATCCGAGTGCGCGTGCGAGTAGACCGCCTGCATTGGACAGTGGGCCGTTCGTAGATCGCAGCCGGGCGTTCTGAGTACTGGTCCGAGAGAAGTATTCCGACACCGGCGACGCCGATCCATATCCAGACGATAGTACAGGCCGCCAACCCGCGCGGTTCGCCAAACCCGGTGGTCAAGCCGAGCCCCGTGAGGAATGTCTGATCGCCGAGTGGCCCGGCTTCGCCGACGGCGTTCGCGAGTTCGCCACCGCCGAGCTTCGCGACTCGGCGGCCGACTGATCACGGAGGGCGGCGACCGCGTCGCTGGGGAACCCCGCTCGAGCGCATCGCGGCGGCGCTTGGCGCGGATCCGAGGACGAAGCGAGCGTCGGCCCCCCGGACGCCGCCTCGCGGCGATGCCGCCGACCGGACTCTCACGGGAATACGCCGGGGCTACCCTTGCCAACATGCCCACCACCACGGTTCGCCTCACCGCCGAGGACGGTGCCGTGCTCGAGCGCCTCGCCAAGCTGCATGGTGGACGACCCTCGGTCGGTATTGCGCTCGCCCGGGCCAGAACAACCGATCCGGTAGATGCGCACCTGGCGCTGGACGCGGCGAGGGCGGGTGAATCGATCCTCACCTCCGATCCCCGATGACCTGAAGCTGAACCTGCCGACGGACTCGATCGATTGCCGGGCGCCGAAGGTCCTGCCGTCGTAGCCAAGCGCGGTCGAGGACACGCACCGCCGCGGTGGCTCACCGAGCGAGCGATCAGTCGGCGGTGAGCTGGGGAGCCCGTGGCTCAGGCGGTCTTGGGCGGGAGCTTTGCCAATGCCTGTTTGAGGTCGTCAGCGTCATCGAAGCCGAGCGAGAGGAAGTTTGTGTGCATGTGCGCGATCCTGCCAGTTTCGTCGATGATGACGACGGTCCGCTTCGCCAGCTTAAATCGCTCGGTGTAAACGCCATACCGCGTTGCGACGCTTGAGTCGCTGTCGGCCAGCAACGGGGTCGTGAGGCCGTGCTTGGCCTTGAAGGCCTCCTTCGAAGCCATGTCTTGGACCGAGATCCCGACGACCTTGGCGCCGAGGGCATCCATCTCAGCCTGGGTATCGCGATAGGCGCAGAACTGCTTGGTGCAGACGGTCGTGCCGTCGCCCGGATAGAAGAGGAGGACGACCCGCGCGCCGCGCTGGTCGCTGAGGGTGAAGGGACCTTCGGTCCCCTCGAGGGTGAAGTCTGGGGCTAGATCGCCAACCTTGAGTTTGCTCATAACCGAGTATTACCCGAAACAGCCGGATTTCGATCAGTGGCGACCTCAAGCGGGGCGCCCCACGGCCAGCCCGGTAGGGGACGGTTACTCATCTGCAGGTAGCGGCGCGCCGGATTTTGTCCGATTTGAGGCGCGGGACGGCGGCCGGGTGGCCGGGTGGCGACGGGTGGCGAAAAAGGCGCGGAGCAGAGCGGCGGAATGGTCGGCAAGGAGTCCGGATTCAACGGTTGGGTTGTGGTTGAGCGCGGGCTCGGCGAGGATGTCTAGGACGCTGCCGCAGGCCCCCGCCTTTGGGTCGGAGGCGGCAAAGACAACCCGATCGATCCGAGCCAGCACAATTGCGCCAGCGCACATCGCACAGGGTTCGAGGGTGACGTAGAGGGTGGCGTCGGGGATGCGCCAGCCGCCGAGCTCAGCGGCGGCGGATCGCAGCGCCAGCACCTCGGCGTGGGCGGTCGGGTCGGCGCGAGCTTCGCGCTCGTTACCGAACGCGGCCCGAACCTCGGTTCCGCCCTGGACCAAGACGGCGCCGACCGGAGTCTCGCCGCGGGCAGCCGCCATTGCGGCCTGATCGAGCGCCATCCGCATAAAGGTTGCGTCGTCGTCCATCCCGCAAGTATGCGGCCCAACGCTCTGCTCAGGTTAGCTTGACGATCGCGATCGCGATCGAGGCAAGCAGGCAGGCGATCAAGATCGCCATGCTGATGATCCAGGCGGGCGGCATGCCCGGCAGGCTAGATGACGAGACTAGTCCGCGGCGCGACAGCGGTGAACCCTGTCACCAGCGTCGGCCCGGCAGCGGTCGTGGCCGCCGCGGCCGCCGACAACCCGGTCATGGCCGAACCCGTCGTCGACCCGGAGGAAATCGTGCCCGCCGAGCCCGAACAGGGTGGTGCGCCGGTTGACGGCGTCGAGGCGGGCCGACAGCGTGTCCGGGCCGTTGGTCCCAAAAACCCGACTGAATTGGAGGCCATCGACCCTGTCATCGCCGGCGGCCCCGGACACGACCCCGGCAACGAGATCAAGGTTGATCCCGCCACCCGCCCGGATGTCGTCGTAGCGCAGCTCGTTCTTGCCCTGGTCGCCGTCGACCGTCGGATCATCGCCGGTACCGGGATAGAGGCGATCGACGCCGCGACGCCCGTGCAGCGAATCGGCGCCGCCACCCGCCCGCAGCACGTCGGCACCATCGCCACCGTCCAATGAATCGGCGCCGCCGTGCCCGATCAACTCGTCATCGTCGCGATTGCCCGCCAACTCATCGGGGCCACCGCGACCGTCGAGTCGGTCCTCCCCGGCGTCGCCGTAAATCCGATTGGCGCGACGATCACCAGCGAGCACGTCGGCAAATCGCGTCCCTCGCAGGTCCTCGATCGTCGAGAAGCCGCCGACGCGAACGATCCGGTCGACAGCGCCGGTGCCGTCATCGGCGACCGTAGCAGCGCCGAGGTCGGCATGGGCGCCGTTGACGGCGCCGCGACGGAAGCTCGCCAGGTCACGCCCTTCGCCTCCGTCGAGACGATCGGCGCCCGGTCCTCCGATCAAGCGATCATCGCCGGCTCCGGCAAGCAGGACATCGTCGCCCCGCATTCCCCGCAGCAAATCCTCACCGCCGCGACCGCAAATCACATCGGGTCCGGATGTGCCGATCAGGGTGTCGGCGGCATTGCTGCCGAGGATGGTGCAGGCGGCGAGGGCCGGATCGAGCGGCAACGAGGCAGCGAGGCTCCAGTTACCGGCCTCGTCGCGGTAGAAGATCGCGGCGAACTCGGCGCCGCCGATTGCAGCGTTGCCAAGCGGCTCGGAGACCGCGCCACCGGAGGCGGTGCCGTCGTTTCGGCTCAGCAGCCGGGTCCCGTCGTTGATCGACTTGATCGGGTCCGACGCGACCCGGATCTCATAGCCGGCGGGGCTGCCACACAGCCAGTCGTCGCCCGGTGCGACCCAGCTCAGATTGAACCCGGTTGGGGTTCGGGACAGCGCCAGGTTACGCGCGGTCGCGGGCGGGCGCGAGTCGGTGCCGTAGTTGTTGGAGTTGAACTCGTCGTGGTGGAAGGTCCACCACTCGGCGTTCGAATCGTCGCAAGCGTCGACCCCGGTGCCCCACAAAAACGACCAGCCCTCCCGGGTCACGGCGCTAACGTCAAGCTCGCCGTCGCCATCGGCGTCTCCGACCGCCGGAGTCGCCTGGGTCCAGCCGCCGGTGAACTTTGGCCAGCCGCTCGGCTCGGTGCCGCCGGGACCGTAGGCGTGCATCTGATAGAGGCCGGTTCCATAAAGCACCTGGCGCTCGGTGCCGCTGCCGCCGACCCGGGCGATCGCCGGTTGCGCGACCAGCTGGAAGTCATCGGTGGCGCGCGGGAAGCCGGGGATCGAGGCGCCAGTGGTGGGATCCCAGGCCTGGACGACATGGTTGAAGGGGAGGTTTTGGTTGACCGCGAGCAGGTTGGCGGCGCCATTGACGGTCAGACCACCCTTGACGACCGACGGCTGCCCGAGCCCGGAAATATCGCCGACCGCCGAGTAGTCGGCGAGGTTCAAGACCGGGCCGGTGTCGGTCACCAGGCCACCGCTGTTCTCGTAGGAAACCGAGGTCGAGCCATCGCCGTTGACCAGCTTGACCCCGCCGCCGGCCGATACCGAGGTGCCAGCCGAGAGGCTGACCTCGTCGCTGCCGTCGCCGTTGACATCCAACACAGCGGCGTCGTGGCCGGGCAGGACCAACGGCAAGAGATCGCCTGCGGCAACCCCGATCGGGACCGGCCAGCCGCTCACCGGGGTGCCGTCGGCGTGCAGCGCATAGACCGGGTTGGAGCCGGTCGACGCCCCCAGGACGGCACCGAAGAAGTCGAAGAACGAACTCGGAAACTGAGGGTTGCCGGGGATGACCTCGTTGGTCGCGACGACAATCTCAGGCGGACCGCTGCCGTCGAGGTTGGCGATCGCCGGGGCGTTGACGATCTCGGCCCCGTCGGCGCCTGCGCTCGCCAGCAGAGCCGGGAAGCCGGGCAGGATCGAGCCGTCGCCGTCGTAGGCGTAGACATGCTGATCCATCGACGCCGCAACGATCTCAAGGTCGCCGTCGAGATCGAGGTCAGCCAGCGCCGGGGCGGCGAAGAAGCCGCGTTTGATGTGGTTTGTGTGGGTGATCCGCCGCTCGGCCGCGACAAAGCAGGGGCTCGCGACCCCGTCGATGCAGGGTGAGGACAGCGACGGAACGATCCGAGCCGGAAAGCCGTCAACCGGCGAACCGTCGCGCTCCCAGGCGTAGACGTGCTCGCCTGCAGTCGCGACGATCTCGACCTCGCGATCACCGTCGATGTCGCCGATTGCCGGGGCGCGCAGCGACTCGTGCGGCACCGGCAGGCTCGGGTCGGGCGGATGGCTGATGGCGAGCGAATACGGCAGCGTCTCAACCGGATTGCCGCCGTTGAATGAAGCGAGCGGCTGCCCGCTCGAATCAAGCGCTCGCAGCTCACCGCTCGATGTCCCGAGCAAGATGTCGAGCTCGTTGTCACCGTCGAGGTCGTAAAGCCGCGGCGGCACCTCGCCGCCCGAGCCGGTCCGATATCGCGAGCTGTCAGATCCGGAGCCGATCGGCTTCGGCCAGCCCGCCAGGTTACCGTCGTCGGGGTAGGCGAACAGCGTCTTGCGATAGCGGCCAAAGTTTGCCGCGTCGCCAGCCTCGTGGACGGTGAGGCGGATCTGGAAGGCGTGGCGCTCGGGGTCTGGGTTGGGGAATGGGTTGGCTGGCCAGCCCTCGCTCTGGGTCCCGGCGGGACGGCCAGCATCGACCGAAACGCTGCCGTCGCAGTTTGCGGCCAGGTCGTCTAGCAGCGACTTCGAGAGGGTCGCAATCAGACCGCTGAACGCCCCGGTTCCGCTACCGCCGGGAACCGGGGCGAAGGACGAATCGGTGGCGTCTTGACCGCAGGCGTATTCGAGCTCCCAGGCGCCGACCCCGGCCGCGGAATGCGGCGCCGCCCCGCTGCCTCGAACCTGCACGCCCGCGGCCCCGACCCGGCCGACATCGAGCGGCGAAAACCAATCGGGCGAGTCGATCATCGCCTCCGGTGGGACCCGATCGTTCGCGATCCGCCGCATCGCCGCCGCCATGTTGACCCGGCCATAGCCAAAGTGCGAGTCCCACCCGAGGTTGGCCCGGTCGGGCAGCCCGATCGCCCCGGTATTGGCGGGCAAGACGTCCTCGGCGGTCATCGTCATCAGTTGGCGGATCTCGTTTCCGCTCAGCGGGTTGGCGTCACCGAAGGTCTCGCGACCAAACGAGGCCAGAAGGCCCGCCACCCCGGCGGCCTGGCCGGTGTTCTCGGAGCCGGTCGGCCCCATCAAGACGATGTCGGCCTTGCCCCCGTACTGGGTCAGGTTCGAGTTGCGAAAGAAGCTGGTCGTGATCGGCTGGCCGACCCACGGGTTGACCCCACCCTGCGCCAGCAGCGACAAAAAGGCCGAGCAGCCAGCCGAGAAGTCGCCGGGGGGGCTAACCGGGACGTCAACCGGGCCGAGGCCGCCGGGGCCGCTACAGGTCTCGTTCGGGGCGGTGTCGTAGATCGATCCGGCGACGTAGATTGCCTCGTTGTAGTTGGTCGGGTAGTTGTGGTTGGCGCTGTTGATGTCCGACGAGACCAGGGTCATCGCAACCCCGTGCCGGTCGGCGTAGCTGACGACCTGCCGCGCGAACTGGGTGTTGGTGAGACCGCCGAGCGCGCCCTCGATTGCCGACGCACCGTTGTCGGTTGCATAAAGCGCCGCGAAGCCAAAGAAGTCGGTCGGGACGACAAAGGTGTCCCAGACCCGCAGCGGCAACAGCTGGCAGTCCGGGCACATCCCGGTCTCGCTGGCCCCGTTGTTGGTCGCGCCGACGGCGGAGCGGGCGCGATCGGTTCCGTGACCGTTGGCCGAACAGCAACTTGAGGCGTCGAACGGGTCATTGTCGTCGTCAAAGAAATCCCAGCCGGCGATGTCGTCGACAAACCCGTTGCCGTCGGCATCGTCGTGGTTGGAGAAGGTCGCGATCAGATCGGAGGCGTCAAGCAGCGCGTCGGCCTCCTCGTCGCCCGCGGTGATCGCGACCCGCGGGTCGTTCGCGTAGTCGTTGACGTTGACCGCGCCATCGCCGTTGCAGTCATACGGGCAGGCGGCGGCGCCGTTTCGAGGCGTCGGCAACTCGCCCTGGTTGAGGTGAACCTTCGAGACAAGCTCGCTGTCTTGCCACTCGATCCCGGTGTCAAGGACCGCGACGATTGTGTCGGGGTCGCCGGTCGAGTACTTCCAGGCGGTGTCGGCGCGAACCCCGGAAATCTGCGCGCAAGCCGGGTCGCCAAGCGCCGTGTTGACGGCCTGACCCTGGGCATCAAGCTGGGAGCAATCGACGTAGGTGGTCGCGGCAGCCGAGTGCGGCAACAGCGGCACCTGGTTGGCCGAGTCAGGGCTGAAGCCAAACGCCCCGTATTGCTCATCGCCGTAGATCGAGCAGGTCGCGGGACCCGCCTCGTCGTCTCCCTCGCAATTGTCGAACTTCGGATCGTTCGGCGTGTTGATCCGAGGCGACTCTGCCGGGTTCGCCCCCGGGAACGCGGCGAGAGCAACCCCAGGCAACGCCACCGCTAAAAACGCGACGACGATCGCCACCGCGCGGGCACGCGTTGTCCCTGGACCGCCTCGAACCTCCTCCATCGCCGCCTCAGCGTACATCACATCGGCTCGGCGGAACCCCGGTTCGCGGTCTCGGGCATCGGACCCCGATCGCCGCCTCATCGATGGTGGCGGCGGCCGTGGTGGTGGTGGCGGTGGATCGGCTTCGAACGCGGCGGCCGGGGAAGCGGCTTGCCGCCGTAGATGACGCGGCCATGGCGGTTTTGGTAGGTGAGCCAGGCAATCGCGCCGCGCTGGCCGACGCCGCGCCGGGAGAAGTCGCAAACCCCGTCAGGGAACGCGCCCTGGAGTCGGCTCCACTGGGTCGGGCTGAAGTTGACCGAGTAGTCGCCGCGATTCATCGGCTTCAGCCTGCACTTCATGATGTCCTCGGCGAGCGGCCCGCCGGCGCCCTGGCGCGGCGTACCATAGGAGGCGACGGTTTGGTCGCAAACCTCGGATGGGCGCTCGTTGCCAGCCCCGTCGGTGCAGCGGTCGGTGACGGTGTCGGGGCGGTCCTGGATGATCTTGCGCGGTAGCGGAACCTTGCGCTTGTCGGCGTGAACCCGCGCCAACCATCGGTCGATCGCAAAGATTGAGGCGTCGGCGTAGGAGGGGTCACCGATCAGTGGCGCCTGACCACGCCACAGCACCTGGTTGGCGGCGGTCCCGAAGTTGTGCAGCAGTCTCGAGCGCAGCGCGTAGGTCCGGTAGACATCGTGGAAGGCGCCCGGGTCGGGACCGCGCAGGTCGATGATCGCGACCTTGTCGAGGTTGTTCGCCGAGTCGATCGCGCCGGTCCGGTAAAGCCGTCGCAGCGCGATCGGATCGGCGGCGGTCCGCTCGGCGGTCTTCTTGAGGTCGATATCAGCCCCACCGATGTGGGTGTTGAAGTCAACGAACTGGGCCGGGGAGATCAACCCCTGGCGAAGCCCCTTGAGCCCGTACTGAACGCCGACGTTGTCGAAGCCGCGGCGAGCAAAGCCACGTTTGTCGCGACCGAAGGCATTGACCATGTAGTCCTGCAGCGTGCAGCGGACTCCGCCGGGGTTGGTCTGGGCGTCATAGACGTCGGCGGCGGGAACGCCCGGACAGGAGCGGGTCGGGTTGCCGGAATTGGGGATCACCGATGTGAAGGTGATCGGATTCGAGACGTTGGGGTGATCGATGAAGGCGCTGATCGCCGCCGGGTCATAGACGACGCCCGGATCCCACTGCGAGGGATCCTGGAAGTACTGGAGGCCGAAGTAGTACTCCTCGTACTGAATCGCCGAAGACCAGGCATCGGGGAAGGAGCACTGCGGGGTGATCCCCTGGTAGATCCCGGGGTAGGCGTTTGCGACCTGCTGCTGGGCCAGCGAACCGCCCGAGCAGCCGCTGCCGATCGTCCAACGGACCGGTCCGTAGCGATCGATCACGCGTTCCTTGGTCATCACCAGCGACTCGGCCTGGGTCAGCAGGTTGCAGTTGTGACCGGCGTGGTCGAGCGCGTTTGCCATCACGACGAAGCCACCGGCCAGGACCTTCGGCTCGAGCACGCTCGGGGCCAGGCCGGTCTCATAGGCGGTGTCGCAGGAGAAGCCGTGGGTGATCACAAGGCGGTGGTTGAACTGCGGCTGCGGTGTCGTCGGCCGCCACCCCGTGTTCGGGTCATAAAGCGCCGCGATCGCGTACTGATCGCGGTCGATGTAGCCCTCCTCGAGCCTGACGATGAACGGGACGGTGACGCCCTCGGTTGTTGTCGCAGTCTCGATATTGCTCGCAGCAGGTAGGTTATTGCGATCGTAGGGCTGGAAGACACCACCGGAGTCGTTGCTCGATACCCCGGGCAGGGCGGCGCCGTCCTGCGGCGTCCCGAGCGGCAGGTAGAGGAACCGGTAGCTCGGGTGCTGGTTGCATTGCGCGTCCCGGGCGCCGGCCTGGCAGGTCCACGGCTGGATTTGGGGGCCGGCGAAAATCGGTCCGCCGATCGGGTGGTTGGTGAGAACAAGCCGCGCCACTCCGCCGTGCTTGACCCGCGCGATCAAGCGGGTTCGGCCGGGGCCGAGGTTGTGGACGACCCCGTCGATCCGCCGCGATCGGGTCCGCTTGAAGTCGCCGGTGACGTTACGGCCGCCCGCCGTCACCCGGACCCGCGAGGGGTCGACCCCGCGCGGCAGAGCAACCCGAACCAAGACATCGCCGCCGGAGATCAAATCGGCCCGGTTCGAGAGCGTCTTGATCCGAGGCGCCGGGCTCGAAGCCTGGGCCGACCCGGCGGCCGACAAGGCGAGCACACAGAGCGCCCCGGCCAACCAAACCACCCATCGACGCTGATCTTGAATACCCATTGCCATCTCCCGATCCGAAGTCCCGACGAGACTCTAACGATGCCGGCGCGGCGGAGCGCCGGTAGCCGATCCCGCGCTCGGGGCGGCGAGCGCGGGCAGGGCGCGACCCGATCCGCGGCGCTGCGCCCGACCAAGGATCAAGCGGGCGATTCGCCACCAACCGCAGCCAGGGCCCGGTCTTGATCGAGGCGGAGGCGGAAAACCCGGTGCGCTCCGGCAAGCCCCTTCAACTCCAGCAGCCGCTCTTCCTCAAATTCAAACCGCTGCCCGCCGTTATCACCACAGCCCGCCTCGACCTGCTCGGAAACCAACACCTCGCCGCCGTGCGCCTGGGCGGCGATCCGGGCCGCCAGGATCACCGTCCGACCGAAGAAATCGCCCTCCTCCTCGATCGCCTCGCCGATGTGGATGCCCATCCGAACCCGAACCCGCTCGCAGCGATCCCCCTCGGCGGCGGCGAGGTCGGCCTGGATCTCGGCGGCGGCCGCCAGCGCCGAGGGAACATCCGGGAAGGCGAGCATGAAGCCGTCGCCTTGATTTTTCACCTCGAAGCCACGGTGGGCGGAGATCCGCTCGCGAAAGATCGTGTTGTGGGCGCGCAGGACCTCGATCCAGCGCGCATCGCCAAGCCGCTCCGTCATCAAGGTCGAGTTCTCGATGTCGCTAAACAAGATCGCGACCCGACCGTCGGGGCCGACGTGCGAGGCGATGTCGGGGCGCTCGGCACCCAGCGCCAAGATCACCCCGTCGATCGAGGTGGTGACGTCAAGCGTCTCGATCCCCTTCGCCTTCAACCGCAATAGCGCCGCCTCTTGCAAAACCCGCCGCATCCCGATCTGCTCGGCTACATCGATCACCTCGGCAAGGATCGCGGCCGCCCGTTCGCGATCGGCGTCAGCGCCGCGCTCCAAAAGCGCTTCGGCGAGATTGAATCGCGATGCGACCAGCGAGGGGCGATCACCCATCCGCTCGGCGGTCGCGATCGACCGCTCCAACAGCGCGATCGCCTCGCTGCCCTCGCCGAGTCCGCGCGCCGCGACTCCAACCAGCCGTGCGATCGGGCCGTAATTGACCGCCGAGCGCGCGATCACCATCACATCGTCGACAAACGGCGCCAGCAACTGGCGGATCTCCACCAGCCGAGCGCGATCGCCGAATCGCGCCGTCGCATCGGCCAGTCGGGAGATGCAGAGAACCCACTGGGCATCGAGTGGGATCGCGTCGAGTCCACCCGCCCAGATCCGCTCGTACTCGACCCGGGCTTCGTCGAGACGATCGCACTCGATCAGCCCGAACATCAGCGCCAGCCGCCAGGCGGGGATCGCCGGGTAGCGGATCGACATTTCTCGAATCAGTGGGAGCATCTCCTCGGCGCGGCCCTGAAAGGAACGGATTGCCGCGATCTGGATTGCCGTGATCTGCGCCGCAAGCGGCTCCTCGGCGCGCGCGCCGAGCCGTCCCGCTTCGGCCGACAGCCGCTCTGCCTGGGCAAACCGACCGTCCATAATCGCCCGCATCGCCCGGTACGCCGGAATGTGCCAGAGATGCCGCGGCTCACGCAACTCGACCGCCAGCGCCCGGTACTCCTCGAAGGCGCGATCGGCCGCATCGGTCTCACCGCGCTCCAAGAGCGAACTCATCCGGTAGGCGCGCGCCCGCACCAGGGCGTCGCGATCGCCGACCTTGGTCGCGACCGCGATCAGGTCCTCGGCGTTGGCGAGTCGCTCGGCCGCCGCCCCGGCGCAGGTGACCAGGAGGAACTGCCTGGCCGCAAGCGCCCGCGCCTCGGCGCGCTGATCGCCAACCCGTCGCGCCACCGCCAGCGCCTGTTCGGCCAGCGGCCGCGCCACCCCCTGCGGGTCGCGCCAGTATTCCTCGGTCGCAAGCGCCGCCAGGACGAGTGCCCGCAGGCTGCCGTCGGCCTCGCCGAGCGCCGTCAGCGCCTCGTTGCAAATCGCGCCGATCTCGGCGTCGTAGCTGCCCGTCTCCGACAGCGCCGCCAGGCCAAGTGCCGCCCGCGCCAGCTGATCGGGCTGGCCGCCGGCCCGTGCCAGCGAAGCCGCGCTCTGCAAGGTCGCCCGGGCGGCCCCGAAGCGACCCGCTCGGGTCTCTGCCTCGGCGAGTTCAAGTCGCAGCTCGAGCTCACCGTCGCGGTCGCGGCGCCCCAGCAACGCCGAAACCTCAAGCGCGTCACGGAGGTGCGAAACCGCCTCCTCGTGGGCGAGCTGGGCGACCGCCTGGCGGGCCGCTCGGGTCGCGTAATCGACCGCCCGCGCAATGTCTCCACCCGGCGCCGCCGCCACGAAGTGATGGGCCAACTCGCCGAGATGCGGGCCTGGATCGGCGCCATAGAGGCGCTCCAGTGCCTCGGCGATCTGGCGGTGCACCGCCAGTCGTTTGGTGGCGCCGAGTTCGGCATAGAGGGTCTCGCGAATCAGGGCGTGGGAGAACGACCAGCGCTTCGGCTCTTCGCTGCCGGGGCCGGCGGCGTGAACCCGGGGCGAGACCGCCGCCGACTCGACCATCCGCGCTTCAACCGCCTCGGCAAAAATCGCCACCAACTCGGCCCGCGACTCGGCGCAAATCTCGTCGAGCACCGCCAATTCGAACTCACGCCCGACCGCAGCAGCGACGGTCAGGATCCCGTTAACCCGGGGCGAGAGCCGATCGAGCCGACGACCGATCACCTCACGGACCCCGTCGGGGATTGACCCCATCCAGTCCGCCGACGCGCCAAGCCTGCCGTCGCCAGCAAGCAGCCGAACCACCTCTCCGACAAAAAACGGATTTCCCTCGGTGCGGTCGTGAACCGCCGCGGCGAGGCCGGGCGGCGCGGTGGTCGCGGTGGTCATCTCGATGTAGCGGCCGATCGCCTCCTCATCGAGGCCGCGCAAGCTCACCCGTCGGGTCCGCTCGGCCGCGCCCAACTCGCCGAGCAGCTTCGCCAGCGGGTGGTGCCGACCAAGCTCGACATCGCGGTAGGTCGCGACGATCAAAAGCGCCGAATCGCCGAGCGAGGCGGCAAGAAATCGCAACAGCAACAGCGACGGCTCGTCGGCCCAGTGCAGGTCGTCGAGCACGATCAAAAGCGGGCGGTTGCGACCGGCGCCGAGCAAAAACCCGCTAACCGCGTCAAAGAGACGAAACCGAGCCGCCTCGGGGCCTTCGCTGGGCGGCGCTGGCGCCGAGCCGAGCATCTCGCCGATCTCCGGGACTACCTGGGTAAGCCACGGCTTGGCGGCTCCGACCTCCCAGGCCAACCCGACCGGGTCGGCGGCCCGAGCGTAGGAGCGGATCGCCTCCGCCCAGGGCCAGAAGGCGGGCGCTCCCTCGCCCTCGTGGCAATGCCCCCAGTGGACCCGGGCGCCGTGAACCTGGGCGTAGGTCGCAAGCTCCTCGGCGGTCCGGGTCTTGCCGATCCCGGGCTCCCCAACCAAAAGCAAAAGGCCGCCACGACCCTCCAGGGCCTCATCGACCCCGGCCCGCATCCGCGCCAGCTCACGCTCGCGGCCAACGAAGATCCCGCCCGCCAGGGCATCGAGCGGATTCGCCGGTTCAGCCGCAGCGACTGCCTCGTCGTCGGGGTCGAGGGCGGCGATTTCAGCCAACTCGAGGCTGACATCGACGGCGCCGGCGGGTCGCTCGTCGGGCCGTTTTGCCAGCAGCCGCTCGACCAAACGATCAAGCGGAGCGGGAACCCGTTCGTTGTGGCGCGACGGCGACAGCGGCGCGGCGTTGAGATGGCGCGAGATGATCGCGACCGCGTCGTCGCCCGCGAACGGCGGCTGCCCGGTCAACATCTCATAGATCACCGCGCCGAGCGAGTAGAGGTCGCTGCGCGGGTCGCTCGCTCGCCCCAGCGCCTGCTCCGGCGGCAGGTAGGCAACCGTCCCGACCAAGACCCCCTGATCGGCCCGCCGTGAGCCAGCCCCCGAGGTCGCCAGGCCGAAATCGCCGATCCTCGCCCCACCATTGGCGTCAAACCAGATATTGGCTGGCTTGAGGTCGCGATGGACCACGCCGCGGCCGTGGGCATGCTCGAGGCCGCGGCAGATATCGGCGGCGATCTCAAGCGCCCGCGGCAGCGACAGCCGCCGCGATGGTGCAGCGTTCAGGAGGTCTCGGAGGTCACCCCCAGGCATGTATTCGCTGACGATGTAGGGGCGGCCATCGCGGTCCTCGCCAGCCTCGAGTACCGAGACGATGTGGGGATGGCGACCGAGCTTTGCCATCGCCTGCGACTCACGGCGGGCCCGGGTCCGAACCGCCTCCCCCATCCCCTCGATATTGAAAACGGCAACCGCGACCGCCGCCCCGGAGCGCTCGTCAAGTGCCTGGAAGACCCGCTTTCGCCCGCCCTCACCAAGCCACCCGGCGATTGTGTAGCGGCCATCGACAACCGAGTCAGGAAGGTCGATCCCGGGCGGCGCCGGCGACGCCTCGTGGGCCGTCGAAGCCGCCGGCTCGACCGCGTCAAGGCGC
>JAHEXU010000178.1 GCA_023251975.1 bacterium | reverse complement strand
CGACCTCGCCATGCCCGGACCGCGCGGGGCGGCAAAACCCCGTCGAGCTTGTAACGGGTCGCGCAAGCCGCGCTCGCGCGGCTGCCTCGAGGCCGACGCTTCGGGTATATTCGCGCCCCCGCACCGACGATTCGGGTTGCCGCAATGAAGCGGCAGGTTCGTCGGCGGATTTACGACTTTGCCGGGCCATCAACCTGACAGCTCCAACGATCGCGAGACGCCCTGTAGGGGGGGCTCGAATGACGGCCCCCGCTTCGGCGGCGGGCGTCGCGAGCGTCGGCTGCGGCCGCGTCGCTCGAGGCTCGAGCGCACCGTCTGTGCGCGTCGCCCGCTGCGGCCGACTCGGCGCCGCGACTGCCAAGGCTGACCGGGATGTCCGCGATCGCGCTTGACACCCACCGCGGCGAGCTTGCAAGCGCAACCGACCTGCCCGACGCCCAGTCGCGCCTCGCTGGCTGGCTGCGCTACGCCGACCTACCGGTCCTGGCGCTCGCCCTGCCGGTCTTCGTCATCGCCAGCCTGCCGATGCTCGGCTACCTCGGTTGCGCTAGCGCCTGGCTGTTCGCGAAGGGGCTGCAGTTCCTCGCCGCCCGCCAGACCGTGGCGGCGCTCGGTCGCGGCGATCGCCGCTCGGCGATGGGCTTTCACGCCGCCGCGATGATGGCGCGAATTTGGATTGTCGCTCTGGCCGTCCTCGCGGTCGGCCTGATCGAGCGCGAGGCAGGCCTGTCGGCCGCGGTCCTCGCCGCGGTCCTGGTCACCTTTCACCTCGGCGGCGGCGCCCTGTCGCACCTTCTGACCCCGCAACCGCCGCCGCGATCGTCATGAGCACCAAGAAAAAGGTCCTGATCGGGCTCGGTATCTACGCCCTGATCAACGTCGCGATGATCGTGATCTTCGGCAGCGACGGCAAGAACGACGCCTTTCAGCCGCAAAACGAGTTCAAGCTCGACAACTGGGTCGAGATCACCATCGCCGGGATCGACATGTCGATCAACAAGGCGGTTCTCTACCTAGTCTTGGCGGCGACGATGACCTGCGTGACGATGATCTTCATCGCCAACCGGATGGCGGCGAAGCCAAATCGGGTCCAGATGGCGGTCGAGCTTGCTTACGACGTGACCAAGAACATGATCGTCGGCGACAACATGCAGGAGAAGTGGGCCAAGCGCTGGTTCGGATTTATTGCGTCGCTGTTTTTCTTCATCTGGTTCTCGAACATGATCGGCCTGATCCCGCTGCCGACCAACACCGAGCACAAGGTCGATATTTTCGGGATCGAGTTCCCCTCGTTCGCGCTTTATGCGGCTACCGCCAACATCTCGTTGCCGTTGGTCTTGGCGACCGTGGTCTGCACCACCTATCACCTCGAAGGGGTCCGCGAACACGGTCCGATCAACTACCTCGGCTCGTTTTTGCCGAGCGGGCT
The DNA here is from genome assembly GCA_023251975.1 of bacterium. GTDB lineage: Bacteria > Actinomycetota > Thermoleophilia > Solirubrobacterales > 70-9 > JAHEXU01. The sequence goes on along the minus strand of JAHEXU010000178.1, from coordinate 5,156 downwards.
CGAGACGATGCCCGCGATCGGCAAGGTCTTGATCTGGGTTATCGAGCTGATCTCGCACACGGTCCGGCTGATCTCGCTGTCGGTCCGGCTCTTCGCCAACATCTTGGCGGGCCATCTGCTGATCCTCTTCATGGGCGGCGGCCTCGCCGTCTTGCTTGGCCTTGCCGCGCTCGGGACGATCTCATTCCCGCTCGTCGTCGCCTTCTATGCGTTCGAGGTCGGGCTGGTGGCGACCCTGCAGGCGTTTATCTTCTCGATCCTTACCGCGATCTACATCGGCTCTGCGACCTCGCATGGCCACTGAAACCAACTAAGGAGCAGTACTCGATATGGCAGACCTATTCACGATCGCTGAGGCCGCCCAAGCCGCCCAAGCCGTTGATCTGCAGCCGCTGGCGGATGGCATCACCGACGGCGGTAAGGCAATCGCACTCGGCGTCGGCGCCGGCCTCGGTTCGATCGGCGCTGGCATCGGCATCGGCATCATCTTCGGCAAGGAGATCGAGTCGGTGGCTCGTCAGCCCGAGATGGCGAGCGAGTTGCAGTCGATTCGCTGGCTCGGCTTCGCGCTTTGCGAGGCGGTCGCCTTCTACACCTTCATTTTCGGCCTGATCGCCTTCTTCCTCTAAGAACGTGGACCTACTCGCAAACATCGCGGGAGTCCTGCCCGTAGTCGGGGAAGAAAGCGGCGGCGGCAGTTTCTTGGTCCAGCCGGGCGCCGGCTTGATGATCTGGACGCTGCTCGCCTTCGGGGTGACGATGCTGATCCTCTCGAAGCTGGCACTCCCAAAGATCGGGGCTGCCTTGGAGGAGCGGGCGAATCGCGTCTCCGCCGAGATCGAGGCCGCCGAGAAGCAGCGGGCCGAAGCGGAGGAGTTGCTGGTCGAGTATCGGGCCCGCCTCAAGGAGGCCCGCGAGCAGGCCGACGACATCACCGCGCGGGCGCGCAAGGCGGCTGAGTTGAGCGAGGCCGGGGGTGCTGACGCGGGCCGTCAACGGGGCGAGGAAATCGTCGCGGCGGCGAAGCGTGAGGCCGAGGCGGCGACCCGTCGCGCCGTCGAGGACCTGCGCAAGGAGATGGCAACGCTGACCCTGCTGGCAACCGAGAAGGTGACCCGAAAGTCGCTCACCACCGAAGACCACAAGCAGCTCGTCGAACAGGCGCTGGCCGAGGTTGACTTCTCGGCGATCTCGGGAGGCGAGAGCTAAGCGATGGAAGAGATCGCCCGCGCTTACTCCGAAGCCCTGTTCGGAGTCGCCAAGGAGAACGGAAAGGAGAAGCTCGACGCGGTTCACGAGCAGCTCGGCCAATTTGCCGATGCGCTCGCCGAAAGCCGCGATTTACAGGTCTTCTTCTTCAGTCCGTACTTCTCCTCGTCGGAAAAGCGCGACGGGATCGCAACGGCGGTCTCCGGTGCCGAGCCGGAGTTCGTCAACTTCCTCGAGCTGCTTGCCGAGAAGCACCGGATGCCAGCGCTGTTTCGGATCAGGCGGCGCTTCGATCAGCTTTGGGATGTGGAAAACCGCCGCCTGGCGGTCACGGTCACGGCCGCGATCGACCTCGACCCGAGCGTCGTCGAAGCGCTTGGCGGGGAGATCGAGAAGCGCACCGGGCAGACGGTAGAGCTGATCAGCCGGGTTGACCCCGAGATCCTCGGTGGCCTTGTCTTGCAGGTTGGAAATCAGGTAATGGACGCCAGCATTCGTAGCCGCCTAGACCGGCTTCGCAAGGAGGTCGCAAGCGGCGTCTAGGAGACTCGATGCGCGCGGCGACCCCAAACAAAACTTGTAAAGGAGAAAGAGAGCACCCATGGAGATCAAGCCCGACGAGATTTCATCGATCCTGAGAGCCCGGATTGAGGGTCTGGAAACCGGCAGCGCCGACCTGTCGGAGGTCGGGACGGTGCTCTCGGTTGCCGACGGCATCGCCCGGATTCACGGCCTCGACAACGTGATGGCGCTCGAGATGCTGGAGCTGCCGCACGATGTGACCGGCCTCGCCCTCAACCTCGAGGAGGACAACGTCGGCGCGGTGCTGTTCGGTGCCTGGGATTCGATCGTCGAGGGCGATACGGTGAAGCGGACCGGCCGCCTGCTCGAGATCCCGGTCGGCGAGCAGATGCTCGGCCGTCTGGTTGACCCGCTCGGTCGGCCGCTCGACGGCAAGGGCGAGATCAACGCCACCGAGTTTCGTCCCGCCGAGTTCAAGGCCCCCGGGGTCGTGCAGCGCCAAGGCGTCCACGAGCCGATGCAGACCGGCCTCAAGGCGATCGACGCGATGATCCCGATCGGCCGGGGCCAGCGCGAGCTGATCATCGGTGACCGCCAGACCGGCAAGACCGCGATCGCGACCGACACGATCATCAACAACAAAGATCAGGATCTGATCTGCGTCTACGTCGCGATCGGGCAGCGGATGTCAACCGTCGTCCAGTTCATGCGGACCCTCGAGGACGCCGGAGCGATGGAGAACACGATCATTGTCGCGGCCCCGGCCGATGAGGCGGCGCCGATCAAGTTCATGGCGCCCTATGCCGGAACCGCCATGGCCGAGTACTTCACCTACCAGGGTAAGCACACCCTGTGCGTCTACGACGATCTGACCAAGCACGCCTACGCGTATCGCCAGATGTCACTGCTGCTGCGGCGCCCGCCCGGTCGCGAGGCCTATCCCGGCGATGTCTTTTACCTGCACTCGAGGCTGCTCGAGCGTGGGGTCAAGCTCTCCGCCGACCTCGGTGGCGGCTCGTTGACCGCGCTCCCGATCATCGAGACCCAGGCCTCGGATGTCTCCGCCTACATCCCGACCAACGTGATCTCGATCACCGACGGTCAGATCTTCTTGGAGCCCGACCTGTTCTTCTCCGGGGTTCGACCGGCGATCAACGTCGGCATCTCGGTCTCGCGGGTCGGCGGTAACGCCCAGACTAAGGCGATGAAGAAGGTTGCGGGCAAGCTCCGGCTTGAGCTGTCGCAGTTTCGTGAGCTCGAGGCGTTTTCGCAGTTTGGGTCCGAGTTGGACGCGGACACCCAGGCGACCCTGGCCCGCGGTGAGCGCTTGGTCGTGATGCTGAACCAGGTCGAGCGTCACCCGCTGGCGGTTCCCGACCAGGTTGCCTCGATCTTCGCCGGGACCGGCGGTTACCTCGATCGGATCAAGACCGATCGGGTCCAGGAATTCCTCGGCCGCCTGTTGGAGCGGCTGCACGCCGAGCAAGCCGAGCTGATGGCCCGGATCGGCGCCAGTGGCGAATTGCCCGAGGCTGACGAAGCCGCGCTCGGCGAGGCGATCGCCGAGATGATCGACGACTTCGGGGCCAACTTCGCCGCCGACGGTAGTCCGATCGAGGAGGGCGAATCGGACCGGATCGTCTCCGAGACCGAGCGCGCCGAGGGTCCGAAGGCCGTCGCCGAGGGGGTCGCCGCGTAGCAAGCTCCCCTCGGGAGTTTTCGACGCCGCGCGAAGGGCACGATGGCCAGCCAGAAGGAAGTCAAGAACCGGATCAACTCGGTCAAGAACATTCGCAAGATCACCCGCGCGATGGAGATGGTCGCGGCGGCGCGGCTACGCCGGGCCGAGCAGCGGATCGACGCGATGCGCCCCTACGCGCAGGCGATCCGCAAGATGACCAAGCAGGCAGCGGGCGCCAGTGGTGAGGGGTTCGAGTCTCGGGTGCCGCTACTGGCGGTCCGCGAGCAAGTGGAACGGGTCGCGATCTTGCTGGTGACCGGCGACCGTGGCCTGGCCGGGTCGTTTAATACGCAGATCATTCGGGCTGGGCTGACGATGAAGCGCGAGCTCAAGGCGCAGGGGATCGACGTGACCTTTTTCGTGGTCGGCCGCCGCGGCGTTTCGAGCCTGAACTTCCGTGGTGAGGAGGTTGCCAAGCCGTTCATTGGCTTCACCGATCGTCCTGGGTTCACGAACGCCTGCGAAATCGGGGCCTCGCTGTGTGCCGGTTTCATCGACGCCGACTACGACAGGGTCGAGCTGATCTACAACCGCTACGTCTCGCCGCTGACCCAGTACGTGCGACGTCAAACCCTGCTACCGCTGGCCCAGGCCGAGGTCTTTGGCGAGGGCCTGCCCGACCCCGAAGTGGTTGCCGACCCGGCGCTCGCCGAGGCGCAGGCGCGTTCGGAGTGGACCTTCGAGCCCGATCCCGAGCAGGCGCTAAAGCAGTTCTTTGCCGAGTACGTCGATCTGTCCGTCTATCGGGCTCTGTTGGAGTCGGCTGCCTCCGAGCACGGGGCGCGGATGACTGCGATGCGTAACGCGGCCGAGAACGCAGGCGACATGATCGATCGCCTCACCTTGGAGATGAACCGTGCCCGTCAGGCCGAGATCACGCAGGAAATCCTCGAGGTCGTCGGTGGCGCCGAGGCGCTCAGTGGCTGACACACCGCGCTCGGCGGTGTACCAAAAAATTGTTGGACTCCAACTGAACTGCAGTTCAGAAAGCGAAGGCGAAGGAAAAAATGGCTGAGAACGGAACAGCAAACATCGGCCGGATCGAGCAGATCACCGGCGTGGTCGTCGACGTGGTCTTCCCCGACAAGCTGCCGAACATCTACTCGGCGCTCAAGATCAGCGTTGCCGAGGGCAACGGGCGCATTGCACTCGATCTGACCTGTGAGGTCCAGCAGCACCTCGGCGACGATCGGGTTCGCGCCGTTGCGATGGATGCGACCGATGGACTTCGCCGCGGCGACCTGGTCAGCGACACCGGCGCCGCGATCACCGTCCCGGTCGGCGATGACACCCTGGGCCGGATCTTCAACCTGCTTGGTGAGCCGATCGACGGCAAGGGTCCGGTCACCGGCCAGGCGCGCTGGCCGATCCATCGACCGGCCCCGTCGGCTGAGACCCTGTCGCCGACCCAGGAGATCTTCGAGACCGGAATCAAGGTTGTCGACCTGCTCGCCCCCTACGCGAAGGGGGGCAAGGTCGGCCTGTTCGGTGGCGCCGGGGTCGGCAAGACCGTCCTGATTCAGGAGCTGATCAATAACCTTGCCCAGCAGCACGGCGGTTTGTCCGCCTTTTGCGGGGTCGGCGAGCGGACCCGCGAGGGCAACGACCTCTACCTCGAGATGACCGAGTCGGGCGTGATCGACAAGACGATGATGGTGTTCGGGCAGATGAACGAGCCGCCCGG
>JAHEXU010000290.1 GCA_023251975.1 bacterium | reverse complement strand
GGGTGACGAAGGTGGCGGTGGCGGCGACCACGCTGATCACGAAGTTGCCGAACACGTATCCGGAGATTGCCCGCGATATCTCCTCGGCCAGATGCCGCAATCTGCTCGCCCGCTCCGGCGCGAATTGGGCGTAGGCGAAATCGAGAATCCGCCGCCCCTCGATCAGCAAGAAAAAGGTGATGACGAGGATCGAGAAGAGCTGGACAAAGCTCGAGAAAACGCCGACCGTGACATCGCGCAGGGTGCCCGCTGCGTCGTCGAGCTTATCGGGCAGGCCCTGCGCCTGCTCGCGCAATTGGGCGGTGATATCGTAGCGGTTGTCGTAGTCGCGGAAGGTCTCGTTTTGGCGCAGATCGGTGACGTAGCCGGGGAGATCGCGCGACAGATCGTTGACCCCGTCGACCAGCGGCGGCACGATCAACAGGCCGATCCCGAAGATCGCGCCCGCGAACCCCAGGTAGACGCCGATAATCGCCGCCCAGCGCGGCACTCCGATCTGATTGATCAGGTTGACCATCGGCGCGATCGCGAGAGCGAACAGAATCGAGATAAAGATCAGTCCGATCACCTGGCGGACCTGCCAGGTCAAAAAGAGGGCGCCGATGACCGCCGCCGCCACCAAGACGCAGCGGGCAACCGTCGCCGAAGAAACCTCGATGCGACGAGAAGGGGTCGGCGAGGCGCTGTGGTTGGACTCGGACACGACGCGGCGGGCGAAAAGGCGGTGGCTTGGGCCGGGGGGCGAGCTAGCGGCGCCGCAGCGCGAGCATCCCGCCGACCAAGAACCCGACCGCCGTAACTCCGACGATCAGTTCCTTGCGGTGCTCACGAGCCTGACTGCGCCAGTCGGTCAAGGTGTTGACGCGACCCCGCAACAGCTCCATCGATCCGGCCAGCTCGTTGCGCTGCAGCCCGATATCGCGCCGGATCTGCTCGGCGCTGCGACCGGCCGCGCCAGCTCGGGCGGCCGGAAGGTTGGGGTTCATTTCGCCCCTCCGGTCAGGGTCTCGCGGGTCAACTTCGCCTCCTCGATCGCCATCGTCGGGGTCGGTGCCCCAACCTGCATCTTCTTGTAAGCGATCCAGCCCGCTCCGGCCGCCAGGCAAAGCCAGACCAGCGCCTCCAGCAAGAACCCCGCCCAGACGTGCCTCTCAAAGAAAAGGTCGTTGAGTAGCCAAGCACCGGCGTGCATCAGCATCGCGAACGCCAAGAGCGCGAACAGGCCCGCCGCGGCGCCGGCGATCGAGCCGCGCGCCAGCGTCGAGACCTTCTCGCTCACCTCCGCCTTGGCAAGCGCGATCTCCTCGCTGACCAGCAGCGAGATCCGCTCGGAAACATCGAGGACCAGTTCGCCGACGCTGCGTTCGTCCTCGGCCGAGCCGGGATCGGGCGGCGGCACGCTCACTTCGGCGGCTCCTCGTTAAAAACCCGCACCCAGACGATGTTGGCGGCCTTGGTCGCGGCGAGGCTCGCGATCGCGCTGCTCGCCGCGACGACCCCGGCCCAGAGCAGTCGTCTCAGGATTTCGTTGTCCATCGCCGGGATCGTAACAAGAACCCGCGCGGCCCCGGCGGTGGGTGTGTCAACGCGGATCGAGGCCTTCGCAGATCGTCCGCACCGCGAGCTCACCGCAGCGATCGAAATCCGCCTCGGTCGAGGGAATCACCTCGAAGACCCAGCCGGTCAACAGTTGCTCGATCGCCCCGTAGAACCACATTGCGGCAAAGTCGGCGTCGATGTCAGCGCGAAAGGCTCCGAGCTCCTGTCCATCGGTGACAATCTTGGCGATCAGGTCGTAGGCACGGCGGATCTCGAGCAGATGGGTGCGGCCAAACGAGTTCGCCGCCCGGGTCACCTCGACAATGATCACCTTCATCAGCTCCGGGTCGTGACGGTAGGAATCGATGATGAAGCCAGCCACCGCGGCGAGCTTTTGGCGCGGCGTTCCGCGACCCGCGTCGATCTCCTCGGTCGCCGTCAGCAGCATCGTCCACCGCTCCAAAAAGAGCTGGTTGAGAATCTCGTCCTTGGAGCGAAAGTAGTGGTAGACGAGCCCGTAGGCGACCCCCGCCTCCTCGGCGATATCGGCCACTC
>JAHEXU010000177.1 GCA_023251975.1 bacterium | reverse complement strand
GGGCCTTTGTGTCGCCGGCGGCGAGCGGGTTCGCGAGGGCGGTCGGGTAGTTGACGACGGGTCCACCGCCGGGCGGGAGTTGGGCGAAGGCTGGGCTCGCGGCCAGGGTGGGGGGCACGAGCACGAGAACGGATCCGAGCACAGTGAGGCGCCGGATCGGGCCGAAGCCGGAGCGCGGCGGGCGATCAGACAAGCGGTGGCGGTACGACGCAAACACCGGGGCAAAGCTAGGGAGTTTCGTCGGACGATGCGCCGGTTGGGTTAGAGGCTGTAGGGCAAATAGACGCCAAAACCCGGCGAGCGGGGCATGGGCAAGCCGCTTTTCGCCGATCCAGGGTAAGCGTGCCCGCCCGGGCCAACTGGAGCGAAAAGAGCGAAGCCAGCGCGCGTTCGCCAGCCCCCGCCCGCCATCTCGGGACTGTCGGCGTCGAAGGGCTGTCGGCATCGAAGGACTGGGCGCGTCGAGTGGGGTCGGCGCGCCATCAAGGAGATGGATCGCGCCACCGCCGGGACAATCCTCAAAGCCAGAGGTCGGGATACTGCGGCTGCCAATCGAATCGCCAGGTCCTCAAATCCGTCGGCTTTGAGCCTCGATCATCCGCGGGCACGCTCTTAACGATCCCAGGTCCCCGATCCCAGGTCAAGATGGGTATCTGATCGCCTCTCGATTCCGGGGTCGTTGCCGAACTCTTCCGGCGAGATCCTCCTCGGCCCGGTCGGCAACGTGTTTCGAGCCACCGGTCGATCGTCGCGAGCCGGTATGTTTGCGGCGTGACTTTGAAGCTTGGTGCAGGCGAGCAGGTGATCTTCGAGGGCCATCCGTCTTGGCGGGCGATCCTCGACTTCTACATCAAGGGGTTCGCGCTGACCGCGTTGATCGCGTTTTTGGTCGCGATCGTGACCAAGCTGTTCGCCGACGACGGCATCAAGACCGGTGCGGTGGTGGCGATCGCGCTGGTCGGGGTCGGCCTGACGGTCCTGATCGGGTTTGTGCGCCGGGTCGCGACCCGCTACACGATCACCAACCGTCGCCTCCATATCAAGCGGGGGATCGTTTCGCGGATCGTCCAAGAGTCGCGACTCGAACGAGTGCAAGATGTCACCTACTCCCAAAGCGCGCTGCAACGGGTGCTCGGGATCGGCGATGTCGACTTCGACACGGCCGCCGACGGTGACGACCTGATGTTCGCCGGAGTCGATGACCCCGCCGACGTTGTCGATCAGGTACACCGCGCCACCCAAGCAAGCGGCGCCGGACTCGGCGAACGACACTGACGCCGGTCGCCGGCGGCAGACCCCCCGGGCTGGTTGTCGGCGCTATCCGACGGCGCTGCGGAGATCGCCGACGCGGTCGGTCTTCTCCCAGCTGAAGTCGGGATCGTCGCGCCCGAAGTGGCCGTAGGCGGCGGTCTTTTGATAGATCGGACGGTGCAGGTTGAGATAGCTGCGGAAAGCTCCGGGGCGGAGGTCGAACACCTCGAGGACCGCCGCGGTCAGATGCTCGTCGGACACCTCGCCGGTGCCGAAGGTCTCGACCATCACCGAGACCGGATGGGCGACCCCGATCGCGTAGGCGACCTGAACCTCGCAGCGACCGGCCAACCCGGAGGCGACGACGTTCTTGGCGACGTAGCGGGCAGCGTAAGCGGCGGAGCGATCGACCTTTGACGGGTCTTTACCGCTGAAGGCACCGCCGCCGTGGCGCGCCATCCCGCCGTAGGTGTCGACGATGATCTTGCGGCCGGTCAGACCAGCGTCGCCGACCGGTCCGCCGATCACGAACCGCCCGGTCGGATTGACGAAGTAGTTGCCAGGGCTGCTCAACTCGGCCGGGTCGTAAAGGTCGCTTGGCAAGACCGGGCCGACGACCAGCTCCCACAGGTCGGGGCGGATCGTGGTCTCGGTATCGACCCCGTCGCGGTGCTGGGTCGAGATCAAGATCCGCTCGATCTTGACCGGCCGCCCATTCTCGTAGCGGACCGTCACCTGGGTCTTGCCGTCAGGCCGCAGGTAGGGGAGATCCTCGGATTTGCGAATCTCGGCGAGACGGTGAGCCAACCGATGGGCGAGCGCGATCGGCAGCGGCATCAGCTCCGGCGTCTCGTCGCTGGCGTAGCCGAACATCATCCCCTGATCGCCTGCCCCGGCGAGGTCGAGCTCGTCGTCGTCAGTCGGATCGCTCCGCGCCTCAAGCGCCCGGTCGACCCCCTGGGCAATGTCACCCGACTGCTTGTCGATCGCGTTGATGACGGCGCAGGAATCGGCCGAGAAGCCGAGGTCGGCGTCGTTGTAGCCGATCTTTCGGATCGTCTCGCGGGCGATCTGCTGGATGTCGAGGTGGGCGTCGGTCGAAATCTCGCCCGACACGACCACCAAACCGGTGTTGACAAGGGTCTCGCAGGCAACCCGCCCGTAGGGGTCGTCGCTCAGCACGGCATCGAGGACGCCGTCGGAGATCTGATCACAGACCTTGTCGGGATGGCCCTCGGTGACCGATTCGGAGGTGAACAGATAGCTTGCGTGCGTAGGTTCCGGCATCGGCGAGATGCTAGATGACTGCCACCCGGCCGACAAGCCGCTCGGCGTCAAAGCCGCTCAGTCGCCACCGCCGACCACCACCCGGAGGTCGCTGTCGAGCGTATCCGGGGTGCTGGTGACCCCGAAGGCCAGGGCATCGAGTCGCCGCAGATCCGGCGCCAGTACCGCAAATGCCGACTCGTCGCCGAACTGAAACTCCGACGCCAGCTCGATTCCCTGCTCTAGGTCGACGTAAGCGAGCAGCGACAGATCGTCGGGGAAGTCATCGGTCGCCTCCTGGTAGCGATCAAGCTGCTCGAGGCCGCCGTCCTGGCGGGCGCGTTCGATCCCAACCCGATCGGTGCTGAGGACGAAGGTACCGTCGAAGATTGCCGAAGCGACCTCCTTGCCGGGCGCATACGTGACGACCTCCGCGTCGACCCCGTCAACTTCGATTTTTTCGAAACCGGCCGCCTGGCCGCCGTTCGGATCGACTCGCGAGGCGATCACACCTTGGAGACGAGCAACCGCCTCCCTGTCGCCCTCACCGTCGGCCCCGGTTGAGATCAGGCTGAGGATCGGCCCGGAATCGGGGTTGACCAGCTTGGTCGAGTCGCCGCCCGAAGAATCCTCGCCGGGAGGGGTTCGCGGCTCGACCACAAACGCCGTCTCGGAATCAACCAGCGGCAGAGCGTCGTCGCGGAAATTGAGACCCTGCTTTCGCAGCCCGGCCTCGAAATCGCGGAACGCCGTCGCGAGCGATGCCCGCGCGGTGACCGACTGCCCGAGCAGCGAGGCGATCTCGTCGGATGGATTGCCAACGTCGAGATAGACAATCGATCCGGCGCCGATCCGCTCCGGCAGCTTCGGCTCGAACGGCGCGAAGGCCCCGAGGAAGCCAGGCGAGCGCTCTGCCGAATCCGAGTCGAGGTTGCCGCGCACGCTGAAGCGAATCGAACGACCGTCTTCACCGAGCCCGATCGCAAACGCCGCACCCTCGCTCGCCTCGGGGTTGAGCAGGTTGGCGAGCACCCGTAGGTCACGACCTCCGACCTTGAGCCGGCCTGGAATCTCGGCGGCCCCATCGGGGGCGATGTAGCCGCTCAGCATCCTCTCCTCGGGCAGCCGATCAACCACATCGGCGACCACATCCTCGTCGGCCAGCGAGGGCGAACGACCATCAGCGACATCGAGGGCCGCCCGAACCACATCCTCGTCGCCGACGACCAAAAAGTCGTCGACCAGACTGGCGGCAAGCCCACCACCGACCTGTAACTCGCGGTCACCGAGCTTCTCGGTCACTCCGTGAACGGTCTTGTCGGCGTAGGCGAGCGCCCCCTCCTCGTCGACCACCTTGAACAGATAGGCCGTTTGCAGCCGACTGCGGCCCGTCCGCATCACGCTGATCGCGACCTCGTCACCGACCCAGGGGGCGATCTCGCGTTCGATGTCGGTTCCGGCCCCCGACGGCGTTGGCAGGGTGCCGAGGACCTGGGTCAGGATCGTCGGTAGCGCCGCGGCGAACTGCTGGGCGCGCTCGAACTGCCGGCTGTCCGGGTTGAGGCTGAGATGCACGTAGGCGGTGCTGCCAGCGTCGACCAATTCGATCGCGTGATCGTCGGCGGCGCACTCCTCGCCACCGGGGAACCCGCACGGCGCGATCGGGACCAACACCCGCAGGGCCACAACCACGATCGCCGCCACTGCCAAACCAGCGACGATCCGCCGCCGCATAACGATCGGGAGTCCGACCCAGGCGCGCCGCAGCGGCACCGTCAGCTTGCGGATCTGGCGACCGATGAAGTAAGAGGAGTCCTCGAGCAGGTAGCGGAGGCGGCGCAGCAGCCCAAGTGCCGCGAGGCGACGCACCGCCGCGAGCAAGCGCGAAACAATCCCGGGAGGGGGCGGCGGGGGCGGCGGGGTTGGGGGCGGCGACGATGTCGGTAGTTCGGTCACGTTTTGATTTTCCACGTTTTCAGTCTGTGGGCTCGGCTTCGCTTTGGGCTGCGGCGGCGACTCGCTCGCCACGATTGCCGCGCTCGCGGGCGCGGCGCTTGTCAATGAAGTCGATCACAACCGGGACGCCCTCGAAGCCGTAAGCCTCGCGAAGCCGGTTTTCGAGAAAAAACGCCCAGGAGCGATCAAGCAGTTTGCGATCGTTGACCTGGATCGCGATTCGCGGCGGCCGCTCGCCGACCTGGGCCGAGTAGTAGGCGCGCAGCCGTTTGCCGCGTCGCTGCGGTGGTGCCTTGATCGAGAAGGCCTCGGCGACAAAGCGATTCAGCTCCGGGGTCGCGATCCGAACGGCGCGGCGATCGGCCAGCCGCAGCGCCTCAGGCAACAGAACCCCAACGTTGCGGCCGCGCAGCGCCGAGCAGGTGATCAGGCGAGGTCGCAGGCGCAACCGCCGCTCGAGTCGAATCCGCGCGTCGGCGAGATCGGCCGGGTCGCGATCGGGGCCGCTGTTGATGTCCCACTTGTTGAACGCGATCAGGGTGGCGCAGCCAGCTCGCATCGCCTTCTCGCCGATCCGCAGGTCGTCCGAGGTGATCCCCTCGCAGGCATCGCAGACCAAAAGCGCCACGTCGGCTCGAGCGAGCGCCCGCTCGGCCCGCAACTGCGCGTAGTAGACGATGGTCCCGGCGATCTTCGAGTGCTTACGAATCCCGGCCGTGTCAACCAAGCGAACCCGTCGACCGTCGACCTCGATCATGGTGTCAATCGAGTCGCGAGTCGTTCCGGCGATCTCGGAGACGATCGCCCGGCCCTGCCCGGTAATCGCGTTAAGAATCGACGACTTTCCAACGTTTGGACGGCCGACGATCGCCACCGAGACGATCTCGCCGTCCGGCTCGGGCGGGGTCTCAAACTGCCCGGCCAACAAGGCAAGTCGGTCGAGCAGGTCACCGGTACCGAGGCCATGGGCACCGGAAACCGGCATCGGATCGCCAAGACCAAGCGTGTAGAGCTCGCCGAGCAGCGCCTGCTGGTTCGGTCCGTCGACCTTGTTCGCGACGACGATCACGTCGGGCTCGGCGGCCCTCAAAATCGAAGCGATCTCAAGCTCGCCAGGGCCGACTCCGGCCCGGCAGTCGACTACGAACAAGATCGCGTCAGCCGCGTCAATCGCCAACCGCGCTTGATCGCGGACCGCCGACGCCAGCGCGTCATCGGCGGCGCTGTCGATCCCCCCGGTATCGATCAGGGTGAATCGAACCCCGTTCCACTCCGCCTCCAACTCCTTGCGATCGCGGGTCACCCCGGGCTCGGAATCAACCACCGCCTCGCGCCCTCCAACCAACCGGTTGATCAGGGTTGACTTGCCCGCATTCGGGTAGCCGACAATCGCGAAGCTCGGCAGCGGCCCGCGTGCCCGGCGGCGTGACGGCTCAGCCGGCATCGACCAACCCCCGCGCTCGTGCCAGATCGACCACGGCGGCGATCACCTCGTCGATCGTCATCTCGGTCGTGTCGAGTTCGATCGCGTCGGCCGCCGGGTGACCCTCCGGCCGGCGCTCGTCGCGCTCGTCGCGAGCGGCGATCTCAGCTGCGATCAACTGATCCGGCTGATCGCCCTCGGCGGCTCGACGCCGCGCCCGCTCCTCGACGCTTGCCCGCAGGTAAAGCTTGAGTTCGGCCGCGGGCGCGATCCGAGTGCCGACATCGCGGCCGTCGGCAACCCAATCGCCGCCGCGGATGATCGCCTGCTGGCGCAGCACGATCTCGTCGCGGACCTGCGGGTGCGCCGCCACCCGCGAAGCGCATTCAGAGGCTTCGCTGCCCCGGATCAAAGCGCCGACATCCTCACCGTTGAGCCGGATCAAACCGCCACCAAGGTCGAAGTCAGCCTCGTGGGCGTGCCGAAACGCCGCCTCGGCATCGTCGGGATCAACCCCGTCGCGAGCGACCAACAAACCGACGCAGCGATACATCGCTCCAGTGTCGAGGTAGGCGATCCCGAGTTGTTGCGCGACTGCCCGAGCAACCGAAGATTTGCCAGCCCCGGCGGGCCCGTCGATCGCGATCACCATTCCTAAAAAGCCTAGATGACCAATTCCACAGCGGTCGTCCGACAATTCG
>JAHEXU010000015.1 GCA_023251975.1 bacterium | reverse complement strand
CTTCGGGGGCCGAGGCGGTCGCCCGCCCAACCTCGTCGAGGCGAACCAACCCAACGGTGATGTTGTCGCGGCCACCAGCCGCGTTGGCCGCGGCCACCAGCGACCGCGCGGTCGCGCCGACCGCGCGGTCGTCCGCGAGGATTGCCAACATCCGGTCGTCGCTCAGCATCGTCGTCAAACCGTCGGTGCAGAGCAAAACCAGGTCGCCGGGCCGGACCTGGACGCTGAAGGTGTCGATCTCAACCCGGGGTTCGACCCCCAAAGCGCGCAAGATCACCGAGCGCTGCGGGTGCTCTTCCGCCTCTTCGCGAGTCAGCTGACCGCGACGGCGCATCTCCTCGACCAGCGAGTGATCGTTGGTCAGCTGGCGCAACTCCCCATCGCGATACAGGTAGGCGCGACTGTCGCCGACATGGGCGAGGCTGAGGGTCGCCCCCTCGAGCAGCGCCGCCGTGATCGTCGTCCCCATCCCCGATCGCGAGGTGTCTCCCGAGGCGACCTCGAAAATCCGGGCGTTGGCGGCGGCGACCACCCCGGCCAACCATGCTTCGGCGGGTTTTGCCGGGTCGCGAACGACATCAAGGCTCTCGACCGCGAGGCGCGAGGCGACCTCGCCGGCCTGAGCGCCGCCCATCCCGTCGGCAACCGCGAACATCGCTCCCCGAACGAAGAACGAGTCCTCGTTTTCGCTGCGCTGACGACCGACATCGGTCTCGAAGGCCTGCTCTAAAACTCCCAGCATCGGGGCGCTCACCGAGTTTCCCCAAGGTCGTATTCAAATCGCCATTCGGTGTCGCCGATCCGGATTTCATCGAGATCGGACAGTCGAGCCTCACCCTTCAGAGGCTTTTCATTGATGAAGGTGCCGTTGGTCGAATCGAGGTCCTCGGCGTAGTAGTCGTTTCCGCGGGAGAAGACCCGAGCGTGCAAACCGGAGGCAAAGCGGTCCTCGATCCGGATATCCGCTTCGACCGCCCGCCCGATCGCGAGGCCCCCGAACAAATCAAAGCGCTCTCCTGATTCGAGGCCGCCGCCGCGTAAGACGACCAGCCAGGCGTCGCTTGACGCGGCCCGATTACCGCTTCCGATCCGATGGACCCCCGTCCCCTCAGCGACCGGAGCGCGAGCCGCGAGCCGTACCTCGCGCAAGGCGCTGCGGGCAACCCAGAGCAAGAACAGGTAGAGAACCGCGAGGAAGCCAAACTTCAAACCGACCGCCAACGGATCCGCTTGCAGCGCGAGCGGCAGCAATGTCAGCGACGCGATCACGCTTCGAGATCAAAGGTAAAGCGTGCCGTGCCGAGCGAAATCTCATCACCGGGCGCGAGCCGGGTGGTGGCGACGCTGCGGCCGTTGACCTTGACCCCGTTGGTCGAGCCAAGATCAACCACCTGCCAGTCGCCGTTGCCGCTTCGGCGCAGTTCGGCGTGCCGTCGTGAGACGTTTTGATCGCTGAAGACGCAGTCGCAATCTCGGGAACGACCAAGCACCGCGAGCGGTCCGTGCAGGACGTAGCGGCGGCCTTCAAAGCTGACGATGGCGCGAGTTTCGGTCAGCCGACCAGCGACTCCGGCGCGGCGTTTCGGCTGCTTCGGCGGCGTCGAGTAGACCATCGTCTGACCGGCTTCACCCTGTGAGGGATGCTCACCCTGGTGGGCGGGCGGCTTGACCAGACGGGCCTGAATTCCAAACTCGCCGAGCCGTAGTCGATCGTCGACATCGAGCTTGACCTCGGGGCGAGTCGGGAGGCCGTAATCGTTGCGCCGCGCATGTTCGAGCAGGTACTTCGCGAGGTCTTGGGCAAGCGAGCGCTCGTACCCCTCGAGGCGCTCGTGGTCGTCCGGCGAGAGCCAAACCGTGTAGCTGTTGGGGACGAAAACGCTGTTGACCGAGGCAGTTTTGTTGGCGTCCATCTCCTTCGCCAACTTGCGCGCGATCTCGACCGGCTGAACACGGGAAGAGAAGGCCCGGCTGAAGACGCCCTCGACCATGTTCTCGATCCTTGCTTCGAGATTACGCAGAACGCTCATAGCTAACCCTTGATTATGAGCGCAGAGCCGCTTTTACGTCGACCCCAAGGCCACCTTTGCGGGCGGGCGGGCGTCGTTGTCGATCCGATTCGGGGTCGACGTGGACCGATCATCGCGATCGGCGCAATGGTTCCGCGCCGAGCCGAATTGCGGGCACTGCGGGCGGCGCGACGAACTTCACGGATGTCCGCAACCACGTAAACGGCAACGATCAAGACCACCGCCGGGGCGGCTCCGGCGACCGATTCGGGATCCGTCAGGGTTCGCTGCAGCGCGACCATCGCGGCCGACCAGCCGAATCCGGCGAGGATCGCACTGGCCGGCTCACGAATCCGGCGCAACATCACCAGCACGACTGCGCCAGCCGCCCACAAGGCGATCAAAACGAGCGCCGAGTTCTCGATCATCGCCCCACTGAGGAGATCGACTCCGCCGCCAAAGGTCTTCTCCCAATGCTCCGGTGCCCCCAACACCGCGATCAGGCTGGAATCGATCAGCCCGAGCGCCGCCGCGCTGAGCACGAACACCACGCACAGGCTGGCCAGCGTGACCCGCGAGCGGTTGGTCGGAGCGGCGGCGCAAAGGGCCGGAATCGCCGCCGAGCAGCCGGTCGACGCGAGGCCGACTGCGAGCGCCGGAACGGCGGCAAACCGAACCGGCGCAGCGGCAAAAACGAGGCCGCCGCCGAGCAGCGCAGCCACCGTGGCGAGACCGTAAAGGCCCGCGAATCCCGGCACCATCGTGGCCACGATCACGGCAACCAGGAGAACCCCTCGACCGAGATCGAGCGGCGGCTCGGCTGCTTCGTCGAAGGTCTCGATCGGATCGGGGACCGGATCGTGGGTCAGATCGGCAATCGCCGCCAGCAGCGCCTCGGCGAGTTCGCCTGAACTCGGCCGCAGGCTTGGTTCGGCGGCGATCCCGGCGTCGACGATCCTGACCAACCCGCGCGGCAGGTCGGGCCGGTAGTCGGCAAGGCTCGGCAGCTCCGAACCGATGTTTCGGACCGTGGCCGCCGGATTGACATCCTCGACCGGGTTCTCGCCAACCCAGGCTTGGAAGAGGGTGAGAACGAGGGCGTAGAGATCTCCCGCCGGCCCCACGTCGCCGCCTTCGGCTTGCTCGGGCGACATGTAGGCCAGGGTGCCGAGAACCGCTTCGGGCGCGGTCAGGGTCTGCTTGTCGCGGAGTTGGGCGATCCCGAAGTCGGTCAGCTTGCCGCGGCCACCAATCGTCCGGGTCCGTCCACCCCCCGGCGGCGGCGGCCGGACGATGATGTTTTCCGGCTTGATGTCGCGATGAATTACGTTGCGCTGATGGGCGTGCCCGATCGCCTCGCAAATATCAATCCCAACCTCGGCGACCTCGCGATCTGAGATTCGACCGCGGTCAAGCAGTTCGCGCAGGGTTGCCCCCTCAACGAGTTCGCTGACCAGGTATGAGCGTTCGCCCTCGGTCCCGAGTTCGTACAGCGTCGCGATCGCCGGATGGTTCAATCGGGCCGCAGCTTGCGCCTCTCGTTCGATCCGTCCCGGATCGACCTGGTCAAGGACTTTAACCGCGACGGGGCGGCCGAGACGCTCGTCCCAGGCGCGATAGACCGCCCCGGCACCACCTTTACCTAGGCACTCTCCGAGTCTGAACCTGTCGAGGATAAGTTCGCCTATCAAGTCGGCTTTTGGTTCGCCGCGCTCGTCCCCTCTCCTGCCAAAGCGAGATCACCCCGACGGCCCCGACGAGGAGTTCCTCGGCTCGGTAAGGTCGGCCTCGGGCCCCTGGGAAACGACCGCGCCGACGGGCGGGGGGCGACCCACCCCGCGCAGACCAACGACCCATCCGATAGCTGCCGCCGCCACAGGCCGCCTGGCGTCCAACATCGGGTTTAGCCCGCTCAGGAGGCGCAACCTTCATACTTCCGTCTCGAAGCCGTGTCCTTTCTCGACGAAGACGACGCCTTCGAGCCCGCAGAGGCGCGGGTTCGTTCCCGGCCCACCGGTTCCGGTGGTGGCGCGCGGGAATTTCTGCTGCGCCGGGCGATTGCCGGGGCGGCCGGGGTTCTGATCCTGGCTCTGATCCTGCTTGGCTTCAAGGCCTGTCAGGACAGCCGCCGCGAGCGAGCCTTGACCAACTACGTGAGCGACCTGCGAACGATCGTTGTTGATTCGAAGCAGCTCAGCGACGACTTCTTTGGACGAATCGGCGGCGGCGGAGAATCCGACCAGGTCAGCTTCAACACCGCAATCAATTCAAACCGGAGCACCGCCGATTCGTTGCTCTCACGGGTCGAAGCACTGGACGTGCCGGGGCAACTCGACGAGGCCCAAAAGCTGCTCGTGTTGGCGTATCAATTCCGTCGCGACGGGGTTTCCACAACCGCCGATCAGATCACCTCGGTTGCCGACCCCGCAAAGACCGAGACCGCGAAGGCGGTGGTCGACGCAATGCGCGGCTTTCTCGCCGCCGACGAGATCTTTCAGCGGGCGGCAAACCAGATCAACCAAGAGCTGCTCGACGAGGGGATCTCGCAGGTATCACTCCCCGAGTCGGCGTTCTTGGAGATGGACGGGGCGACTGATTGGCTGAACGAAAGCGACGTAACCCTGGCGCTCAGCGGACTGACGACTGGCGGTGGCACCGGCAGCGGACCGGTGACCCCGGGGGTGCACGGAACCGAAGTGAGCGGCGTAACCGGCGGTGGAATCCCGCTCGATCAGACAACCCCGATCACGGTTCCATCCGGGATCGCTCCGGAGATCGTCATCACCGTGCGTAACGGAGGGGAGTCGACCGAGACGGACATCCCGGTCACGGCTTCGCTGGAGGGGACCGACATCGAGGGCCAGAGCAGCATCGCCAGCATCGATGCGGGGGCGATGGCCACGGTCTCGATCCAGCTAACCGGGGACATTCCGATCGGTGAACAGACCAACCTAACGGTCAACGTCGAGCTCGTCCCCGGCGAGACTATCGGCGACAACAACACCTACACCTACCCGGTCATCTTCCAGTAGCGGGCCAGGATGCGAGTCTCCTACCTCGGCCCACCCGGGACGTTCAGCGACAGTGCCCTGGTCGAGGCTGCCGGCACCGTCGTGATTGATGCGGTCCCGTTCGCAACCCTGTTCGATGTGATCTCCGCGGTTTCCGATCGCCGGGTCGACCTCGGTTTGGTTCCGTTTGAGAACTCGATCGACGGATCGGTGCGGCCGACTCTCGACGCGTTGGCATTCGAGGTTGAGGGCGTCGAGTTGGTCGGCGAGTACGACCTGGCGATCCGCCACGCCTTGATCGTCGCCAACGCCGCGAGCGGCCCGATCGAGAAGGTCTACTCCCACCCGCAACCGCTGGCTCAATGCGCCCGCTACCTGCGCGAGCAACACCCCGAAGTTGAATTGGTTGCAACCTCGAGCACCGCCGACGCGATCGCCGGACTTCACCGCGCCGGGCATGGGGCCGCCGCGATTGGCCCCGCGAGTTCGGCGGACCGCTACGGCTGCGTGGTCTGGGAGGGAGGGATCGAGGACTTCGACGACAACCGGACCCGCTTTGTCTGGGTCGCCCGGGTCGGGGAGTCGCCTCAGCGCGCCCCCGGCGGTGAGTGGCGTACCGTCCTCTCCTTCAGCGAACTCGGCGATGATCGTCCAGGCGCCTTGGTGGACGCTCTGACCGAGTTCGCGAGCCGCCAGGTCAACCTGATCCGGCTCGAGTCAAGGCCGTTGCGACGTGGCCTCGACCGCTACATGTTCTTTGTTGACCTCGAGGGCGATCTGGGCGACGAGCCGATCGCGGCGGCCATCGAGGCGTTGCGAGCAAAAGCCGAGAACGTCCGCATCCTCGGGAGCTACCCGCTCGGAGTCAGCCCGCTTGAGGACCCGAAGCGGAGTGCCGACTGACGATCGGTGGATATGATCGCGGCATGAACGGTCGGGTTCTCGTCCTCAACGCCGGTTATGAGCCGATCAACGTTTGCTCGGCTCGGCGTGCTGCCGTATTGCTCCTGAAGGGTCGGGCCGAAATGGTCGAGCCAGCGGATGAGACGCTCCACGCCGAGCGTTTGACCCTGCGGCTCCCCGCCGTCCTGCGCTTGACCTCCTATGTTCGGGTCCCACGCGAGGCCGGGCGGCGGCGGACCAGTCGACGAGCGGTTTTGGCACGCGACGATTGGCGCTGCCAGTACTGCGGTTGCCGCTACGACGGCGCCCGCAGCGAGCGCTTGACCGTCGACCACGTGATCCCGCGAAGTCGCGGCGGCAGCTCAAACTGGGACAACATCGTCGCCGCCTGCGCAACCTGCAACCGCAAGAAGGCGGATCGACTCCCGCGCGACGCGAAGATGGCTCCCCGCAACCGCCCCAAAGCGCCAAGCCCGATGGTGTTCATCCGGATCGCAACCCCTCGGGTCCCGCTCTGCTGGGAGCCCTACCTGGCAACTTCCGGTTAGGGCTCGCTGCGGCGCCACATCCGCGACGGTATTACGGACCGATAACCCCGGTTAGGGCTCCCTTAGCGCGGCGCGGTGGCGTCGAGGTGCAGTGGCTCGAGAAAGCGGCGGTAAAACTCCGGGTTGGCGGCGAGATCGTCAAAGACCGATTCGCTCAGCGCCCGCTGCTCAGCCACCAGTCGGCGGCGCAACCTTCGCGCCGGGTGGTAGCGACGATGCAGCCGGTGCGTTAGCTTCGACTTCGGCAGGTTGTCGAGCAGCCGAGCCAGCGGTTTCGCGGTCAGCTCCGATTCGCCGTGTTGCTCCAAAACGAGCCCCGAAAGGCCGCGACGAAATCCAGCCCCGTGGTGATAGATCAGGCCGCCGTAGACAGCGTAGAACAGCGGATGGAGCTCGGTTGTGTTCGAGCGCAGCAGCGGCTGCCAATCGACCGCGGCCCGCTCGAGTTTGTTGAGGACGCGGTAACCGACGTCGGACTCCGCCTGGTTGCCGCCCTTTTTTGCCCAGCGACGACTACCGCCTTTCCAGTCGCTACCGCGGTGCCAATCGCCGCCGATTTGGCGCCAGAAGCCAACCGTGGTCGCGCAAAAACAGGGATGCGGTTGGCGAGCACCACGGTTCTCGTCACGACGCACCGCGACCAGCGGGTGCTCTGCGAGTGCCGCTCGCAGTGGCGCTGCCAGTGGAACGACCGGGAATGCATCGCCGTCGATGAAGAGGACGATGTCGTCGGGATCGGCGGCCAAGCCGATCATATCCCCGAGTAGGTTGAGCTTGGCGGCGTGGTTCTTCAGTCGCTCGGTCGAGGAGTAAAAGAACTTGTCGGAGTGATCTTGCTTCATCCGCCCCAGGAAGGCGTAGACCCGATAGGGCTCATCGAGGCCGCGTTCGAGGTAGGCGAGCTGGACATCAACCCAACGATCGTCGCGCCAATGCACTGTGGCAACGTGAATCATCGCCACAAGTATGGCTACCCGACTCGCCTTGCGGCGCGACGATCCGTCGGGCTGGCCGATCGCCTACGGTGCGCCGATGCTGGTCGTCTACGGAATGCACCGCAGTGGCACCTCGGTGGTTGCGGGGATGATCGCCGAGCAAGGAGTCTTCGCCGGGGATGTCTCCTCCAGCGGGCTGATGAACCCCGACGGGACCCGCGAGCTGCCAGCGCTAACGGCGCTGCACAACCAACTGCTGGCGCGGGTCGGCGCCCGTTGGTGGCGCCCGCCGGCCGCTCCGCCGCGAGCCAGCTCGACCGAACGGAGCCAGCTCGACGAAGTGATCGCGCCCTTGCTGGCGCGCGAGCCGGCCCTGGTCAAAGACCCGCGGATGCTGATCGTCGGCGATCTTTGGGACCGAGTTGACCTACAACCGATCGGGGTGATCCGCGACCCGGTTGCGGTTGCACGATCGCTGCAGGCCCGGCGGCGGGCTCGCGGCGGTGAGATGCCGATTCATCGCGGGCTTCGCCTCTGGGCCGCTTACAACCTCGAGCTGCTGCGACGCTGGGAGAAATCGCCCTTCCCACTGTTGGATTTCGACCGCCCGAACGGTCTCGAAACGGGCCTCAACGCTGCCCTGGCCGTCTACTCGATTCCAACCGGGCGACCGTACAGATTCTTCCGACCCGACCAGCCCGCCTCATCATCCCCGCCCCGCGCAGACCAGGAATCTCCGAAGGTTCCAGCCGAAATCGCCGAGCTTTCAGCCACGCTCAAGGCGGTTGCCGACCGGGGCGTCCGTCAATAGGCGATTCCGAATCCGCGCACCCCGCGGGCATTGCGATGTCCGCGATCGCGAGGCGGGCGCGAATACAAACTGGCGATCGGCTACAGGTTGTGGAGGACCCAGCCGGTGAACGGGGCGCGGTCCTCGGCGAGGCCCTTCTTAGTTTGGACTCGCCAACCGTAGGTTGCGTCAACCGAATCGATCGTCGCGGCGTCGAACTTGTAGGTCCAGGTGCGTCGCTCGTCGGTCAAGCTCGCGCTGCCGACCCGGCTGAAATCGGGGTTGTCGTGGTTGTCGTAGTGAATCCGGAAGACCGCCTTGCCGACCACCGCCCATTCCGGAAAACCGCCGTCACCGTCACCGCGGTTGATGAACAAGAAGGGGCGCGTGTACTCCCGATTTGGCTTCAACCCGCCCCGCATCGTCACCGTGTGCTTGAGCTTGCCGGCGCCGGTGTGCGATGCCGTCGCCGAGACGATGTCGAGGTTTGTCTGCTCGCGCAGTCGGCCGGTTTCCCCGACCTCATCCTCGTAGGTTTTCGAATCCGCCCAAGCGACGGCTGCACAAGAAGCCGCCACAAAGAGTGTCGAAGCCAACGTTGCCGCCCATTTCTTACGCCCTGCCATTAGTTTCCCTGCCCGCCTTGGTCGTGAAGTGCCTGCCCGACCAATCGTAGAGGCCCGCTTCGAGCGAGGTGCGGGTAGCCGGTCAATCGGCGGAGAGCTCGTCGTCCGGGCTCGGCGCAGCGGCGGGCGGCCCGTCACCAACCGTCTCGTCGTCAAGCGCAACATCGTCACCAGCGTCGTCGGGGTCTTCGGAATCACCGCTTGACTCGACCACCAAGGCGACGGCGCTGACCCGGTCGTCGTCTTTGATGTTCATTACCCGCACACCCTGGGTGGCGCGACCCATCTTCGAGATCCCCTTTACCGAAGTCCGCTGGACCATCCCGTTAACCGAGATAAAGACCAGCTCCTGGTGCTCACGGACGATCATGGCTCCGGCCAGACCGCCCTTTTTCTCGGTCAGCTTGGCGGTCAGGACGCCCTTGGTACCGCGACCCTTGATCGGGTACTCGGCAACCGCGGTCCGTTTGCCGTAACCGTTTTCGGTCACCACGAAAACCTCGGTGTCGTCGCGGGCGACATCCATCGCCAAAACCCGGTTCGGCGCGCCGTCGATCGTCTGGTCGACGTTCATCCCCTTAACGCCGGAGGTATCACGGCCCATCGAGCGAACCCTGTCCTCGTTGAATCGGGAGGCGTGACCGGATCGCGAGACCAACAGCAGGTCGTCCTCACCCGAGGTAAGGCGGACCTGAACCAGCTCGTCGTCGTCGCGGATCTTGATCGCGATGATTCCGTCGGCTCGAATCGGAGTGTTGTAGGACGGGAACTCGGTCTTTTTGACCAGGCCGTTGGCGGTCGCGAAGGCGAGGTACTTGCCCTCAGAGAAGTCTCGGGTCGGGATCACCGCCATCACCCGCTCGCCCTCGCGCAGCGGCAACACGTTGACCAACGCCTTACCACGCGAGGTTCGCGATCCCTCCGGCAGCTCGTAGACCTTGAGCCGGTACACCTTGCCACGGTTGGTGAAGAACAGGAGGAAATCATGGGTCGAGCAGATGTGCAGGTGTTCGATGTAATCCCCTTCCTTCATGTTCATCCCGGTGACGCCCTTGCCGCCGCGGTGCTGGCTGCGGTAGGTCGCGAGCGGTAGGCGCTTTGCGTAGCCGGACGCGGTCAGTGAGATCACCATCTGCTCGTCGGCGATCATGTCCTCGATGTCGACCTCGCCCTCGGCGAAGGTGATATCGGTCCGTCGCTCGTCGCCGAAGCGAGCTTCGATTCCGGCCAGCTCGGTCCGAATCAGGTCGTCGATCCGCTTTTCCTCGCCAAGGATCGCCCGCAATTCGGTGATCTTGGCGACGATCTCGGCGTGCTCGGATCGAACCTTTCCTGCCTCGAGCCCGGTCAGGCGCTGCAAGCGCATGTCAAGGATCGCCTGCGCTTGGATCGGCGAGAGCCCGAACCGCCCGATCAGGCCGCCCTTTGCCGTCTCGGGATCATCGGCGGCGCGGATTAATGCGATCACCTCGTCAAGATTGTCGAGCGCGACCAAAATCCCCTCGAGCACGTGTGCCCGAGCCTCCGCTTGGCGGAGCTGATGCTGGGTGCGGCGGATCACGACGACCCGCTGATGCTCGACGTAAGCGCCGACCATCTCCTTTAGGGACAGCGTCTTTGGAACACCGTCAACCAGTGCCACCATGTTGACGCCGAAGGTCGACTGCATCTGGGTGCTCTTGTAGAGCTTGCTCAGGACCACCTTCGGAATCGCATCGCGCTTCAGCTCGATCACGAGGCGCATTCCCGCTCGATCCGACTCGTCGCGCAGGTCGGAGATCTCGGAGATCTTCTTGTCGCGAACCAGGTCGGCGATCTTGGTGATCAGGCCACCGTCACCGCCCTTTTTGACCATGAACGGCAGCTCCGAGACGATGATCGCCTCCTTGCCGGCCTTCATCGGCTCGACGTGGGCCTTCGCTCGGACCCGGACCGAGCCGCGGCCGGAGCGATAAGCCGAGCGAATCCCTTCGTACCCCATGATCGTTCCGCCGCCGGGGAAATCAGGGCCCTTGACGTGGGTCATCAGGCCCTCGGTGTCGATCTTGGGATCATCAAGGTAGGCGTTGACCGCGCCGATCACCTCGCGCAGGTTGTGCGGCGGGATGTTGGTCGCCATCCCGACCGCGATCCCAGATGCCCCATTGACGAGCAGGTTCGGAAAACGGGCTGGCAGCACCAACGGCTCTGACTGCGATTCGTCGTAGTTGGGCCCGAAGTCGACGGTGTCGGCATCGATGTCACGCAGCAACTCGGTGCTGAGGCGAGCGAGTCGGGCCTCGGTGTAGCGCATCGCGGCCGCCGGGTCGTCATCGATCGAGCCGAAGTTGCCCTGGCCGTCGACCAACGGATAGCGCAGCGAGAAGTCCTGGGCCATCCGAACCAAGGTGTCGTAGATCGCCGAGTCGCCGTGCGGGTGGTACTTACCCATCACCTCGCCGACGATGAATGCCGACTTGCGATAGGCCCGGTTCGGCTGCAGGCCGAGGTCGTGCATCGCATACAGGACCCGGCGGTGAACTGGTTTGAGGCCATCGCGAACATCCGGCAAGGCGCGGCCGACGATCACGCTCATCGCGTAATCGAGGTAGGAGGCGCGCATCTCGGTCGAGAGATCGCGCTCCTCGACCCGTCCGGTCAGGGCTTCAAGCGAACCCTCCATCAGACGATCTCCCGCACGCTGGCGACATCGCGGAATCCGAATGCGCTACGACTCGCCACGTTCATCCTCGGGCTGGGGTTGGGCCTAGACATCGAGAACACTCACATCCTTGGCGTGGCGCTCGATGAATTCCTTGCGCGGTTCGACCCGGTCCCCCATCAACTCGCTAAAGACCCGATGGGCCAGCGCCGCGTCGTCGTTGGTGACCCGTTGCAGGGTCCGCGAGCGCGGCGCCATCGTCGTCTCGCGAAGCTGATCGGCGTTCATCTCGCCGAGACCCTTGAAGCGCTGTAGCGAAACCCCCTGCTTGGCGAGGTCGAGGACGGCTCGGCGGAGCGCCGCGAACGACTTCGCTTCGCGTTCGCGCTCTCCGAGCCGAACCTGAAACGGCGGTCGCCCGACCTGATCGAGTAAACCCCTGTGAACGCCCAGCAGCTTCCGATAGTCGCCTGCCTCGAACAGCGCCGCGGGAATCAGGTGCGTTTTGGCCAGCCCGCTGGCGCGATCGATCGACTTGACCCGGAGTCCGTCCTCGTCCTCGCCCAGTAACTCAATGTCAAAAACGTCCTCGGGCGGGCCGGCAACCGAAAACGACTGCTTCGCCGCGGCCAAACTCGCGATCCCGCTATCAAGCAGCGCCGACTCGGCGAAGAAGTCGATCAACGGCCGGCCGAAGTGGGCATAAAGCGCCCCCGACCAGCCCTCGTATTCCTTTAGCGCCCGGTTGAAGCGTTGCCACCTCGCTTCGCTCAGCTTGACCGTTGTGCCGCCGACGCCGGTAATTCCGAAATCGGGGAGGCGGTCTCGCAGCAGAAACTCCTCGAGTTCGGATTCCTTTTCGAGGTAGACCTCGGTGCGGCCGCTCTTTGCCTTGTAAAGCGGCGGCTTGGCGATATAGACGTGCCCCTGCTCGATCAGTTCCGGCATCTGTCGGAACAAAAACGTCAGGGCGAGGGTGCGAATATGGGCGCCGTCGACATCGGCATCGGTCGCCAAAATCAGTTTGTGGTACCGAAGGTCCGCGAGGTTGAACTCATCGTGGATGCCGGTTCCGATCGCGGTGATCAACGATTGGATCTCGTTGTTGGAGAGGACCTTGTCGATCCGCGATTTCTCAACGTTGATTATCTTTCCGCGCAGCGGCAGGATCGCCTGGAACGAGCGCTCGCGGGCCTGCTTGGCCGAACCTCCGGCCGAGTCGCCCTCAACGATGAACAGTTCGGCAAGCGCCGGGTCGCGGATCGTGCAATCAGCCAACTTGCCCGGCAGGGTCGAGTTTTCGAGCGCTGACTTGCGCCGGGTCAGGTCGCGCGCCTTGCGAGCGGCGAGCCGGGCCCGCGCCGACTCGATCGACTTGGTGACGATCCGGCGTGCATCCGCCGGGTTCTCCTCAAGGTGTTCGGAGAGGCTGCGGTTAACCGCCTCCTTGACGAATCCCTCGATCGGTGGATTACCCAACTTCGTCTTGGTCTGCCCCTCGAACTGGGGATCGTGCAGCTTGACCGAGAGAACCGCGGTCAAGCCCTCGCGAATGTCCTCGCCGCTGAGGTTGGCGTCCTTTTCCTTCAGCAGCCCCTTCTCACGGGCATAGACGTTGAGGGTTCGGGTCAGCGCGGCCCGAAATCCCGACAGGTGCGAGCCGCCCTCGTGGGTGTTGATGTTGTTGGCGAAGGTAAACACCGACTCCTGGTAGCCGGTGTTCCATTGCATCGCGATCTCGATCTGGCCCTCGTCGCCGCCCGACTCGAAGTAGATGATCTTGCTGTGGAGCGCGTCCTTGACCGCGTTGAGGTGGCGGACAAAGTCGACGATCCCGCCCTCGTAATGAAACTGCTGGGTCCGCCCTTCGCCGCGCTCGTCGCTCAAAGTTATCCGGAGGCCGCGGGTCAAGAAGGCGGTCTCGCGCATCCGTTCCGACAGCGTGTCGTAGTCGAAAACGACCTCATCGAAAATCTCTGGGTCGGGATGGAAGGTGATCGCGGTCCCCGAGGAATCGATTGCCGCACCCCGACTGATTTGGTTTTGCGGCGCGCCACGGCTGTAGTCCTGGCTCCAGATCGCGCCCTCGCGCCGTATCTCAAGGTGGAGGCGGTCCGAAAGTGCGTTCACGACCGAGACACCGACGCCGTGCAAACCGCCAGAAACCTTGTAGCCGCCGCCGTCGCCAAACTTGCCGCCGGCGTGCAAAACGGTCAGAACGACCTCGGCAGCCGAACGGCCCTCGTTCGCCATCGTGTCAACCGGGATGCCGCGACCGTTGTCGACCACGGTGGCACTGTTGTCGGGGTGCAGCGTTACCTCAACGCTATCGCAGTGCCCGGCCAGGGCCTCGTCGACCGAGTTGTCGAGGACTTCGTAGACGAGGTGGTGAAGGCCGCGGAACCCGGTCGACCCGATATACATCCCCGGCCGCTTGCGGACCGCCTCGAGACCCTCAAGGACCGTGATGTCCTTGGCCCCGTAGCTTGCGTCGGTCTCGGTTTTGTTTGACACTGGGGTCCTTTCGCCTGCGGGCCGCGACGGGGCCAGGGAGCTCCGGAAGGGCTCACTCGTCACTCCCGCCTTGTTCCGATCCGGTGTCGCGATCGACCGGCAACGCGAGTCGTGGATTCAGATTGAGCTGAGGATAACAGTCGCTCCCGCCGGAAAACCGTTGGAATCGCGACGAATGGCCCCGGGAGCTGGGACCCTACCTCGATCCTTGACCGTCAAAACGAGCCCGATCCGCCTTGACGCGCAGGCCGGTGATCGCCTCGCGCCCCAGCGCCTGGTTGATCCGCGCCACGATTCCACCCTGCAGCAAATCGATCTCCTCGGCCCAGGTCGAGTTGGTGCAGGCAACCTCGAGGGTCCCGTCCCGCTCGGCCACCGGCTCGGCCTGCGCAGCGATCGCGCCCCCAACCGCCGCCAACCACGAGCGTTGAACCGCGGCCAGGGTCGTCTGCGGAGCGATTGGGGCGACCGCGCCGCCCAGCATCTCGCCGATTCGCCGTGGACCCGATCGGCGTCCCATCAACCGCTCGCCACCACGCGGCCCGCGTCAACCGCAAGCCCGTACTCGACTCCCGGCACCTGGCTCGGCTCGGTCGTCGTCAAGATCGCCTGACCACCGGACTTCAGCTCGTCCACCAGGAGAGTGCGGCGGGCTTGGTCGAGTTCGCTCATCACGTCATCGAGCAGCATCAACGGAAGTCTTCCACGCGCCGCGCGGAGCGCCATCCGTTCGGCTAAAAGTAGCGCCAGCAGCCCGATTCGTTGCTGGCCCTGCGACCCGTAGCTGCGCAGCAATCTCCCGTCCAGCTCCAATTTCAACTCGTCAAGGTGCGGGCCATAGGTGGTGTGGCCGCGGCGCAGGTCGGCGTCACGGCGGGTCGCGAGTTCGCCGTAAAGCGCGTCAAAATCCCCCTCGCCGACCCGGGGGCGATAGCTGATTGTCGCCCTGCCGACGAGCCCGAGTCGAGCCGTCGCCTCACCGAACGACTCAACCAACGAGTCGACCGCCAGGCAACGCAGTTCGCGTAGCTCGAGCGCGCAGCGAGCCAACTCGGCGTCCCAGCTGTCGAGCGTCGTGGCGCTTGCGTACCCGGCTTTGATTCGTCCCAACAGCGCGTTGCGCTGCGCCAAAGCTGCTCCGTAGCGCTGGCGCACATCGGTTCGGGCCGGAAATAGCGCGATCGCAAACGAATCAATGTGAGCACGACGCAGGCTCGGCGTACCCTTCACCAGCTCGAGCCGATCCGGCATGAAGGCGCTGACCGCCGGTCGCTCAAAACTGTCTTCCAGTCGAACGCTACGACCGTCAAGCGTGTGTATGCGCCCTTCGCTCCTTGAAATTGCGGCCGCGATCAGGCGTCGATGGTTTCCTGCCGACCGATCGGTAATCGACACCTCGACCCGAGTCAATTCCTGGCCGAATCCGATCAGCTCACGAAGCCGACGGGTCCGCGAGCTAACCCCGGTGAGGCCGAAGAAAACCGCCTCGAGAAGGTTGGACTTCCCGGAACCGTTGGGGCCGTGGACCACCGTCAGCCGGTCGGCAAAATGGGCCGACTGCTCGTCAAGGTTGCGAAACCCCCGGAGTTTGATTGCGGCAGCCCGCACCGGCGTCGCTCAAACGTTAAGGCGAATCGGCATCACGAGGTAACGGAACTCCTCGTCGCCGGTCCCGACTAAAAGGCCGGGGCGAAGTGGCGACGAAATCTTCATGAAAATCTCGTCGCCACGAACGTTTTCGATCCCTTCAATCAGGTACTTCGGATTGAACGCGATTTCAAGCGGATCACCTTCAAACGGGACCGGTAACGCGTCGCGAGCGTCGCCGAGATCCGGAGTCTCCGCGGCCACCTCGAGTTCGCCCTCGCTGAAGGTGAGTTTGAGCGGTACCTGGCGCTGAGCGAGGTGCCTTACCCGCTTGGCTACCTCGAGGAACTCTTCGCGTCCCAACTTGAGGTCGTAATCGAACGCCTCCGGGATCAGCTGCTTGTAGCTTGGAAACTGCCCGTCGATCAGGCGCGAACTCAAAAGTGCTTCGCCAAGGTTAAAAACGATTTGACTGCCGAGCATCGAGATCTCAATCTTGCCGTCCGGCTCGTCGTGATCGACCAAGCGAGCCAGCTCGCGTAGCGCCCGAGCCGGGATGACGGCCTCAAAAACCTCCACAACCGGTGAGTCAAGCGTGGTCTGCTTGACGCAAAGACGATACGAATCAGTCGCGACCATGACCAGGTTCGACTCCTCGGCCTGGATCAGGATCCCGGTCAGAATCGGTCGAACCTCGTCGTTCGAAGCGGCGACGATAACCCGCTCGATAGTCGCGGCAAACGCGGCCGCGGGAAGCTTGATCGGGTCCTCGGCCGGGATTGGCAACGGCGGGAAGTCTTCCGCCAACAGAGTCCGCAG
This sequence comes from bacterium, assembly GCA_023251975.1. GTDB lineage: Bacteria > Actinomycetota > Thermoleophilia > Solirubrobacterales > 70-9 > JAHEXU01. Next base: position 14,437 of record JAHEXU010000015.1, on the reverse strand, counting down.
GTGGAACTGGGCGGAGCCAGCGCGAACCTCAACGTCGCGGTACTCGGCGCGCGACTCAAACTCGACGCTCCCGTCTGGCAATGCCTTGACCACCTCGATCAACAATCGGCCGGGGAGCAGCTGCTTACCGGGAATTTCGACCTGCGCCGCGCACGAACAGGTCAACGACATCTCAGAGTCGGTCGCCTTGAAGCTCAAAAGACCGGACTCACCCTCGGGACCAACGCTTGCTTCGAGCATGATCCCGCCGAGCGCCGGTAGAGCGGTTCGATTCGAGAGTGCCCGCGAAACCGCGAGCAACGAATCGAGCAGAGGCAGACGGGGGGAGGAAAACTTCATCGAGAAGGCAAAGGTACTTGTTGAAGGAGATGGTTGTTGTTGGGTTGGGGATGTTGGCAACCGCGTCGCTTGGCTTGGACGCTGATGAAGCGCTGTTGGCATCTGTTGGCCGGGGTTGATTGATTGAGCATCTGGGCTGCGTTGTTCAATCGATCGAACCGGTTCGATCGAGAAGTTGGTTGACCTTCTCAACAGCGATCGACATTTCTGAGCCTGGCTCGAGCTTGCGTTTGATCGAGGCGACGGCGTGGACGACGCTGGAATGGTCGCGCTTGAAGGCGCCAGCAATTTCAACCAAGGAGTGGTTGGTGCGCTGACGGGCCAGATAGATCGCCAGGTGGCGTCCACGAACCACCTCGGCGGTTCGCCGCGACGAGGTGAGGTCGGCACGGCGCAGGTGTAAGCACTCGCAGACCGCGTCCTTGATCTGCTCGATCGTGACCTCGCGACGGCTAGCTCGGATCGCGGGCAGTTCGCTTCCCGGGTCGGTTGAGCCGGTTACCTCGACAGCGAGGCGTCGATCGGGGGTGCGGCCGATCAGCGAAGCGAAGGCGGTGACCCGGGTTAGCGCGCCCTCGAGCTGCCGCAGGTTGGTGTCGCTTCGATTGGCGATTTCGTCGAGCACCTCAGGGTCAACATCCGAACCGCTGATTCGGCGCCCCAGCTTTTTCAAGACCGCTAAGCGGGTTGGCAGGTCGGGTCGTTCAAGCTCGGCGGTCATACCCCAGGCGAACCGATCTCGGAGTCGTTCGGCGAGGCCTTCGTGCGCGGTTGGCTCCCGGTCCGAGGAGAGAACGATCTGGCTTCCCCCCTCATAGAGTGCGTTGAAGGTGTGGAAGAACTCCTCCTCGGTCTTCGGCTTGCCGGCGAGGAATTGGACATCGTCAATCAAGAGGGCGCCGTAATCGCGGTATCGCTCCTGGAATGCATCGCCGCCCTGGGTCCGCATCGCGGTGACGAACTCCTTGGTAAATGCCTCGGCGGTTGTGTAGTGAACTCGCATCGCCGGTCGAGTAGCGCCGATGTAGCGCGCCATCGCGACCAGCAGGTGGGTCTTGCCGAGGCCCGGCGGTCCGTAGATGAAGAGCGGGTTGAGAACCTCGCCCGGCGCTTCGGCGACGTGCAGCGCCGCGCCGTGGGCGAGCCGGTTGCCCGGACCGATCACGAAGCTCTCAAACGAGTAGTCGGGGTTCAGCTCAACCGCGGCAGCCGCTCCGTTGTTGCTCGTGATCGGGCCTGAGGACTTGACGAAGGCGACGCTGGTGATTTCGGGGAAGGCGGCCCGCAGGGTCCGCAGGAGCTGGTCGAGATAGCGCCGCTCAACCCAACTTCGCACCTTTTCGGGCCCCGCCAAAAGCAGCTTTGAGCCCTGGATCCCGGCTGGTTGGAGGGGCTCGATCCAGAGTTTGTGGATATGCGCTGGGAGCACCTCGGCGAGCCCGCCCGAGACCAGCTTCCAGATCGCCGACGCGTCATTAGATGTGGTTTCGGGTGCGATCTGAGAGCCTGAATCGAGGGCGCGAGTGGTCGCGTCCTCGGATTTGCGTAAGCGATCCTCCGACGACATCTGCCGCCGATCATAGGACCGGCCCGGGCCGAGTTGGGTGGGTCGATCAGACCGCATTTCGCAAATCGCGGGAAAACATATTTGCCGGGATTCGCCGCCTCGAAGGCGCTCTCATCCGTGCCCTCGGCGGGCCGCGGACCGGCTCCAGATTGAGTTGCTCGGTCCTTGCAACCCGGCGTCCCTATACTGCGCCCTCGCTTTGGGCTCCGAGCAACCTCCCAGGGCGAAAGTGAGATGAAGCGCACCTGGCAGCCAAAGAAGCGCAAGCGAGCCCGCACCCACGGGTTTCGCGGTCGCATGCAATCCCGTCACGGGCGGGCGATCATTCGCCGTCGCCGCAGCAAGGGCCGCAACCGCCTGACCGTGTGACGATGGCCGCCGGCCCGACTCGCAAGGGGCGGATCTCGCGGAGCGGCGACTTCCAACGCGCCTACCGCGCGGGGCGGTCGCGGGCGAGCCGGTTCTTGGTCGTGTACGCCTTTGTGCGCCCCGAAGCGAGCGACGCCTCGGAGGCGCGACTCGGGGTTTCGGTTGGGCGCAAGGTCGGCGGCGCGGTTGAACGCAATCGAGTCAAACGGGTTCTCCGTGAGGCTTTCTCGTCGCTCGCCCCCGAGCTACCGGCGTCGCATGATTTCGTCGTCGTTGCTCGTCCCGAGATCGTCGAGCGACTTGAACGCGAGGGTTCCGGTTGGGTCGCCGCCGAGCTGTCGGAGCTGTCGGGCGCGGCGGCCAAGGTGGGGTGAGCGGTGCCCGCCCGATCGACCTCTCCCCCAGCGCGGCTCGGTCTAGCGCTGCTCGGCTTTTATCGACGGACGATCTCGCCGAGCCGTCCGCAGCGATGCCGTTATTACCCGACCTGCTCGGCCTACGCAGAGGAGGCGATCGGCGAGCTGGGGTTGGTGCGAGGCGGGCTCGTCGCTGCCTGGCGGTTGATCCGCTGTAATCCTTTCACCCCGGGAGGGGTCGATGACCTCTGCGAGCGACGGCTTTTTGCCACGACAATTCGGTCGCAAACCGCTTCCGAGCCAAACGATCGTGCCGGGGCTTCCCGGATCCCTCCCGACCTCGACCTCGACCTCGACCTCGACCTCGACCACCACTGCGACCACGACCGCCGGAAGGTAACCGCATGAGCCTCCTCGTAGGCGGGATTTTCTCCCCGCTGATCAACGCCTTTGAAGGCGCGATCGCTTTCTTTCACGACACCCTCGGTTTCGGCTGGGGAATGTCGATCGTCTGCTTCACCTTCGTACTTCGGCTTTTGATCCTGCCGCTCTCGATTCGCGGCATTCAAAAGATGCGCGCGATGCAGGCGATCCAGCCCTACATGAAGCAGATCCAGGAAGGTTTCCCCGATGACAAAGAGCGCCAGCAGCGCGAGATGATGAAGCTGTTCAAGGAGCACAACGTCAACCCGTTTGCATCCTGCGGCCCGCTCTTGTTGCAGATGCCGTTCTTTATCCTGATGCTCTCGACCCTGCGGAGCAGTTCGTTTAAGGCCGATGTCACCGGCCACGGGTGGCTGTTTATCGATGATTTGGTCTCGAAGCCGAGCGATAACGTCGAGACGGTCGTCCTGACTGCGCTGTTTGTGATCACGATGCTTGGCGCCAGCGCGGTCCAGGCTTCGCGAGTCAAAGACATGCAGACGGCGCAGAAATTTTTGATGTTCGGGTTGCCACTGATTTTTGCCGCGTCGGTGCCGAGGTTCCCAACCGGGCTGGCTCTCTACTGGGTGACGAGCAACGTCTGGACGATCGGTCAGCAGATCCTGGTGGCGCGGATTGCCCCGATTCCTGAGCCGCCGACCGCGGAGGAGCTGGAGGCAGCCAAGCCGCCACCAAAGCCTCCGCGCAAGAAGCGCAAGCGTCGTTGAGAAGCGCCGCGGGCGGCAGCGTCGGTCGCACCACCCGTCGCGTTGCCGGTATTTCGCCCCCCGCGTTTCACGTGAAACGGAGGGGGGCGAATTTCGTTCCGAGTTCGGCGTCCCCTTCGCGCTGCCCCTACACTCTTGCCGCGATGAGCCCCGAGATCGACTACCCCGAACTCCCCGACGCGCCGGTTGAGCGTGTTCGCGCCATCCTCGAGGTGATCCTCGACTGGTTCGATCACGACGGCGAGATCGAGATCCGCGAAAGCGACGAGGAGATCAAGGTCTCGATTGAGGGCGATGACGACCTCGGACTTCTGATTGGTCGCCACGGCCAGACGATCGAAGCGATCCAGTTCATCTGTTACCGCGCCGCCTTTCAGCATTCCGATCAGCGCAAGCGGGTGATCGTCGACGCTGCGGGATATCGCGAGCGGCGCGTCGAGATTTTGGAACGGGAGGCTGAGGCGGCGGTGCGGCGGGCGCTTGACGGCGGGCGCCCGGTCCCGCTCAGCCCGATGAATTCGACCGAGCGACGGGTCGTCCACCAATACCTGAAAGAGCAGGCGGGGATCGAAACCTACAGCGAGGGTGACGAGCCAGATCGTCGGGTCGTCGTCGCGCCGCTGCTCCCGGATTGACCCCCGATCCGGAGTTCGAGAACGCGATCGAGCGCCTGCTCGACGCGCTGGCTGATCCGCTCGCACCAACCTCGATCCACGATCGGGCCAAAGCGCGGCGGATTCACATCGCGGACAGCCTGGTTGCGCTTCAGCTCGAGCCGCTGGCCCGTGCTCGGACGATCGCCGATATCGGCGCAGGCGCCGGGCTGCCGGGCCTGGTCATTGCCGCCGCTCTCCCGAACGCGCAGGTCGTCTTGGTCGAGGCGACGAAGCGAAAATGCGAGTTCATTCGGACCGCCGCGAACGCTGCCGGAATCGAAAACTGTCGGGTTGTCAACGAGCGGATCGAGACCTGGGCCGCCGGCGGCGGACGCGAGGCCTATCAGGTGGTAACCGCCCGGGCGCTGGCGCCGCTGGCTGCGTTGCTCGAGTTCGCCTCCCCATTATTGGTCGATCAGGGCCACCTGGTCGCCTGGAAGGGGGCTCCCGACCCCGCCGAGTTGGTCGCTGCCGGGCGCACCGAGCGATTGACCGCGATGGTTCACCAGGCAACCGTCGAGGTTGCCCCTTACCCCGAGAGTCGCGACCGCTCGCTCTATCTGTATCGCAAGCTCGGCCCGACCCCGCAAGGGCTCCCGCGCCGGGTCGGGATGGTCCGAAAACGGCCGTTGGGGCAAGCTCGCTTCGGCAACGATCCCTAACCTTCGCCGCTGCGCATGGGAATCGTCTACGCGGTCGCAAATCAAAAAGGCGGGGTCGGGAAGACCACCACCGCCGTCAACCTCGCCGCCTGCGTTGCCGGGATGGGGCGCCAAACGCTGCTGGTCGATCTTGACCAGCAGTGCAACGCGACATCCTCGCTCGGCCACCCGGCAATCGCGGAGCCAAACTCCTACACCTGCCTGGCGGGCGAATGCTCGATCGCTGAAGCGGCCCGCCCCGCCGGGCCCGACAACCTCTGGATCGTCCCGGCCTCCCGCGATCTCGCCGGTGCCGGGGTTGAGCTGCCCCGACTCGATGACTTCGAGACGCGACTGCGCGACAGCCTCGGAGCGGTTCGCGAGCGTTTCAAGGTGACCCTGCTCGACTGTCCTCCCTCGCTCGGGCCGGTCGTCGTCAACGCTTTAGTCGCGGCGGATCGGGTGATCGTTCCGGTTCAGGCCGAGTACCTTGCTCTCGAAGGGCTGGTTCAGTTTCTCGATACCGTCCGGATGGTTCGGACCCAGCTCAACCCCGGACTGGTGATTGCCGGACTGGTGCTGACTATGGCCGACGATCGGACTCGCCTCTCGAGGGAGGTCGAGGCGGAGGTTCGAAGTCATTTCCCCGACCTTGTGTTTGACACCGTGATCCCACGCTCGGTCCGAGTCGCCGAGGCGCCGAGTTACGGCGAGCCGGTGATCGACCATGCGCCGACATCGGTCGGGTCGTCCGCCTATCGGGCCTTGAGCGAAGAGGTCGCTGCCCGTGGCTAGCCCGAAGCGTGGGATGGGCCGGGGCCTCGCCGCGATCCTGCCGGAGGGTTCAACCGACTACGCACAGCCGTCGCTTCGCGAGGTGCCGGTCGGGTTGATCGACGCCAACCCTTCACAGCCGCGCAAGTTCTTTGACCCGATCGCCCTGACCGCCCTCGCCGAGTCGATTGCAACCGAAGGTGTGATCCAGCCGCTGGTCTTGCAGCCGAAGCCGGGTGGGCGTTTTGAACTGGTGGCGGGCGAGCGACGGTGGCGTGCCTCGACCGCGGCAGGCCTTGCCACGGTCCCGGCGATCGTCCGTGAGGCGAGTGAGGCCGAGCGATTGCGAACCGCCCTGGTCGAGAACATGGTCCGCGAGGACCTCAACGCGGTCGAAGAGGCCCGCGCCTGCGCGCTGTTGGTCGAAGACATGGGGATGAACAAGGAGTCGCTGGCCCGCAGCCTCGGCCGCAGTCGGTCGGCGGTCTCGAACCTGATCAGGATTCTCGATCTTCCCGACGAGGTGCTCGACCTGGTCGAGTCGGGCGAGCTCAGCGAGGGTCACGGTCGAGCGATCCTGCGTAACCCCGATAACGAGGGTCGCCGCAGGCTCGGACTGCTCGCGGCCGATCAAGGTCTTTCGGTTCGCGAGGTCGAGGGCCGGGCGCGCGCTGCCGCCGAGGCGGCCGAGAGTGCGACCTCCGCCGTTTCCGGGCCGAAGGGACCTCTCAGCGCCGATGAACGGGCTGCGATCGGCCGCGCGGCGGAGGCACTGACCGCCGCGATGCGAACGGATGTTCGATTCCGAAAGAGCGGCAGCGGCTACGTCGCCGAGCTTCGTTTCAGTGAACCGAGCGAGGCCGAAGAGCTGGCGGCCCTGCTGCGCCGCGGTTGATTTAGGGCCTCGCAAGGCCTCGCGCTGCCTGCCTCACAGCCCGCTACACTGCGCCGTCGCGGGCGATTAGCTCAGTTGGTTAGAGCGCGTCTCTGATAAGGACGAGGTCCCTGGTTCGAATCCAGGATCGCCCATCGAAGAACGGACTGCTCTCCCGGCCGACCATATAATCGGTGATGTTGTGAAGCGGATGCAGATCTACGGGGTAAGTTTCGACATGGTCGGCAAACAGCCGATCGTGTTGCTCAAAACCGCCGAAGGAAATCGGTTTCTTCCAATCTGGATCGGGCATCCGGAGGCGGCGGCAATCCTGATGAAACTGCAAGGGGCAGCCACCCCGCGGCCGATGACGCACGACCTGCTGGCCGACCTGATCACTCGTTTTGACGCGCGCTGCGAGCGGGTCGAGATAACCGAGTTGCGCGACAACACCTTCTTTGCCCGGATCACGATCAATCTCAACGGGACCGAGATCGAGATCGACTCGCGGCCGTCCGACGCACTCGCCTTGGCGGTTCGCACCGATGCCCCGATCTTCGCCGCCGAGGAGGTGATCGCTGAGTCTTCGATCGAATTCGAGCACGAGGTCGAGGACACCGAAGATATGGTCGAGAAGTTCAAGGACTTTCTCGACAACGTCACCCCGGAGGACTTCATCGACGAGGAGGGCCTGTTCGAGGAGTTTGGCTCCGACGATCCTGGGGCTGAGGGCCTCGATCCCGACGACAGCGAAGGCGACGAGCCGGAGGCGCACGCCTAATATGAGTGCCCCCGCCACAATTTTGTCGCTATCGGGCGGCCCCGAACGCGCCTGACTGCGCTCACGTTGCTCGCCGATGCGACCGGCCGAATTCCGTCGCGGATGTGGCGCCGTCGCGAGCCCTCTGGCGGCCGCGGCGTCAGCTCTCGCAGCTGAGCGCGGTTTGCGCTGCCAGGCGCCCGCACCAACCGTTGACCGTCCCTCCGGGGTGGGAGCCGGCGCCCGCCAGGTAGAGCCGTTTGACCGGGGTCTGGTAGTCGCCGAGTCCCTTGGCGGGGCGATTTACTCCGAGTCGCAGCGGACCCATGTCGACGTGGAAGTAGGCCCCTTTCGGGGTCGAGAAGCGGCGTTCGAAATCAAGCGGGGTGTGGACCACCCGCCCGATCTCGGTCTCCAGACCGCCGAGGAAACGGTCGGCTGAGGCAAGGATCTGGCGGGTGTAGCGGTCCTTCGCCTCGTCGCTCCAGCTGCCGACCGGGTCGGCCGGGACGTTTGAATGCAGGTAAAGAACGTCGCCGCCGTCGGGGGCGATCGTTCGGTCGGCTGCTGAGAGGACCGCCATGTAGACCGGCGGCGGATTGATTGTTTGGCCGAGCTTCAGCGCCTTCAGGTGCCTGATCTGATCCTCGAGCGTCCCGGTCATCAGGGTTGTCTTGCGAATGTCGAAGCCGTCGCTGCGCCTCGCCTCGCCAGCTGGGTAGCCGATTCGCCCACTCGCGGCGAGGTCGATCTTGAACGCCGCCGAATTGACCGCGTTGGCGGGGATCATCGAGACTTTGGTCCGGGTCTCATGGTCGAGCACTCCGTCCTCGAGCAGCTGCCCGAGCGCGACCTGCGGCGCACAGTTGGTCAGGACGCCGCGGCCTGCCGCCAGCTCGGTCTTGTCGGTCAGCCGGACCCCGGTAGCGCGACCGCTCTCGACCGTGATCCGCTCCACCTCGGCACCGAGGAGAACTTCGCCGCCGTGGCTTTCAAACAGCGATCGGAACGCCTCCATCAGGCCGCTCATTCCACCGCGCGGTCGCAGCACACCGTTCTTGCGGTGGGTTGCGTGGAACGCCATCAGGTAGGGCCCGGTGCCGTCGAGGTCGGCCGGGCCGACCATGCTGGTCCAGTAGCCCCAAAGCCCTCGCATCGGGTCACTCTCGAAGGTCTCATTGATCACCTCGAAGACGTTGAGCGATGCGATTCGCGATAAGAGGCGCCGGGCCGAGCGATTCGGCGCCAGCTTGAGGGCGCTGCGCAGGAGTCGAGCGCGGCTGATCTCGGAGGGTCGGGTCGAGACCAGGCGCTCGACCATGTCCATCACCAGGTCAAGCGTCGGCCTGATTTCGGCGTAGGTGGCCGCGTCCTTCGGCGAGAAACGACGGATCTCGCGCAGGGTCCGGTCGAAGTCGTGAAACAAAAGCAGCGACTCGCCGTTCTCGCCAAGCCATCCGTACGGGGCTTCGAGCGGGACCGGTTGGTACCCGTACCGCTCGAGGCCGAAATCGTCGGTCAGTGAGGTCTGCGCCATCAGCATGTCGTCCATCGCGCCGACGCTGAGCAGGTGCCGCGGCGCCTCGTCGACCCAGGGCAGGCTGGCCGAGAGCCCGCCGACCCAGTCGAGCTGGTCGATGATCAAGACGCTCCGCCCCTCGATTGCGAGCGTGCAGCCAGCGCTGAGCCCGTTGTGTCCGGCCCCAACGACGATGTAATCCCAACGATCCACCTGGTTGCTCCTCGATGCGTAGGTTCGGCGCGATCGTAGCGCTGATCAATCGCCACTCCCGGGCAGGGGTCCGTCGGTTGCCTTTGGGTCGCTAGGTGCTCGGCGCACGGCGGCGCCCGGCGGCGCCCAGGGCGAGGTCAAGCGCCCGCTCAACGAAGGATTCGAAGCTGATCCCGGCGGCCTCGGTGGCGAGCGGGAACAGCGAGGTGTCGGTCAGGCCCGGGACCGCGTTGACCTCGAGGATCTCTGGCCCACTCGCGGTCAGGACCAGATCGACCCGGACGAAGCCATCGCAGCCAAGCGCGTTCCAGGCCCGAAGGGCGGTACTGCTACAGGCGCTTGCCGCCGACTCGCTGAGGGTGGCCGGACAGACGTACTCGGTTGCGCCGAGTTGGTAGCGGGCCTCGAAATCGAACGAGCCGCCGTCCTTCGGCAGCGCCTCGACGGCGGGCAGGGCCTGCCCGTCGAGAATCGAGATCGCGAGTTCGCGACCGGCGGCAAAGGATTCGATCAGGGCGCGCTCTCCGTAGCTGAGCGCCGCGACCACGGCGCTCGCCAGCGCCTCGATGCCATCGACCCGATTGACCCCGAGCGACGAACCCTGCGTGGTCGGCTTGACGATCAAGGGGAATCCAAACCGCGACCCGATCTCCTCGAAAGCGTCGGCCGCCCCTAGTCGACGCAGCCCGGCGTCGCTCAGGGTCGTCCAATCGGGCGTCGCGATCCCGGCGGCGGCAAGCTCGTGCTTTGCCAGCGCCTTGTCGGTGCAGCGCATGCACGCCGCCACCCCAGGGCCGGTGTAGGGGATCGGCAGCAATTCGAGCAACGCCTGGACCGTCCCGTTCTCGCCGTCGCAGCCGTGCATGGCGATGAACGCCGCCGCCGGTCGCTCCGCCTTGATCCGACGAATCAGGTCAGTCGCCGCGTCGATTGCGACCACCTCGTGTCCGAGCGCCTTCAGCGCGTCCTCGACCCGGGCCGCCGAACTCAGCGAAACGACCCGTTCCATCGAGGTCCCTCCCTTCAGAACCGCAACCTTCATCGTGGTCGCAGCGGCAGCACCTCGCCACCCTCGTCGCCCGAACTCCCCTCGCCTGAGGCTGGAGCAATCGGATGCTCGCCGGTAATCGTCTCGAACAGCGACACCTGTTCGCCGATTACCGCCCCGATTCGACGAATTCCCTCGCCGATTTCCTCGCTCGTTTGAGCCGAGAAGTTGAGTCGCATCGAGTTGCCGCCGCGTCCGTCGAGGAAGGCCGCGGCGCCCGGGACAAAGGCGACGTTCTCGCGTAGCGCTTTGGCCAGCAGATCGGTGGTGTCGATGTAGTCGGGGAGCGTCGCCCAGACAAAGAGCCCACCCTGCGGCGTCGTCCAGTCGGCTTGTTTGGGGAAGTAGCGGGCGAGACCGTCGAGCATCGCATCGCGGCGCTCGCGGTAGATCGAGCAGACCGATTCGACGTAGTCGCGCCAATCGTCGGAGCGAAAGTATTCGTGGACGAAGAACTGGGTCAGGGTCGAGGTGCAGAGGTCGGACGCCTGCTTGCCGAGAACGACCTTCGCCATCAGCGGTGGCGGCGCGCACAGCCAGCCGAGCCGGATCCCCGGGGAGAGAATCTTTGAGAAGGTGCCGAGGTAGAGGACGAAGTCGCCGCCGTCGAGCGAGTACAGGGTCGGCGGCGCCTCGCCCTCGAAGCGAATCAAACCGTACGGGTTGTCCTCGACGACCAGCAATTCGCGTTCGCGGGCAAGCTCGATCAGGGCGGTGCGTCGGTCGGTTGACATCGTTACCCCGGCCGGGTTTTGGAAGGTCGGCACCGTGTAGATGAACTTGGGTCGACGCCCCTTGCGAGCGTGGGCGTCGAGGCGCTCGACCAGACGCTCGACGACCATCCCATCCCGGTCGACCTCGATCTGTTCGACCTCGGCTTGGTAGGAGCAAAAGACCGGGATCGCGCCCGGATAGGTCGGGGCTTCGGCGATCACCAGGTCGCCCGGGTCGATCAGGGTCTTGCAAACCAGATCGATCGCCTGCTGCCCACCGGTCGTGATGATGATGTCCTCGTGGTCGGGCGCCATCCCTTCGGCGCCCATCACCTCAACGACGCAATCCTTCGTCTTCTCGAACCCCTCGGTCGGGCCGTATTGCAACGCCTCGGCCGACGACTCCTGGGCGATCCGGGTCATCTGGGCGGCAAAGGACGCGGCCGGAAAGGTCGAGGTGTCGGGAAGCCCGCCAGCCAGCGAGATCACCTCCGGACGCGCGGTGATCTCCATCAAATCCCGCATCGCCGACGAGCGCATCCCCCGGGTTCTGGCCGCGAAAAGCCCGGAGTAACGCTCGATGTCGCGACCGGTCGCGTGGGGGCGTCGATGCCGCGCCGAATGCCGGGGCAGGGCCTCCTCGTCATCGTGGCGACGCGGCTTCACCGCACCATCTTGGTCGCTTTCGGCAAAAAAAGAATGGCTGCGGGGCCGGATCGAAGCGCGGTCCGCGGCGGACCCGGTCGATCGTTGCCGGGTAGATTGCAGCTCGATGGACACTTTTCTCGCGATTTGTCAGGGGATCGGCCTGGCGATCGCCGTTGGACTCGGCGGCGTTATCAGCTTCGCCTTTGCGGCCGCTTTGGCCAATCTCGACGCTGGCTGGAATCTCGACGGCGCCGACTTCGGGTTTGTCGGTGAGCCGTGGTTCTTGCTCGCCGCGGTGGTCCTGAGCGCGCTTGTCTTCGTGACCCGGCGAAACCGCCGGGGCCAAAACGTTCTGTTCGTCGCGATCGGGCTGGCCGGCGGGCTCGCTTTCGCGGCCTCGCTCGACGAGCAGGGCCTGCTGCCGTGGCCCGGCTTCGCGGCTGGGGCGTTGCTGGCGCTCGGGGTCGCGGCGCTGTCGAGCGCGGTCCTCGAAGGGGCGGCCCGCCGCGCCGCCGCGGAGTCGGGTGGCGAGCAGTCGGGTCGCGAGCAGTCGGGCGCCGAGGAGGTTCGAATTGCGGCGACCGAGTCGTTGGTCGTTGTGGTCGGCGGCGCTTCGATCGGACTGGTCGTAGCGGCGCTGTTCCTCCCCCCGATCGCCCTGCCGGTGCTGGTCGGCCTGTTCGTCGTTGCGGTCGGTCGGCGACGCGCCGCCGGTCGGCGCTACGCCGGTCTGCGGATCCTGCGCTAAGCCAAGTCCGTAAGCTCCTCGGTCTCGATGTCCCGCAAGCTCTGCCTCTGCGTGGTCGATTCGCTGCGCACCGACATGCTCCTTCGGACCGCCGAGGGCGGTCGAGCGCCGAACTTCGCGACGCTCTTGAGCCGCGGCGAATTGATCCCCGATTGCGTCTCCGCCTTCCCGTCGGTTACCCCGGTGGCAAGCGCCGAGATTGCGACTGGACGGCGCGCTGACGGTCATTGGGTTCCGGGGATGAACTGGTACCACCGCGCCGAGCGCCGCTACATCGAGTACGGGTCGAGCTTCGAGGCGACCCGTACGTTCGGACTCTTCCGCGCTCTCTACGACACCGTTTACAACATGAACATGGCCCACCTGTCGAGCGAGGTCGAGACGGTCTTCGAGCGCCTTGCTGACGCTGGGATCAGGACCGCCTGCACCCCGTTTTTGATCTACCGGGGCCGGACTCGCCACGAACTCGGTCTCGAGGGGATCTTGCGTCGAGCCGCTTCGACCGCGCGCTTCGATCACGCCGTCTGGGGACCCGATGAGCTCTTTTACGGCGAGCTTTACGCCAGCCGCCGGGTTCCTTGCAAGCCCACCCTGGCGCGACCGGGGACCCGCGACGAATACTCGGGGTGCGTCGGGGAGACGTTGGCCCGCGATGACCTCTACGACTTTGTCTTGTTCAGCCTGCCCGACAACGACCACCATTGCCACTCCCATGGTCCCGCCGCGTCGCTCGACTCGATTGCCCATGCCGACGCAAACTTCGGTCGACTGGTCGAAGCATCGGGCGGGATCGAGCAGTTTCTCGCCACCCATGCCGTCATCTTGATGGCCGACCATGCCCAGTCGGATGTCGAGCGCCTTTACGACATCACCCGGGTACTGGCCGAGGATTGGCTGGTGCAGGAGCCGAACACCGCGCATCCCGAACTCGCCGAGCTGGCCGTAAGCCCGACCGGTCGCGCCGCTTGGGTTTACCTGCTCGAGGACGATCACGATCGGGCGGCGAGTCTCGCCAGCCGGGTTCGAACCAAGCTCGCCCAAACCCCCGGGACCGATCTGATCGCCTATCTCGATTCGAGTCGGGCCGACGGGGCGCCGGTGGTCGCGGTCGAGCGAGCGGGCGCTGTCCTGCGGTTTTGGCGCGGCGGTGCGACCCGGGACCTCCGCGGGGTCGAGTGGACCCTTGACGGCGACCCTGGTGTGCTTGAGTTGGTAGAGCGTGACGGCTGCCTGCTTAGCGAGCGCTATCCCGACCCGCTATCGCGAATCGAGGCCGCGCTGCGCTCCCCGTTTGCCGGAGACCTTCTAATCTCCTGTGCCCCCGGCTGGGAGTGCGCCGACTGGGGTGGTCAAGCGCACCTCGGCGGCGGCAGTCACGGTTCGCTTGACGCGGCCGATTCGCTCGCACCGCTGCTGGCGGTCGGCCTGGAGAGGTTTGACCCCGCGGCCCGCCGACAATGGACGCTCGGCGATGTTGCCGGGTTGATCTACCGCCACTTTGAAATCGAGCAATGAGCGCCAGAACACCGCCCGAGCCAGCGCCCGAGCTGGCAGTGCCGCCCGAGCCGCCGCCGCCCGAGCCTGATCGATCCGCGATCGACGGTGGCGATCGGGGTGTCGTCGCGGCCGCGGCGCACCGAAGCTGGGCGGTGATCCGGCGGATCCACCTCGGAACCATGGAGCCCGAAAACTGGGTCCAGTTGTTCAAGTTCGGCCTGGTTGGGGGCTCCGGGTATGTGATCAACCTGCTGGTTTTCGCGTTCGCGCTCGAGTACCTCGGCCTGCATCACCTGCTCGCCGCGGTCGCGGCTTTTTGCGTTGCCGTTCTCAACAACTTTTTTATGAACCGCCACTGGACCTTTGACGCGGGCACCGGCGATGCCGCAGCTCAGGCAGTTCGGTTCTTCACGATCAGCGTCTTTGCCCTCGGGGTCAACCTGCTGGCGCTGGCGCTGCTGGTTGACATCCTCGAACTTGACGAGCTGCCCTCGCAGGCGGCCGCGGTTGTGGTCGCGATGCCGTTCAATTTCATGGGCAACAAGATGTGGACCTTCGCGACCG
>JAHEXU010000289.1 GCA_023251975.1 bacterium | reverse complement strand
GGTCGTGGCTGACCAACCGGCGCACCAGCGCCTCGGGATCGGTCGACGCCGCGACCAGGTCGAGGTCGCCGCAGGTCTCGGCTAGACGCCGCGTCGAGCCCGCGATCTCGATCGCCCGGCAGGCCGGGTCGGATCGCAGCGCGGCCGTCAGATCGAGGCCGAGCTGGAGCATCTCGTCGAGCAACCGTCGCTCACCCTGTTCTGAGTGATCGAGCTTGGCGAGGCCAGCGAGGATCGATTCCTCGGCCCTCGGCCCGAGACCCTTCAGAGTTCTGATCCGACCCGCGTCGGCGGCATCGCGAAGCTCGTCGAGCGAGCTGACCCCGAGCTCGACGAACAATCTCCGTACCGTCTTCGCGCCGAGCCCGGGGAGGCGGGTTATCGCGATCAATCCAACCGGGAACTTTTCTTTGAGCCGGGCTGCGGCGGGAATCTCGCCATCCGAAACCAAGGCGACGATCTTCTCCTGCAGGGTGTCGCCGATCCCCGCCAACTCGGTAGCGCTCCCGGCTTGGGCCATCGCGGCGACCGAGGCGGAGCAGTCGCGGATCGTCTTGGCCGCGTCTTTGTAGGCGTTGACGCGAAAGCGGACCGCCCCGTCGAGCTCATAAAGCGTCGCCAACTCTTCCATCGCCGCCGCGATCTCTCGATTGTTCACCGTCCAACCGTATCGGCCCGTGGCAGCCGATCCGGGTTTAGCGCGCGGCCCGATCGCCCGCCCGGGTACGATCCCGTCACGGGCAACCGCCCCAACCGCAGTGAACGAGACGACCCCGACAAGCCCCGAAGCCGTCGCGGCGGGTTTGCCAGCGCGCACCGAGGCGGCTCTCGCGACCGCCGACCTCGAACTGTGGGCGATCGTCCCGACCTACAATGAGGCGGACGGGATCGTCGAGATGGTGAGCGCGCTGCTCGAGGCGCTGCCGGTCGGCTCGCGGGTCTTGATCGTTGATGACAACTCGCCTGACGGGACCGGCCGGATTGCCGACCGGTTGGCCGAGCAGCATCCGTCGGTCTCGATTCTGCACCGCCCCGAAAAGGTCGGCCTCGGCCCCGCCTACATCGCCGGCTTTCAATACGCGCTGGCGCGTGACGCCGGGCTGATCTTGCAGATGGACGCCGACCTCTCGCACGATCCGGGCGAGGTCCCGAACCTGCTGAAGCGAATCGAGAGCGCCGACGTGGTGCTCGGCTCGCGATATGTCCGCGGTGGCCAGATCGAGCAGTGGGGCAACCGTCGCAAACAGATCAGCCGCTGGGGGAGTCGCTACGCCCGGGCCATCCTCGGGATCGACATTAGCGACCTGACCGGTGGGTTCAAGTTGTTTCGGGCCGAGGTGCTGAGATCGATCGATCTCGAGACGATCCGCTCGCGCGGCTACGCCTTCCAGGTTGAGATCACCTATCGGGCATCCAAGCGCGGCTACGAGATCGCCGAGGTTCCGATCACTTTTTATGACCGCCGCGTCGGCAAGTCGAAGATGACGATCGCGATCGTGCTTGAGGCGGCTTGGCGAGTCCCCGCGATCCGGCTGCGGGGGTCGGCAGTCGGTTGACCGATGTTGTACTATCTTTTATGAAGTATTGGAAATTGCTCGACAAGGAGAGGACGAGATGGCGAATCTAACCAGCGTGACCGATTCAAGCTTCCAAGCGGAGGTTCTGGAGGCGACCGAGCCGGTGCTGGTCGATTTCTGGGCGCCATGGTGCGGCCCCTGCCGGGTCGTCCACCCGATCCTCGAGGAAATCGACGCCGAGCGCGACGATGTCAAGATCGTCTCGCTCAATGTTGACGACAACCCCGAGGTCGCAACCGAATACAGCGTCCTCTCGATCCCGACGATGATCCTCTTCAAGGCTGGACAGGTCGCGTTGCGGATTCAGGGTGCTCAACCGAAACGAAAAATCCTCGGCGAACTCGATCCGGTTCTCGTCTGAGCGGCGAAACCGGCGAGCCGGAACCGGCGCTCGGATCAGCCCGGTGACGGGCCGCTGGTCGGCTGGACGCCTGCCGCGACCGCCAGAATCCTGACTCGGTCGCACGAAGGCCCGACCCGATCGGCGGCGTCGGCGCGGACGAAGTCGTTGCGACCGCGGTTGC
>JAHEXU010000176.1 GCA_023251975.1 bacterium | reverse complement strand
CGACAACTTTGCAAGGGGTCGGCGCGAGAACCTGAGCGACGTGCTCGACGATGTCGAACTCGTCGAGGGAGACATCCAGTCGTTCGAGCGCGTCCACAACGCGGTTCGCGGCTGCGAAGTCGTCTTCCACCAGGCCGCGCTGCCGTCGGTGCCGCGTTCGATCCAGGACCCGCTGACCTCAAACGCGACCAACGTCACCGGCACGCTCAATGTCCTCCTCGCCGCCCGTGACGCGGGAGTTCGTCGGGTTGTGTTCGCCTCCTCCTCCTCGGTCTACGGCGCCAACCCGGCGCTGCCGAAGAGCGAGGAGATGCCGACGCTGCCGATCAGTCCTTACGCGACGGCCAAGCTTGCGGCCGAGAGCTATTGCCGCGCCTTCCACGAGGTTTACGGCCTCGAGACGGTTGCGCTGCGCTACTTCAACGTCTTCGGTCCACGCCAAGACCCGCAGTCGGAGTATGCGGCCGTAATCCCCCGGTTCGTCAACGCGCTGCTTGAGAACCGCTCGCCGACGGTCTACGGCGATGGGGAGCAATCAAGGGATTTCACCTTCGTCGAGAACGTGCTCGAAGGGAACGTACTCGCTGCGAACGCCCAGGACGTTGCGGGCATGTCGATGAACCTCGCCTGCGGCCAGCGAATCTCGCTGAATGGCGTTCTTGAAACCCTCGCCGAGGTAATCGGCAAAAACCCGCCGATCAACTACACCGAGGCCCGCCCGGGTGACGTCAAGCATTCACAGGCAAACATTTCGCTAGCCCGTCAGAAGCTCGGATTCGAGCCCTCAGTCTCTCCCCGTGATGGGCTCGAGCGAGTCGTCGAGTGGTACGCGTCGGCGGCGCCAAGTCGATGACGATCAAGGGTGTGGATGTGGCGAAGGGGCCGGGTGCCCGCTCACCCTCGTTCGGGACCCGCGTCGGGTGCGATCAGCCCTTGCTGCGAATGAGCGGCGGCAGCCTGCGCTTTGCTCGACCGCCCTCCGGGCTCTCGAGCTCGTGGTCCGAATAGCCGTACCCGTACCCGTAGTACCCGTAGGAGGCGAACCCGCCGCCCTTGACCCCCGTCGCCACGGCACCGATGAGCGTGCCTTCGGCGGATTCGACGACCTTCGTCGTCCGACGTATGGCGTCCGCCTTGGTCTGTCCGACCTGCGCTACGAGGATTACGCCTGAGGCCGCGGAGACGAGCGGAATCGCGTCACTCACAGCGAGTAGCGGCGGTGTGTCGACGATTACGACCGACGCGGACTCGCTCAGCAGGGCGAGCAGTTCGCGCATCCGCTTCGACCCGAGCAACACGGTGGGATTATGGGCGGGCGAGGTCGAGGCCAGCAGGCGGAAGGTTGCGCCCTCCTCGCCCACCTCGATCAAGGCATCGTCGATCTCGACCTCGTCGACGAGCACGCTTTCGAGGCCCGTCACCGGCTCGGCATCGAGGCGCGCCGCGGTTCGCGGTTTGCGTAGATCCGCGTCGACCAGAACGACATCCTCGCCATCGCGCGCCATCGCGATCGCGAGGTTCGTGGCCACAGTCGTCTTGCCGTCGGCGTGCATCGGGCTCGTCACCACGATCACTGACAGCGACCGATCGAGATTGAAGTAGCGCAGGCTTGCCCGCAGCGTTGCAAATGACTCGCGGGTCGTCGCCGAGGGAGCGCGTCCCGGGAAGGCGCTGTCGGGGATCGCTGCGAGGAGCTGGGTGCCGGTGAGTCCCTCGAGCTCGTCGGGTTCGCGGAGCCTGCGATTGATCCGGTCTGCCGCCGGAGCGGCGGCGGCAGCGATCAGGACTGCCAGGATGAGGCCGAGGCTCGCGTTTCGTCCCGCCCGCGGAGAGATCGGCGAGGCGGCGGGAGTAGCCCGCTCGATCACCTGCGTCGTGCCATTCTGGGAGCTGAGCAGGGCCTCGAGCTGACGCGTCAACGAAGCGTTCTCGGCGAGCCCCACCAGGTCGGTCGGTTCGATCTCGTCGCGTTGATTCTTCAGATCCTCGATCGAGCGGTCGATCGCCTGCCGCGCCGAACGCGTCCGGGCCTGCGTGATCGCTGCAGCGAACGCATTGGCTAGATCCGCGGCCCGTTGCGCCTCGGTCGCGGTGAACGCGATCGTCATGAACTGGGCGTTGGTGTCGGCGTCGTCGACCGAGACATTGATCCCGCTCAGTAGCCTCGCGGCGTCGATCTGGGGCTCGTCAAGGAGTTGCGCTGCGACCCGCGCCGTGGCGGTCGTCTCGACCAAGCGTGCGGCCGCGGTCGCCGACCCGGTCTGGACGCTGATCGACTGGGTTATCGCGTCTGCCGGGGCGTTGGTGGACCTGACGAGCAGCGTGGTCGCCGCGTCGTAGGTTTTGGCGACCCTGTGAGAGATGCCGTAGACCGCGGCAGGGATCAGGACGATGATCGCGACGACCATCCACCGTCTGCGCCAGTACGGCTCCAACGCCTTCGCTATATCGACATCCCCCGCCCCGGTCGACCCGCTCATTAGCGCGAGTATAGGGGCTTCGTCTGCCCCCGCCCGCGCCCCCGCTGGTCGGCGCTGCTGGTCGCGTGCTCCCGGTTCGGGGGATGTGTGTCGATCGATCCAAGCCATATGCAGGCCGAGCAACGGCAAGGGAGCATCTGGCTGCGGAGCCGGGTCGCCATTCGAGCCGCGGATGTAGTGGTTCTCGCTCGCCTGCGGAGCTGACATCTAATTTTCGGCGCTGCGGCTAATCACGATGGCGATCGATCAAGCAATTCACGACGCGCTGGTTGTCGCGATCACACTCGGATTCATCGCCTGGGCAAGCGTCGGTCTGCTGCGAGGGCTGGGGCGACGGCGGCCGGAGCTGCAGATCGGCGGCGCCGTTGCGATCGCGATCGTCGCGCGATTGGTAGCGCTGCCGCTCGTCGAAGTCCTCGGGGGCCGGACTCTGCGCGGAAACGACGAGGTGAAGTTCCTCGGTGAGGCCGCGCACCTTGCATCATGTCGATCGCTTCCGCCGGGTGGACCGACGCGCTCACCGGCGAACTCTACAAACTAGAGGCGGCTGCCCAGCTCTACCTGTTTGACTCACCGACGGTTGCGATCCGCCTCTCATATCACAGGCCGGGCTCAGCGTCTTGGCGATCATCTTGATAGCCGCAGCCGTCTATGACCTGGCTGGCCCGCGAGCGGCACGGATCACGGCCGTCTTGTTGGCGCTGGAGCCCACGAACATCTTTTTTTCCGGGGTTCTCCACAAGGAGCCGACGATGATGCTCGCCGGCGCGCTCGTCGCCGACGGCGGGAGTGCGGTGTGGACCCGAGCCGACGCAAGCGCCCTGCTACCGATGGCCCTGGGGTGCCTGCTGGGGGTGGCGACAAGGCGATACGCCGGTTGGTTTCTGATCACCGCGTCGATCCTCGTCGTACTCACCTCGGGCCTGCGAGGGGACGCACGCCGTTCGCGCGGGGCTGCGCTGATGGTCGTATTCGCCCTCGCCTTTACGGCTTTCGCCGCCCCGACGGTGATCGATGCGACTAGCGATGAGAACCTGGAGCAGAACGTCCAGGCTTCCCAGGGACGCGAATGCCTCCGACGAGTCCAACCTGGGTCTCGAGAGCGTCGACTTTTCCTCACGCAAGGCGATAATGACGAATCTCCCGATTCGGCTGCGGGAGGTCCTGTTCAAACCGTACCCGTGGCAGCTCGACAACCGCAGCCAGCAGCTCGGTCTGCTTGGCACGCTCGCGCTACTCGCGACGCTGATGATCCTCACGGCCGAGGTCAGGCGCAACGGGCGCGTGGCGCTGGGCTCGGCCGTCCCCATCCTATACGTTGCCATCTGTCTGCTTGTCGTCTACTCGGTGAGCGCTGGCAACGCGGGCACGGCCTTCAGGTACCGCACCCATGTTGTGATGATGCTCGTTGCGGCGGTGGTGGTAATGCGATCGCGGGATCCCGCGAGCACGGTGCAGGTGGTCGACGATAGTGTTGGTCGGGTTCCCGTTTCGCCTGGCTCGACGATCGCGCCAGCAATCCCTCCGGGCACGCCATGAAACGTGTCGCGACCAGGTGGACCCTCGCCACCTCGGCGGACCTTCTTGCGGGCCTTCACCTTCGGGCATGTCCGCCAGCTCGACCGGGTCCTCGATCAGGCGCTTTCGCGCGCCTGGGAGGCGGGAGCCGGACCAGGCGAAGGGCCACTCGTGATCGACATCGACAGCTTTATCGGCGAGGTTCACGGCTACAAAAAAGCAAGGTGCCTCGTTCGGGTACTCCAAAAAGCGCGGCTATCACCCGATCGCGGCGACTCGCTCAGACACCCACCGGCGAGATCCTCCACATTCGAAACCGCAAAGGCGCCGCCAACACCCAGCGCGGCATCAAGCGCTTCGTCGATGAGCTGATCGCGCGGGTCCGCCGTGCCGGTTACGACGGCCTCATCGCGATTCGCGCCGACGTCGGGTTCGCGAACCACAAGCTGTTCGAGACGCTGGATCAGCGCGGGATCGAGTTCTCGATCGGGGTCAAGCAGAGCACCAAGATCAAGCGGCTGATCGAGCAGACCCCCGAGACCGCCTGGGTCACCCTGAGCGAGGTCGGCTTCGGGGCGTGGCGAGCGATCGTGCGCCGGACCCGGCTACTGGGTGATCAGGCCTGATCTCTTCCCCACCTGGCGCCATCACTCGTTTGCGACCAACCGCAGCGTCCCGGCGCTCACCGCCGATATCGATCACCGCGATCACGCTCAGATCGAGCTCGTGAACCGCGACCTCAAAGACCAGGCCCTGCGCCACTTTCCCAGCGCCGACATGCTAGGAACGGCGGCCTGACTTGGCCCCACCGCGGCGGCCTGACTTGGCCCCACCACCGTCCGACCCGTCGCCCACCGTCACGGCTCCAACGAGCCCGATGGAAAGGTGGCAGAGAGGATGCAATCGTTCGGCCAGATCGATGCCCACGTCCCCCAGGCCCACCCACCCGGTTATGAGGCCGAATGCGACTGGGGTGAGGCCACCGCCGTGATCGGCGGTCATCTGACCAAGGTGCAGATGTTCGTGATCCGGCTCTCCCACTCCGGGGCAAGCTGGGTCGAGCCGTTCCCGCGCCAGGACCAGATGTCCTTCCTCGAGGCCCACACGCGCGCCTTCGAGTTCTTTGGCGGGGTTGTCGGGCGGGTCCGCTACGACAACCTCAAAACGGCGGTCGTAAAGATCCTGCGTGGCCGCCGCCGCGAAGAATCCGATCGCTTCGTCGCCCTGCGCTCGCACTACCTCTACGAGTCGTTCTTCTGCCTGCCCGGCGTCGAAGGCGCCCACGAAAAGGGCGGCGTCGAGGGCGAGGTCGGGCGTTTTCGCCGCAACAACCTCGTTCCGGTTCCCGAGGTCGCATCCTGGGCCGAGCTGGAGCAGATGTTCGCCGTCGCCTGCGAGCTAAACCTCACCCGTCGCATCAGCGGCCGTACCGAGACGATCGGCGAGATGCTCGCCACCGAACGCGGATCATTGCGCGCACTCCCGGTGGAGCGCTTTGACTGCGCCGAGCGGTCCGAGATCCGGGTCGACTCAAAGGGCCTGGCCTGCGTTCGCGCTTCGCGCTATTCGGTCCCGATCGCGCACGCCGGGCGCAAGCTGTGCGCCCGGATCGGGGCGCGCGAGGTCGAGTTCCTCGCCCAAGGGCGAGTTATCGCAACCCATCCCCGCGCCACCGCCCGCCACCAGGTCCATGCCCGCCTCGATCACTATCTGGAGCTACTGCGCGACAAACCCGGCGCCCTTGCCGGGTCGCTGGCGCTCGCCCAACAGCGCGGCCGCGGAGAATGGCCCGATCCCTTCGACGAGCTGTGGAAGGCAATCGAGGAGCGCACCAGCCCCAGCGAAGCGGCGCGGCAGATGGTCGACGTGCTGTTGTTGGTCCGCGAGCTCGGCGCCGACAAAGTGATCGAGGCGACCGCGGGCGCCGTGACGGCGGGCTCCTTCGACGGCAAGGCGGTGGCGCTATTGGCGCGAATCGAGCCGCGCCCGCTGGCCCCGCAGGTCGAGGTCGATCCAAAGCTGGCGCAGATCGGCAGCCCGCCGCCGGATGACCTCGGCGCCTACGAGCGCCTACGAGCTACCGGCCCCGAATCGGCCGAGGCGGCCTGATGAGCGGGCGGATGCGCTTCGAGGCACGGGTGGACGAAGGTCTCGCCTGGATCGGCCTGATCGGGGGCGGCAAGCTCGAGCTGGTGACGATCACGCTCGCCGACGGTCTCGGTGTCGTCGATCAGCGCACCGGCCTGCCCTGCGGCGGGCCCGAGGTGAGCTGCGAGCTTGCGCCCCTGTGAGGCGCGCAAGCTCGCCGCCGAGCTGATCGGCGCAGCCGAGCGCTCCGAGCAGGGGGCGCGGCGCGAGGTGATCCGGTGAGCCCCGCCGACCCGAAGCTCGAGGCCCTGGAGGCGCTGGTCGAGGCCCACGCCCGTGAGCTTCACCTGCCGAGCGTGCGGAGTCGCTTTCGCGAACTCGCGCGCGAGACCGAGCGTGAGGGACAGACCCCGCTCGCCTACCTGGCGGCTTTGTTGGAGGCAGAGCTGGCCGATCGCTCGGCCCGGCGCGAGTGCCGACGGACCCGTGAGGCGCGCTTTGCGGTGGTCAAGCGGCTCGACGAGTTTCGCTTCGAAGACAACCCCACGATCAACCGCGCCACGATCGCAT
>JAHEXU010000175.1 GCA_023251975.1 bacterium | reverse complement strand
AGACCGGGGCGATCCAGCTCTCGCTTTTGGATGAGACTAACCTGGCCGAGGTCTCATCAGATCTCTACCCCGGTGAGCGCCTCGTGGTCTGCCGCAACCCTGCTGTCGCCGCCGAGCGCGAGAGAAAGCGCAAAGAGCTGCTGGCAGCGACCGAGGCCGAGCTGGAGAAGGTGAGGCGGATGACCGAGGGGCCGCGGGGCTCACTACGAACGGCCGCGGCAGCGAAGATCGCCGAGCGCGCCGGCAGGGTCGTGAACAAATACAAGATGGCCAAGCACTTCGATCTTCGTGCCGAGGCTGGGTCGTTTACGTTCGAGCGAAAGGCCGACCAGATCGAGGCCGAGGCCCGGCTCGACGGGCTCTATGTGATCAGGGCTCGCTGCGAGGAGAAGCGCCTTCCCGGCCCGGCGTCGCTCGTCCGCGCCTACAAGCAGCTCAAGGTCGCCGAACGCGCCTTCGGGCAGATCAAGGGTCCGATCGAGATCCGCCCGATCCACCACCGCCTCGAAGAGCGCGTCCGTGCCCATGTGTTCATCTGCATGCTCGCCTACTACGTCGCGTTTGAGATGCGAGAGCGCCTGGCGCCGTTGCTGTTCGCCGACGAGGCGCCGCAGATGGCGGCCGATCCGGTCGCGCCGGCGCGGCGCTCGGCCTCGGCGAAGAAGAACGCCGCCAGCGCGACCACGGCCGAGGGGTTTGCCGCGCACAGCTTCACCGATCTGCTCGCAGCGCTCGGGACGCTATGTCGCAACACGGTGCGGATCGGGGCAGGCGGGCACACCTACTCAAAGCTGACGGAGGCGACGCCGCTTCAGGCGCGGGCGTTCGAGCTGCTCGGGGTGAGCGTGCGGGCGTAGCCAAGGCCCTGCCGGTCCGCAATCGCCGCGAGGCCAGCGGGGATGCGGGATTCGGCGGTTTTGGGGCGAAAACTTCAGTCTAGAGGGGCCGGGTGCTCAGGCCGGCGCGGACGAGCCGAGTGTAATCGAGGTGGTGCAGCTCGCCGTCGCCCGCGATCGCGCCGATCACGGGCAGGTCGCTGAGCCGCTCGTTCGGCCCGAGCTCGGCGATCAGCGCGATCGTGTCCTTGCAGGTGCCGAGGTAGAAAGCGGCCCCGAGGTCCACCAGGAAGTCGCCGTTGCGGACGCTCCAAAGCCGACCGCCGGGACGATCGCGCGGCTCGAACACGACCGGATCGTGTCCGCCCTGCTTGAGCCGGTAGGCCACGGTCAGCCCGGCGATCGGGCCGCCGATGACCGCGACCCGGCCGCCGCTCATCGGGTCGTTCCGGGCCGGTCGGGGTCAAACGCCGGCGAGCGGCTGACCGACCAGGCGAGCCCGGCACCCCAGACCAGGGTGAGCGCGCAGACGACCAGCCACCAGACATCGCGAAACTCGAACACGACCACCGTCAGCAACACGTATCCGAGCGCCATCAGGAGATAGGCGACAAGCTGGCGGGTCGAGAACCCGCGCCGCTCGTCGCGACGGAGATGCAGCACCGTCATCGATGGCAGGCACCAGGTGATCGTCAGCATGAAGGTCGTCAGGTAGAGAGGGTCGTCGATGTTTACCTTCAGGACTGCCCAGAGGCAGATCCCGGCCACCATCGCGCCCGCGCAGTAAAGCTCGAAGCCCCGCTGGGAGAGGCCCGGCGCCATCTCCTCGCGACCATGTCGGACGATCGCGGCCACGAACACCAGCTCGAGTAGCGAGGTCACGACCAGTGCCGCCCAAAAGCCCTTCAGGAGCCAGTGGTCGTAGGTGCTGAACCAGTCCTCGAAGTTGAGGACGAAGTTGGCGTCGTGGGGGAAGAACGTTGTGACGGCGACCAGGGTCAGTGGCGCGACGCGGTGGCGAAACCCGAGCGTCGCCATCTCGTAGTAGTAGACGCCGAGCGCCCCGAACGAGAGCCCGCCGAACGCCAGAACGAGCGCGACGTTGTCGTCGACCAGCCGCAGGACCTCGTTGGGGTCGTACATGCCGCCTACCCGAGACCCTCGCGCCGTCGCGCCCGTGCAATCACAGCCGTCATCGCAACCCCGCATCCAAACGCGAAGACGCCCATCGCGAGGTGCTGCCAGGCGCGGAAGTTGTCGGTGAAGAAGGCGGCGCTGGTTCCCCACCAAGCGACGGTCATCGCGGTGAAGCAGCCCCACATCAGGCTCGTCTGGGCGATCGCCGAACCGCGCCGTATGTAGAGGGCCGCTCCAAAGGTGCCGTAGGCGACCATCGTCGGCGCCGGCGAGGCCAGATAGAGCGGATCACCGATCAGGCTGCGCAGGTACTCCCAGGCAATCACCGTGCCGAGCGCGCCGACAAAAACGAGGACCGCGAACCGAACTGGCGAGGCCGAGGGCAAGAGCTCGCCGCGGCCGTACTTGAGGATTTGGGCGAAGAAGACAAGCTCGAGCAGCAAGGCGCTCAACAGCCCGAGCCAAAACAGCTTCATGAACCAGTGGTCGTAGACGTTGAACCAGTCGTCGAAGCGGATCACCGCGCCAAGGTCGTGGGCGAACCACAAGAAGGTGCAGAAGATCGGGATCGAGAACCGCTGCTCGCTCCCGGCGATCCGGAGCGCGTCGACCAGCCAAACCGTCTGCAGCAGCATCGCGATCCCGAACCCGATCAGGATCGGGGCGGTGTGATGATCGATCCGGTTCAGCAGGTCCGCGGCCTCGTACATGCGCTCTCTCGTCGTCTTCTTGTGAACGATCGTTACCAGGTGCCAGGCTACCCGATCGGGCCACGATCGCCAACGCCGGACTGGGGCGGCAAGGTTCGCTGGAGATCGCTCGGGCCTCGATCCAGCCCGATCCACCGCCGCTACCGTGCCCCGTCAGCCGAGGTCCGTTGCGTGTAGGAGGGGCCGGCGGCGCCGGGGCCGAAGCGGAGGATCGGATCGTCGGAGGGCTCGATTCCCTCACAAAGGCGCAGCGGTCGAAGATCGCGGGTTCGTCGCGTCGGCAGCCGCGGTCAGCTCGACTGTTCCGGCATCGATCGTTTCGCGGTCCTCGGGCATACCCGCCCGGCGCTCAGCACCGTCGGGCGCGTGCCGGCTCAACCCGCGCACCCATAGAAGGTGCGAACTGCGAAGCTGCCGGTCAGGTGCGAGACGACCAGCCCGGGTACGTTCGAGCACCTCGTCGCGAACCAGCCGATGCTCCAGCCAAGACGACGCCGTATCTCGACCCTGACCTGATCGGAAGCGGTCGGCCAGCCAGCAGGCCCAGCGGCTGATTGACTTGGTTTGCTCAGAGTCAGGGGCTCGTGCGCAAAAACCGACGGCAGGTGTTCGCGCTCGTTTCGCAGATGGCCATGACAATCACCGAGGATGTCCGCCGGATTTCCTCAGCCAGCGCCCGTGAAAGGCGCTCGGGTGTCACCCGCCGGCGAAGAAGCCGGTGAAGGCGCGGGGCGAGTAGCCCGATCGCTGGTATCGAGGGCTGCGACCGGATGGTCGCGGCCCTCGAACGAGCCGCAACGCTGGTCGAGCTGTACCGGTTCGACGAGGCGATCGGCTTCGCGGGGCAAGTTGGGACGAACCCGGCGAGCGTCGCGGCCTGGGAGCTGATCGCACCGGCCGAGCTTGGCGCGGAGCGGGCGGGACGGGCCAAGGCGGCAGCTGGCGAAGCGCTCGGTCTCGACCCCGGGATCCCGCGCGCGATGCTGCTGACCGCCCTGGCCCGGTCGGGGCAGGGGGGCGAACGGGGCGCTTGGCCGGCTGGAGCGGTCGATCGCGGCTGATCCGCCCAACCCGAATGCGTTCGCGATTTCGGCGCGACTGCAGGCGCCGGTCGGGCGCCGCCGACGAGCGCTGGAGATCGCGGACGAGGCGGTAGCAATGGCGCCGGACTCGGCTTTTGTCCATCTATCGATCGGCCTGGTGCTTGCTGCCGATGGCCGCCACGCCGCCGCCGAGGCGGCGCTACGGCTGGCGCTCGAGCTCGACCCCGCCGATGCCGAGGCGATCACGGCGCTGGCCGAGGCGATCGCCGCCTGGGGTCGGGTCGAGGACGCTGCCGAGTTGCCGGCGCTCGCGGCGCGAACCGACCCCCGCGACGCCTCGGTCCACGAAAGCATCGTTCGCTATGTCCGCGGCGCGGCATCGGGGTGGCGATCTGGCCGCTGATCGCCACGCTGGCCCTGATCGCATTACAGGCTGCCAAACGCCGCCGACGCAGCGACCCGTGCGCTCGGGACTGTGGTCGTGGGGATGGTGGCCGGACTCCTGATCATCGCGAGGCTGCGGCGATTACGCCGTTTTCCCGTCGAGACGCGGCGGATCATCAACCATCGGACGATGAACCAGCCGCAGATCGAGGTCGGTTCCGATCTGCGGTTTCTCCTCCTGGGCTGGATCCCCGTCGGCGTTTGCGCGGTCTGGTGTTGGGTTATCGCAATCGTGGCGGCGCGGCTGCCACTCGTCAACGGCGGCGCGCCGGGTGCCGTCGCCGTGGTGGCCGCGCCAGCGGTTTGCGCGGGCGGCTCAGCCTGCGCCGGCGGATCGCTTCGCGCAAAGCCGTCGAGTCGTGGCCACCCTACGAACTCGCCCCGGCCAGGGTGACGGCGGATCCGTAGGTCGAGCGGCGCCTCAGCCAGCTGACGCAGGCGCGGGCCGTTGGCGCCATCATCCAGAGGATGAGTGTCGAGCTGATTGGGGCGCTGCGAGCAGCGGTTGAGGCGGCGCCCGGCAATCCCGGGGTCAGGAACCAGCTCGCCGAGGCGCTGCTCGCCGCGGGCGAGGGGGAGGAGGCGTTGCTGCACGCCCGGGCGGTGCTGGGCGCCGATCCGGCTCACCTCGAGGGACTTCGGATCGCATCTGAGGCGGCCGAAGCGGTTGGCAACTCCGAACTCGCCTCGGGATATCAGCGGCTGCGCGAAGCGCTCGATCACCACGCAACCGGCCCCGGAGTGATGCTTGTTGGGCCCGATCGCCCCGAACCACAGGTTGAAGCCGATGTCTACCTCGAAGCGCGCCCGAAGACGACGCTCACCGATGTCGGCGGTATGGAAGCGGTGAAGCGCGAGCTTCAGCGCTCGTTCCTGGGACCGATGCGACAGCCCGAGCTGAGAGAGATGTACGGCGCCGAACTCGGCGGGGGGCTGATGCTGTACGGCCCACCGGGGTGCGGCAAGACGCTGCTTGCGCGCGCTATCGCGGGTGAGCTCGGCGCCTCGTTCATTGCCCTCGGGCTCCAGGACGTGCTCGACATGTACCTTGGAGAAAGCGAGCGAAAGCTCCACTCCGCCTTCGAGGAGGCACGTCGGCGCGCGCCCTGCGTGCTGTTCTTTGACGAGGTCGACGCGATCGGCCAAAAGCGCGGGCAACTGAAGGGCAGCGCCGGGCGAAACGTTGTCAACCAACTGCTCTCGGAGATGGACGGCCTCGGCTCGGGCTCCGACGACGGAGTCTTCGTGCTCGCGGCCACCAACCATCCGTGGGACGTTGATGCGGCGCTTCGCCGGGCAGGTCGTTTCGACCGGACGCTCCTGGTTTTGCCGCCCGACGCCGAGGCGCGGCGGACGATCTTCGAGCTTCAGATGGCCGGACGGCCAATCGATCGGCTCGACTATGGCGACCTCGCCAAGCGGACCGAACTCTACTCGGGGGCCGATATCGCCCTGGTCTGCAAGACCGCGACGGCGAACGTGATGGCGAGCGCGGCCGATACCGGCGAGGGCCGTCCGATCATCCAAAAAGATCTGCTCGGCGCGCTTCGCGAGACCAAGCCCTCGATCCGGCCCTGGTTCGACCTCGCCTACAACTTCGCGGCCTTCGCCAACAGCGACGGCACCTACGACCAGCTTCTGAGCTACATCCGGAAGCATCGCCTGGCGTGAGCGGGAGCGAGCTCGAACGGGCCGAGGTACTGCTCGATCTTCATCGGCCCGCGGAGGCCCTGGAACTCGCCCGCTCAGAGGCTGCTCGCGAACCGGACTCGGTTCCAGCGCAGATGACGATCGCCCGCGCGCTGCTTGCGATGGACGATCCTGCCGCATCGGAAAAGGCCGCCGAGCGCGCCCTGCGACTCGCTCCCGGCGACGGCGTGGTCGTGTCGTACCTCGGATTGACGCGACTGCTGCAGGGTAAGAATCGGCAGGGCCATCGCCTCGCGAAGAAGGGCGTCGAGTTGGCGCCCGATGACGCGGCGGCGTTGACGATCCTCGCCGCGTCGAGCAGCGCGGTCGGTAAGCTCGTAAAGGCCCGCAAATTGGCTGAGGAGGTTGTCCGGCTCGAGCCCGAGGCGTCGGCTTCACACACCCTCCTGGGCACGATCTATGCCGGCAGCGGGATGACGCGAGCAGCCGAACAGGCGCTGCGCCAGGCGATCACGCTCGACCCCCAAAACGCCGAGGCGCTATCAAGGCTCGGCGAGGTGATCGCTGCTCGGGGCCAGCCGAAAGCCGCCGCTGAGTTGCTCGGCCTCGCAGCGCGAACCGATGTCCGCGATCTCGCGATCCACCAGGATATGCTCCGCTACGTCCGCGGCGCGGCATGGGGCCTTGCGACCTACCCGGTGATGGTCGGGCTCGTTTACATCACGATCCAGGCCAGTATCGACGCGAACGGCCGTTGGAGCGACGGGATCGGGATCGCGGTCTTATTGCTGACCGCGGCAGGACTGCTGCTGGCGCGAACAGCCCGCATGGCCCGCTTTCCTCCGGAGGTG
>JAHEXU010000174.1 GCA_023251975.1 bacterium | reverse complement strand
AGAGTTTCGAGACAACGCTCGCGGCCGTGTAGGCAAACCCGGTGGCAGCGAGCCTGCGTAGGTTCTCGATCACGGCGCCGCAGCGGCTTTCGGCAGCGGCGGGAATCCCCGCTCAATCAGCGCAATCGCGAGCGCACATAGTGCCCAGGTGATCGGGTCGGTCAAGAAGGCGGCGTAAACGAGCGAGTGAACGACCATTGCACTCAGTGCCGCAACCACCGCGCAGCGCGCGATTCCGAATTCGAGCGGCTGTTCGGGATCGGCGCGAAACCGCGACGCTGCGGCGCCGAACAGCGGCCAAACAAGCAACCGTCCCAACCCGAGCAGGAGCCCGCCGTAAACAGCCAGCCCGATCAGACCCTGCTCGGCGGCAACGGTGATCGGTTCGGTGTGGGAGACGACCGCCACCCCCTGGCCGCCGCCGGCGGCAGCGCGGAACTCAGCCGCAAACGAGCCGGCCCCATGCCCGGCCAACGGCTCGGCGCGAAACAGGTCGATTCCGACCGAAACCAGGGTGACCCGGCCGGTCGTTTGGTCATCCAGCGAGCGACCGGCGGTGAACTCGTCGCCCGCCGCCGGGCCAGCGGCAAGCGCCGCCGCGGCAAGCCCGATCGCCACCACGGCGAGCGCGGCAGCGACACCTCGCCACTGCCAGCGCAGGCCCGCGATCACCGCGAGACCGGCGAGCAGCGAGATTCCGCTCGATTGCGAGTAGCTCATCGTCAAACCGACGAGTCCGATCAAAAAGGCGCCAGCCGCAAGCGAGCGCGAGCGCCGGTTCGCGGTGAAGGCGACGATCGAGGCAGCCACCAGCATCGCCACCGCGAGATAGCGACCGAAGATGTTCGGGTCAAAGAACAAGGAGTTGACGCGAAACCAGGTGTGAACCTCGTTTCCGAGCCGCAACTTGTCGTTGAAGAAGGTCTGATGGGTGAGCAGTTGGGCGGCCGCGATCGCCGTGAAGACAAGCGCCCCGGCGATCAGGATCATCGCGACGTTGCGGAGCCGTCGCGGGGTCCACGGGTAATCGCGGAGAAGGACAAAGGCGACCGAAAACGGAGCGAAGAAGAATGCCAGGTTGTCGAGGGCAGATCGGTAATCAACCGAGTAGGCCCCCTGCACCGCGTAGATCACAACCGAGGCCGCCAAGACAAGCGCCACTACCGTGTCGATCCGCCTCGCCGGACCCGGCGCGGCGGATCGCGGGGCGGCACGATCGGGGTGAAACTGCGCCACGACCCCGGCCGCGATTACCAAATAGAGCGGGACCAAGAGGTGGACAGTCCCCTCGCCAACCGAAATCGGGATTCGAAACGGCAGCGCCGCGACGATCGCGTACGCAACCATTGCAGGTCTTGCGACGAAGCAGCGCGCCAGGGCAACGACCGCGGCGCTCGCGACGATCGCGGCGAGCGCGACTAGGACCGGTGACGCGCGCAGACCGACAAACCGCTCGGTATCCCAGTTGTCGGTCGCAACCAGCCCGGTGGCAACCAACAGGGCGGCGGCCGACGCGATCGAGCGGCGCTGCGGCCTTCGGGACAAGATCACCGCCGCGCTGAGCAGCGCTAATCCGAGACCGCCGAGCCAGAGCCCGGGCGGAGCCTCGATCGCGAAGATCATCGCCTCCCCTGCGTCCGCGACGCCGCGGGTCGGCGATCGAGGGCCGCGAGGACGAAGGTCCCAGGGACGATGATGTCCCGGTCTTGGTCGCCGAGTTGAACCCGCAGCCGGTAACGGCCCGGATCGGCGGGGGCCGCGCTGTCGTCGCGCCCGCCCCAGCGGAAGCGAATCGGCCCGGCGCTCAACGGCGCCGCTTGCTGCAAGGTTCGGATCGTCGCGCCGTCGCGGTCAATCACGGTCACCGTGGCGGAGCTGTCGGTTCGGGTCAGGTTGAAGTTCGCGACCGCAACGATCCGCCGACCGGGATCGACCGCCCGTTGCAGCTTGACTGTGTTAACGATGTCGACCCCTTGCCGGTCCTGTTCGATCCAGACCAATGAAAGGGTCGCCGCCACCGCGAGCAGGAAGAAGATCAGCGCGGTCAACCTGGGTCCACCAGGCAGGCCATGCCGTTGTGGGGTCACAGCCTACTTTTTCTTGACGCGGTCATCGCCGATGATCACCGCCAGGTCGGCGCCGCCAGCCTGCGACCGCGGGGTCGTTTCCATCGGCACCGGCTTGGTCTCGACGTTGAGACCGTCCGCCAGCGCTGTTGCCTCCTCGGCGAAGCCGTCTTCAAACTCGACGACCGTCCTGTCTTGGGCAAGCAGGACCCCGAGCTGACCGGGGTCGAACCCAAGTTCGTCGATGTCGATCCCAAGCTGCGCGGGCAGCTCAGGATCGGGATTTGTGGTGCCATCGAGGACCGCGACCTCGACCCCCGAGTAATCAGGCGTATTCGGGGACGCCGCGTTGTCGTGGCCGGTCAGCAACCCGATCACGATCAGGCTGATCACGATCAGCGCCGTGACGGAGAAAGCGGCGAAGACAAGCGGTCGCTGCGGCTGCGGCAGCCTGGCGCCGAGCGCGGAATCGGCGGAATCGAGGATCAG
The DNA here is from genome assembly GCA_023251975.1 of bacterium. GTDB lineage: Bacteria > Actinomycetota > Thermoleophilia > Solirubrobacterales > 70-9 > JAHEXU01. The sequence continues at coordinate 4,213 of JAHEXU010000174.1, read as the reverse complement.
CGCGGGATACTCCGAGGTGCGATCAAGCGCCGGCCGCTCCGAGGTCACCCGGCGGGCCACCTCCGAGGTCGTGCCGGTTCGAGGTGCTGGCGACGCGGCGGCAGACTCGTCGAGCAGCGGCGCAAACGGGTCCGGATCTCCACGTTCGGGCTCGAGTTCGCGCCAGTCGCGAAGCCGCTGCAGGTCACGGAACCCGGAGATGTAAAGCGGCGTGGCGATCGCGGTCCCGATGATTGCCAGAACCCCGGCAACCGAACCGGTCGCGTCGACTACCGGGTTCACGGCAAGGTCGCCCCGTTGACGATCCCATCGTCGTCGAGGCCAACCACGACCGCGACGGTGGCGCCGCCCGCCAGAGTCGAGACCTCGCTGGTCATCGGCCGGGTGACCGTGGTGCCGAGAGTCGGTAAAAGCGCGTCGGCAACCTCGTCGGCATCGGCGATCGCCCGGTCGTCCGCGTACAGCACCTCGGACATCGCAAACGTTTCAGCGGTGTTGCCGATTTCGCCCTTCTTAAAGCCTGCCTCGGTAACCTGCCCAGCGACAAAGTCGGCGAGTCCTGGGACTCCGCTGATCCCGTTCACCGTGGTGCCGTTGAGAATTGCGACCTCGACCATGTCGGGACCGGGTTTGCCGCCGTCCTTGCCTGGCTTCGACGGATTGGCCGCATCCTTGCCGTCGCCGACCAGCCCGAAGCCGCCGGTCAGCAAGGCGACGACCAGCAAGATCGCCGCGGCGCCCGCGCCGATCAAGAGCGGATCAATCTGAAATCGCAACGGTTCGGTCCGTGCCTCGCCAAGCGCGCGGCGATAGGAGCGGCCGGTATAGCCATCGCCACGAACTTCGTCGTCACGCTCGGCGGCGGCAAACGCTCGCTCGGGAGCGCGGCCCGCCCAATCGCGAAGGCGACGCAGCTCCCGCCCCTGGTAAAAGAGCCCCAGCAGCAGCACGATCAGCAATCCGAACGCGATCAGACCAAGGATCGGGCCGGTGTTCTCGACGAAATCGACCACAGGTGTCCGAAAGCTTATTCGGCTCGGTTGGACCAGGACAGCGAAGCGCTCGGACGCGAACCAACCAGCGCGACGAATCGCGCCGCCAGATCGGCCTCCTCGCCGGTCCTGACCAGCTCCGAAGCGGCTCGCAGCGTCGCTGCGACCGAGCCGGGGTCGAGTTCGCCACCGCGAACCGCTCGGACGATCCGAGCGGCGCTGGTCGGCTCGGCCGACTCATCGGGATTGATGAATTCCTCGTGCAGCTTTTCGCCGGGTCGAATCCCGGTTACCTCGACCGCGATGTCGCGGCCAGGCTCGTAACCGGCAAGCCGGATCATGTTGTGGGCGAGGTCGATGATCTTGACCGGCTCGCCCATTTCCAAAACGAACACCTCACCGCGGCCATCGCCGAGATCACCCGCCTGGATGACGAGCTGCACCGCCTCGGGGATCGTCATAAAAAACCGGGTCATCCGCTCGTCGGTCAGGGTGAGGGGACCGCCGTGCTCGATCTGAGATCGAAAGATCGGGACGACGCTGCCGGACGATCCGAGGACGTTCCCGAAACGGACCGCGGTGAAGCGCGTCGCGGAGTGCCGAATTCCGCAGCTCTCAACTACCCACTCGGCGAGCGCCTTCGAGGCACCCATCACGGTCTGCGGGTTAACCGCCTTGTCGGTCGAGATCAAGACGAACCGTTCGGCCCCGGCCGCCGCTGCCGTTTCGGCGGTCACCTGGGTGGCGATCGCGTTGTTGCGGATTGCCTCGAGCGGGTTGCGCTCCATCAGCGGAACGTGCTTGTAGGCGGCAGCGTGGAAGACGACATCGGGTCGATAGCGCGACATCACATCGAGCATCCGATCCGGCTCCTTGCAGTCTGCGAGCACCGACTCGATCGAGGTGAAGTGCCATTCCTCGTTCATTTCTCGGTCGATCTCAAACAGGTTGTCCTCGGCATGGTCGAGCAGGATCAGCTTGCTTGGCCTAACCCGAGCGATCTGGCGAGCCAGCTCTGACCCGATCGAGCCACCGGCGCCGGTCACCAAGACGGTTCGGTCGCGCAGGTAGGCGCCGACCCGCTCCAACTCCATCACGATCGGATCGCGGCCGAGCACATCCTCGACCCGGACCTCGCGAAGCTGCCGGGACAGCTTGACGTTGCCACGCAAGAGCTCAAACACCGTCGGCAGGGTTCGAACCGGGATATCGCGCTCGCGGGCGGCCGCGACAATCTTGCCGCGAAGTTCCCCCGGTGCCGAGGGAATCGCGATTATCACCTCATCGGGGCGTTCGCTTGCGAACACCTCCCCAACCGTGTCGGTGGTGCCGAGAACCTTGAGCCCATCGAGCACCATGCCGCGCTTTCGCGGGTCGTCATCGATAAACCCAATCGCGTGGGAGCGTAGATCGGGGTTGACCTTGAGTTCGTGGGCGACCGCCTGGCCGCCGGATCCGGCTCCGACGATGACGACAGTCCGGCCGCTGCCCGCGGCGGCGGTCCGCACCCGCCGTTCGAGCAGCGTAAACCGGACCAGTGCCCGAGCCCCACTCAACAAGACGACGGTCAGGATCAGGTCGAGGATCACCACCGACCGGGGCATCTGGGTAGCGCTCTCGTGACTCTCACCCGGGGCGACCGCGTAGAACGGCTTGACGAAGACGAAGAACAAGACCAACAGGATCGAGGCGACCAAGGCGGCGCGGACGATCGACCAAACCCCGGCGAGGCGGAAGTAGCGCCACCAGGTCTGGTGCAGCCCCATCAGGGTAAAAATCAGCGCTTTGACGATCGCGACGCAGGTGATCGAGCCAAGGATGACCTCGTCGTAGCGCGCCGGGACGCCGCTCGGGGTGTCGAGAAAGCGGAGTCGAAACGCCAAGAAGAAGGCCAACGCGCAAAGCAGCGCGTCAGCGGCCACCTGGAAGAACCGGTGCCGATAAACCGGATCGGACAAACGCTGCATCGCAGCCGACCAGTCTAGCCCGCCGCGAGCGCTGCGCAATCAAACCTCGCGGGGCGGGGAGACGGCAACCGTGGTTCAGCGGCCCGCGGCGTTCTTTGAGGGGGGCCACTTGCCGGCCGCGACCTTCCGCTTGATCCGGCGCTGCTTCTGCGCGGCCTGGACGAACATCGGGCCGAGGATTCTCAAACCGAGTCGGGGAAACAGGTCGACGATCCGGATCAGGGCGCCCCGATAAGGCGGCATCGCGGTCACCGGGCGCGGCTTGTCGAGCAGCGCTCCGACCCGTTCGGCAACCTGCTCCGGCAACAGCAGAGTGCCGATAAACGACGCGGCTGCCGCCGGATCATCGAGTTTGTCCTCGAGCATCGGAGTCCAGATCCCATCGGGGCAGAGGCAGGAGATATCGATCCGCTCGATCCCGGCCCGGCGCAGATCCATCAGGGTGCCGACGCTGAAAGCGATCGCGGCGTGCTTCGAGGCCGCATAAACGGTCTCGCCGGGTGCGGCAACCAGACCCGCCAACGAGATCACATTGATTACGTGGCCGGACCCGGACTGACGCATCGGCTCGAGTGCCGCCAGGGTCCCGTTGATCGTGCCGTGAGCGTTGACATCGATCATCAACCGGCGGGCTGCCTCGTCCTGCTGCCAAGCCGGACCCGGCGTCAGCACCCCGGCGTTGTTGACCCAAACGGCGAGCGAGCCCGCCCGTTCGACCGTCGCGCAGGCGGCGGCGCGACAGGCTTCGGCGTCGCGCACGTCAAGCGCGGAAGCAAAGGCGGTTCCGCCGATCTGAGCTGCCGCCGACGCGGCCGACGCCTCGTCGAGATCGGTCAGATGGACCGTTAAGCCACGCCCCGCCAGGACCCGCGCGATCTCGAGGCCGAGACCGCGGCCCGATCCCGTGACCAGCGCGCCGGCCCCGATCACGAGCCGCGAATCGTCCCGTAGTCCAGGGTGCCGTGGACGAAGGTCGGTCGGACCGGCCAGAGCCGCTTCCAATCGGCAAGCTCGGAGGAAGGAAAGATCTGCAGCCATCGCGGATCACGCTTCGACGGGTCGGCCAGCGTCTTCTCCTTCACCATCGAGTCGTACTGATCGAGCGAATCCTCGAGCGTGTACGCATTGGGGACGATTTCACGGCCAAAGAACCTGGCGTAGCGGCGTAGCCCGGGGATCTTTGATTGGTCGGGCTGCCAGTTGTCAAGCGCGACGCCATTCTCGGACGACACCCAGACGCCGTCCGGGGTGTTG
>JAHEXU010000288.1 GCA_023251975.1 bacterium | reverse complement strand
TGCCCTAGAACCAGACAAGCCCGGTCCGCCAGGGCCTGACTCAAGAAAGACGGCGGACCGATCTGGGCAGACGCGCGGCCCGGGCAGAAGACGACAGCGAGGATCGGCTGATACGAACCCGGACCAACCCGGCGTGAAATGACGCGGCTCGGGTGCTGCCGGGCTCGCGGCGCCATCGCGAACTCGACGCGAGCGCAGCGAGCGCTCCAGGAATCGATCAGGAAATCCGCGCGCAGGCGCGCTTCGGACCTGGTTGCCGCGCCCACTCTCCGCCCGAGTTGCCCGGTTCGCTCCCAGCGCTCACGGCGGGATGATCTCGCGGACCCCGGTCTTGCCGGGGACACCGGCATTGCCACAGGCAACCCAAACCGAGCCGGCGCCGAAGCTGATGTCCTCGGGGCCGTCGCAGACGTCCTCGATCGTGTCGACGGCGACGTTTTGCTCCGGATCGATTTGGGTAACCGAGTTGGAGGCGCCGTTTGAGACCCAGACGAACCCAGCCCCGACGGTGACTCCGCGGGGGGTGTCGCCAACCTTGAGCGGCGGCTCAACCGAACCGTCGGCGACCGTGATCGCCTGGACGCTGTCGTCGTCGGTATTGACAACCCAAACGCGGTCGCCCTCGGGCTCGCTCGCGATCGCCTTGGGGTTGGCACCGACCGGACGAAACGCAAGCTGGTCGGTCAGGTTTTCAAAGGTCTCCCGGATCACCTGGCCGGAACCGCGATCGACCACCCAGACCGAACTGCCGGCAACCGCTACGCCGTGGGTCTCGCTCGCCCCGAGGTCGAAGTGCTCCGGCTCCGACACCCCGGCGGGGTCGACTCGCCAAACACCGCTCGAGCCGTCACTCGCCCAGACCTCGCCAGCGTCAGGGTCGTAGGCGAGCGCCTTCGGTGTCGCTCCGGGGAGCAGGGTCGTCGCGACATCGGCGCCGTCAGGCGACAGGGTTACGACGCCGCCAACCCCGTCGGCCACGATGATCTGCCCGCCATCACCCGTCACGATCCCTTCCGGCGCCGTGTCGTCAAGCTCGATCGTGTCGACAAAATCTCCGTCGATCCGACTTACCGACGCTTCCTCACGATTCGATACCCAGACAACCCCGCTGTCGTCGGCGGCAACCCCGACCGGGGTACCGCCGATCGGCGTAAAGCTGCCGAGTTTTGCGGTCGCCGCAACAGTCCCGCCGTCCTCGGAGCCGTCGCCGGATCCGTCGCCGCTACCGCCGCCAAGTAGCGCCAAAGCCGCAGCGCCGAGTCCAAGCAGCGCCACGGCGGCGAAGCCGAGCCGACGTCGCGTCGAGGCGGACCCGGAGCGCGCCGCGACCGGCGAGGGAGTTGAGGGGGATGAGGCGAGGGTGGCCGAGGCGGCCCCGGAGGAGGAGGCGAGGGTGGCTGCGGCGGCGCCCGGAGATGAGGCGACGGCGCGCTCGCTGCCCGCCGGTTCGGGTTTGAGCGGTGTCGGCCGGGTCGGCTGCTCGGTCGCAGCCCCGTCCGCCGCGAGGAACGGCTGGGTTACGGGCTCGGTCGGGCGCTGATCGCGCAGGATGACCGGGGCCTGGTCGCTCAGCTCGGCGGCTGCGATGACTGCGCGAGCGAGGGCGCCGGCGTTCGGGTATCGATCCTTGGGATCCTTGGCGAGACCCCGTGCGACGGCCGTGTCGAGCGCGAGTGGAAGGGTCGGCTCGAGCTCGAGCAGCGAGTCCGGCGGCTCCTGCAGGTGAGCGTAGATCTTGGCGACGTTGTCGAAGCAGTGGCCAAACGGGGGCCGACCGCCGAGCATCTCATACAGCATGCAGGCGAGCGCATAGACATCGGTTCGGGCGTCGAGCTTGTGGCTTTGGATCTGCTCCGGCGCGACGTAGTCGATCGTGCCGACAAAGGCGCCGGTGGCGGTCAGATCGGCGCTCTGCTGGGCGCCGCCGACAAGCCGCTTGGTCAGGCCGAAGTCGGTCAGGTAAACGTGCTCGGGGGCGCCGCCCACCCCCGGCTCGATCAGGACGTTGCCCGGCTTGACATCGCGGTGAATCAGCCCGGCCAGGTTGGCGGCATCAAGCGCCGCGGCAACCTGGGCGGTAATTGAAACCGCCCGCGCCGTCCCCAGGGTGCGCTGGTCGTTGAGCAGGCTGCGC
>JAHEXU010000014.1 GCA_023251975.1 bacterium | reverse complement strand
GGTGGCGCGTGAGCGCCGCCGAGTCGACCGGCCGGAGGCGCCAAAAAACCGCGCGGTGAGCCCGGTGCGTGGCTCCGGGATTCGCTCGGTTAGCTCGGCGATCCGCGCCTCCAATGAATCGACCCTCGACGCTACGGCCTCGCCTGCCTCGACCCCGCCCTTGCGGCCCTGCTCGACCGCGGCCTGGAGTCGAGTCAGCTCACCCCTCAACGCTTCGGTTTGCAAACCCATCTCGCCATCAAGCGCCCCGAGCTTGCCGCCCAGATCGCCGCTGAGCGCCCCGATTTGACCCCCCAGTTCACGATGGCGGCGGTCGCTCCGATTCGGCATCTCCTCGATCGTCGCCTCGATTCGACCGAGGCTCTCGGCCCGAGCGGCCGCCGCGTCGGCCGCGTCGGCCAGCCCCGCTTCAGCGCGCCGTCCCAGCGCGCGCAGCGCCTTCGACGAGGCCTCGAGCGAATCAAGCCGACCCGCAATTGAGCCGATGCGTTGATCTAGCGGCACGAGCCCATCGCGTAGGGCTTCGACGGGATCAGGGGAAACGACGGGATCGGGGGTTGGGTCCGGGCGCAGCGCCTGTGGCAACCCGGCCAGTCCCTGCTCAAGCTCAACGATCCGCTCCGCCAGCCGATCGACCGCGCTGTTTCGATCGGTCCGATCGGCTCGCAGCGTCGCCATCGTCTGCCGCATCCGATCGAGGTTGTCGGCGATCCGCTCGCTCGACCGGATCCGAGTCAAGACATCGACGGCGTGATTTCTCGCGTAGTCGCGTAGTCGCGCGGCGATCGCGGGGGGGTGAAAGACGATCACATCGTCGATCACCAGCAACTGGTGCTCGGGATTGAGCCGCCCCAAAGCGCCAAGGACCGCGGTTAGGTCAGGCCAGTCGGCCGCGATCGCCGGTGCCGGCGGCGGTGCCAAGAAGAGCCGCGCGTCGTCGATCATGACGACGCTGTTGGCACTGATCGTCTTGATCGCCGCCAGCTCCTCGAGCAGCGGGCACTGTCCTTGATCGGTCGGACTGGAGGCGTCGGTCCAGTGCGCATCGAGCCAGTAGAGGACGGCGCGGCGGCGCAAGCGCGGCACGATCTCTCGCAGCACGTCGGGCGAGCTTCCGTAATGAACCGCGACCGTGTCGTCGCGAGCGAACAATTGCTTTGCCTGGCCGTGCAGCTGCGGCGAGAGTTCAATCGTGTGCAGCTTCTCGAACGAACCCAGTAAGGCGCTTACCGCCTCGCCCTCGTAGGTACCCGTCTCAACGAAAACCTTCAGCGGCAGCCCCTGCGTGAGTTCGCGCACGATCCCGGGATCGATCGAAAATCGGATCGCTCCCATCGGGCTCAGATTCCACGTCGCGTTGCCGACATCATCGCGAATCGTAGTGCGCCAGCCCCGATGAGCGAGGAATTTCAAGCCACGAAAACTTTTACGGGCCGCTCGAAGGCGCGCTACGCTCTGTCGCACAACTGAAGGAGGAGGAAGAAGGATGCCTGCACTCATCGTCTTTGCAGGACGCGGCAGCGACCAACGGGCCGATCAGATCAAGGTGACCGAGAGCGCGCAGGTCGCGGTCAAGAAGTTGGCCGATGCGGATGGTGGTTTTGCGGTCCTGACCCACGGGAGCAAGTCGGACACCAAGCTCTGGATCAACCGCGATCAGGTCCGTCTCGTTCGATCGGCTTGATCCAGCGTTGGATACAGCCAGCGCCCGGCGGCTAAGAGAAGCGGCTGCGAGGCCGACGGTCCTGCACCTGACCCATTACAAGGCGGGTTCGCAGTGGGTCTACGCAATCTTGCGGATGATCGCGGGCCGCCGGATCGTAGCCCCGCGAGCCGACCTCTCGCAGTTTCTTGACGCTCCAATCGCGGCGGGCTCGGTCTATCCAACGCTTTACCTGACCCGGAGCCAATTTGAGGCGGCCGAGATGCCGGACGGGAGCCGACGCTTCGTCGTGATCCGCGACCTTCGCGACACCTTGGTGTCCGCCTATTACAGCGTTAAAATCAGCCACCGGCCGTTCGAAATTGCCGCGATGCGGCGACTCCGCGCCGAGTTGCAGGAGCTGGACGAGCTGGCCGGGATGGCACGGATGCTCGACGAATGGTTGCCGCTCAACGCCGAGATCCAGCGCTCGTGGCTCGCGGCTGGCCCGACCGAACGAATCGTCCGCTACGAGGACCTGATCGAGGATGACGAGGAGTGCTTCGACGAGCTGTTGCGCGGCCACTGCGGGCTGCGGGTCTCTCGGCTCCGGCTCCGTCGAGCGGTCCGACGAGCGCGCTTCGAGCGCCAAACCGGGGGGCGTCCGCGCGGTCGCGAAGACACCTCCTCGCACCATCGACTCGGGATCGTCGGCGACTGGCGGCGCGCCCTCCCGGAGCCGGTTCTAAACGATCTGGAGCGTCGGTTCGGCACGATTTTGACAACCGGCGGCTATAAGCTGCATCGTCCGGAATCGACGGCAGCGGGGTTCGGCGAGGCAGTGCGGACTCCGGAAAGACCCAGAAAGGAGAGCGAGCTTGAATCAGACCCCACCAATCGACCTTGACGCGACCGCGGGACGCCTGCGGGACCTCGGCGCCGAGGTCGATCGACTACTGGCGAGCGACCAACCGATCGCGGCCGAGCGCCGCCGACGCGGCCTGCGCAACCTCGACTTCACCCTGCGCCAGATCGCCAACTCGATCGACGCCGCCAGCGGCGAAGATCCGGCGAGCGCGCGCACCTTGCGCAACCTTCGCTTCCTCGCTGAACGCGATCGACGCCGCCTCTCCGCCGCGATCGGCGCCGCGCCGCTCGTCGCGCGGGACGACCGCGACGAATCTCCGCGAGGACAGTCCGGCGAGCGCGCCGAAGCGCTCGATCGCGAAGCGACGCCGGACGCGAGCGCGATCGACTCGAACGAACTGACCCTAATGCGACGGCAGATCGCCGCATTGCAGGGAGCCGTCAACCGCGAAGAGGCCGATAGCCAATCGACCGACAGCGCCGCCCAAATCCTGGCACTGCGACGCCAGGTGGCCGAGCTTCAGCGCAGCGTCAGCGAGCTGCGACGCGCGGCCCCAAGACGATCTCGCCCGTTCCGAAGGGGCGGCGCGACGGCCACAATCGCGGCCCCGATGGCCGCCAGACGGGCAAAAAAGCGTCGAGTTGGACTGCGCCGGACAATTCGGGTCAAGCGGCGGAAGCTCAGCCGCGTGATGCGGGTCGGCCGCGCCCGGCTCCGCGATCGATTCTTTGCTCGCCGGATCGGTCGTCTCAATCACTACGAACCGCGCCAGCTGAAGCTGCCCGGTCGCTACGGGCGCGCGATCACCCTGAGCGACCCGCCGACAATCTCGATCGTGACCCCGTCCTACAACCAGGGCCGGTTCCTTGGGCGGACGATTCGCAGCGTGCTCGATCAAAGCTACCCACGACTGCAATACGTCGTGCAGGACGGCGGCTCAAACGACTCCAGCGTCGAGATCTTGGAGGCGGCGGCGGACGAACTGCACTTTTGGGAGAGCGGACCCGACGGCGGTCAGGGCGACGCGATCAACCGGGGGTTCAGCCACACCGACGGCCAGATCATGGCCTACCTGAACTCCGACGATACGCTGCTCCCAGGAGCGCTCGCCTACGTGGCCCGCTACTTTCAGCGCCACCCCGAGGTCGACCTGGTCTACGGGCACCGCGTCCTGATCGACCAAGCCGACCACGACATCGGTCGCTGGGTCCTACCCCGCCACAATTCCGATCTGCTCTCGTGGGCCGACTTCGTGCCCCAGGAGACGATGTTCTGGCGCCGCTCGTTGTGGGATCGCTCCGGCGCCGCAATCGATCCGAACTGGAAGGTCGCGCTTGACTGGGACCTCCTGCTGCGGTTCCGTGACGCCGACGCGAAGGTCAAGCGACTGCCACGATTCCTCGGCTGCTTCCGGGTCCACGACGCCCAAAAGACAACCGCCTGGCTCGATCAACACCTGCGGGCGGAGATGGGAAAGCTGCGACGGCGCAGCATCGGCCATGAGCCGACAGCGGCGGAGATGCGCCGGGCGATCCGCCCCTACATGCGCAGGCACCACGTCCTGCAAAAGCTCTACCGGCTGAAGCTGCTGCGGCCGTAGCGCCGCGGCGCTACCAGTCGTTGTCGGATTCGTAGCCGGTCGCGATCAAGAGCTCGCCAAAGCGCTCCTTGAATGCGTCTTTGACCGGTTCGGTGAAGTGGTTTTCCCAGTCGCCGGCGATACCCTTGCGGTAGTGGTCGGCGAGGTTCTCGTCGCCGCGCTTGCGTCCGCCGCTGAGCCGCTCGAAGCTGACGAAGTCGATCGCCTCGCGCAGCGTCTCGCGCGGTATCCCAAGCTCGCACTGATCGATCAGGGCTCGCTCAAGGATCCCAGTGTCGTCGCTCAGGAGGTCCTCATAGCGGATAAACGGCTCCCCGACCTCGAGCCACGATGACTGGATTTCAGCGCTCAGCGGCATCCAGTCGTCGAGGATCATCAACAGGCCCTGCTCGAGTTCGGTATCGGCGAGTCGATCGCGCAGCGGGTTGATTTCCGCGTCGTCCTTGCGAACGTGGCTTATCTTGAGGCTGAAATAGGCCGAGACAGTCGTGTCGCGCATATCTCGGATGATGAAAAACCGCTTCGAGTCCGGCGGGATGTCGAGCGCCTCGAACTCGCTTCGGCTTGCGTAGCAGGCGCTGTAGACACGGCCGGGCTCGATCGGCTGCGACAACAGCTCGGCTCGATCAGCCTGAATCGGAAGCAGGCGGTCGGCCACGCAGCGCTTCAAAATTCGGTGAATCCACCGCGACCCCGCCTTGTAATGGGTCAGGTGGAAGATCGTATTCTCTTCCAGATATTGCATCGAGACGACGACGCGATCCCCCTCGCTCGTCGCGCCGGGATCCTACACAGTCGGACATCGGGCGGCTCGCTTGCGAGGGCTCGTCCGGCCTATTCTTGGCGGCGATGGGAAGGGAGGTCGCACAGACAATCGTTCGGGTTGACCGACTCAGCAAGTCGTTCGCGGTGCCGACCGCCGGTCGGCTGCGGTCGGGGAGTCGCAGTGTCAGGGTCCTCGATGAGGTCAGCTTCGATGTCAAAGCGGGTGAGGTCTTCGGGATCGCCGGGGCAAACGGGGCCGGCAAATCAACCCTGTTGCGATTGATCTCGGGGATCTATTCCCCGGACTCGGGTCGGGTCGAGGTGGCGGGGCACCTGGCGCCGCTGCTCGAACTCGGAATCGGTTTTCAACCCGGACTGACGGCCCGCCAGAACATCCTGATCAACGGCACGATCCTCGGAATCGATCCGAGCCGACTGCGGCGCCGAACCGAGGCGATCCTCGATTTCGCGGAGCTCAGCGAACATGCCGACTTGGAGTTGCGGAACTTCTCCTCAGGAATGCGGGTCCGCCTCGCCTTCGCGGTGATGCTCGAAGCCGAATCCGACATCCTGGTTCTCGACGAGATCCTGGCGGTTGGAGACGCGGCGTTTCGGCGCCGCTCGGTCGAGGCGTTCGACCGCTTTCGCAAGCAGGGTCGCTCGGTCTTATTGGTCAGCCACCGCCGACTCGAGGACTATTGCGACCGCGCCCTCCTGCTCGAGTCCGGGAAGGTGGCGATCATCGGTGACCCGCGTGAGGTGGCGGCGCGCTATCGCGAGTCGTGGGAGGGCGAGGAGGGCGAAGGCGACGAGCCGCCACACTCCGTCACCGCGGGCGGCGCCCCGGAGCGGACCGCGCGGGCGCTGCGAGCGAACCTGATCAGTCTCGAGGTTCGGTCGGTCCCACCCACCGGAGCGGGCGAGGGGGACCGTCGCCGAATTGAGATCGCGCTCGAGGCAACGATCGAAGGTCGGATCGTTGCCCCGGCGCTGGCGATCGAGTTGCGAACCGAGGGCGGAGTCGAGATCTTCGGCTGCACCGAGCCGCTGCCCGCCGTCGAGCACCTCGCGCCCGGCCCGGCACGACTCGCCGCAACGCTGTCGAACCCGCTCGCTCCGGGCCGCTACCGGCTCGGTTGCGCGCTGGTTCACCGCCCCGATTCGTCGCCGCCGAGGCGAGTCAGCGAGCGTGCCGAGGCAAGCTTCGAGGTCGTGGGGCGCCGCGACGACACCTCGCGCGGGCCGCTCAACCTGGAACGATCGGTCGCACTGCTGGAGACCGCCGACGCGACGCCACAACAATGAGCGACGGCGACGAACCAGCGCGGGCGCACCGGGCCTTAAAGGCGGTCCCTGCGGCCGGAACCTCGCCGCTGCACGGAGTTGGCCTGCGCCGCTTGGTTTGGATTCTGGCGGCAACCGACTTCCGTCGCCGCTACGCCGAAACCAAGCTCGGCTACGCCTGGCTCGTGATCGCGCCGATCCTCTACTTTGGGGTCGTCTACGTCTTCGTCTCCGAGGTGATCGAGCGATTCATCGGCACCGTCCCTCATTTCGGGGCGCTGCTCTTACTCAACCTGGTCCTGTTCAATTTCTTTCGCGAGGCAACCGGCGTCGCAATGCGCTCGCTGTCCTCGAACGGTGGCCTGGTCCGCAAGCTGCCGTTGCCCACGATCGCGCTGCCAGCGGCGGCGCTGCTCTCAGCCGGGTTTGCCCTCCTGGCCAATCTGGCCCTGGCGCTCACCTGGCTCCTGCTCGACGGGGTCGAACCGCGCTGGAGCTGGCTGCTCGTGGTCGTGATCGTCGCCTGGTTGGCGCTCGTCACCTGGTGCCTCGGACTGCTGCTGGCCGGCCTCCACGTCGGCACCCGCGATGTCGCCCACTTCTGGCCGATCATGGCGCGGGTCCTCTTCTACGCCAGCCCGATCCTCTACCCGCTCGATGTGATCCAGCAGAAGATCCTGTTTGACGCCCTCGCATTCAACCCGCTGGCGCCGATTTTTGTCCAGGCCAGAGTCTGGCTGGTCGACCCGAATGCCCCCGGCTGGTTCGAGACGATGGGAACTTCTCTTGACGGATTGCTCCCGTTCGGTATTGTCGTTTTTGTCGGAGTCATGGGTTGGATGAGCTTCCGGGTCGGTTCACGGCGAGCAGCTGAAGATCTCTAGCTTTGGTTAGGGCAGACAGCGTCTCGCTCCGATCAGGGATCATAATCCGCCGCTTATAGATGGACGGGGAGCTATGAAGATGGACGGGGAGCTATGAATTCAAACGGGGAACATCAGAGATTGGGCCGTTTAGCGGTGATCGGTTTGGGTCGAGTGGGGCTGCCGTTGGCGCTCTCGTTCGCCGATCGCGGTGTCGACGTGCTCGGGGTCGAAAAGCTCAGCTCGGTGATTGACGCGGTCAACCAGGGTCGAATGCCGTTTGACGAGACCGGTACGCAAGAGGTCCTTGAACGGGTTCTCGCGGCGGGGCGCCTCGAGACGGTCTCCGATGTCCGGGCCGCGGCGGCCGCCGACCACATCATCCTCACCCTCGGCACCCCTGCGCTCAGCCACATCGAGATCGATGTCTCGCAAATCCGTGCCGTGATCGACGACCTGATGCCGGTATTTCGACCCGGCCACTCGCTGATTTTGCGCTCGACCGTCGCCCCCGGAACAACCGAATGGGTGGCTGGCTACATCGAGCAACGACGTGGCTTTACCGTCGGCGAGGACTTCTTCGTCTCGCATGTTCCGGAGCGGATCGCCGAGGGCGCGTTCCTCGACGAGATCGCCTCGCTGCCCGCGATCGTCGGCGGGATCGGCGACGGCTCCTACCAACGCGCGGCAGCCCTCTTCTCGGTCTTCGGTACCGAGGTGATTAGGACCGAACCGACCCAGGCCGAACTCGCCAAGATCTGGACGAACATCTACCGCTACGTCACCTTCGCGATCCCGAACCTGTTGATGATGGAGTGCGAGCAGTACGGAGCCAACGCCTTCGAGATCATCGATCTGATCAACCACAAGTACCCGCGCGGCGGAATCGCGGCGCCGGGCTTGACCGCCGGGACCTGCCTGCGCAAGGACTTCGCCTTCTCAGAGGAGCGCTCCGCCGCTCCGGGGATGCTGCTGGCGGTCTCGCGAGTCCACGAGACGATGCCGCGATTCATCGTCGACGGTTTGACCCAGCGGCTCGACGGATCGCTTCGTGATCGCAAGATCGCGGTGCTTGGCCTCAGCTTCAAGCGCGACGCCGACGACACCCGCGACTCGCTCTCGTTCAAGCTGATCCGGCTGCTGGAGCGGAGCCTGGCTCGAGTCGCCTGCCACGACCCGCACGTGCCCGACCACTCCGAGCCGCTCGACGAGGTCCTTGATTCGGCCAGCGCGGTCGTGATCGCCACCAACCACGCCGCCTTCGAGACACTCGGGCCGCGGTTGGCCAACGGGCTGCTGGTCTGCGACCCGTGGGATGTCTTGGGGCGCAAGGCGCTGTTCAGTGACGGTGCCGAGGATCGCCGCGACGGCGAACAGCACCACAGCAACCTGCCGCGGCCGTCACGCGAGGCGGGCGAATCGATTCCGCTAAGTTTCGCTCGATGAGCAAGGTATTGGTCACCGGCGGCGCCGGAACTATCGGTGCCGCGGTGGTCCGTCGGCTGCTCCGCGACGGCGACTTCGAGGTCCGGATCTCCGACCAACGTCAGCCCGCCGCTTGGATCGCCGAGCAGTGCGATGTCCACACCGGCGATTTGCGGGTGCTCGACGAGGCTCGCAAGGCGTCGGAGGGGTGCGATCGAATCATCCACCTAGCGGCAATCGTCGGCGGCATCGGCAACTTCCACAAGCTCCCGCACACCCTGCTCGAGGTCAACAACGGCCTCTACAACACGATCTTCCGGGTTGCGCTCGAGCGCGAGGTATCGCGGATGGTCTACGTCTCCTCGTCGATGGTTTTCGAGCGGGCGACCGAGTTCCCAACCACCGAGTCCCACATCCTCGACTGCCCGACGCCGGTCTCGGCCTACGGGTTCTCGAAGCTGGCGGGCGAGATCTACTGCGAGGCGATCCATGACGAGCACGGCCTCCCGTACACGATCTGTCGCCCCTTCAACGCCTACGGGCCCGGCGAGATGCCCGACCCCGAGCCCGGGATCGCCCACGCCGTTCCGGACCTAATCAAGAAGGTGCTGTCGGGGCAAAAGCCGCTACAGATCTTCGGCTCCGGGGAGCAGACCCGCACCCTGACCCACGTCGATGACATCGCCGACGGGGTGGTCACCGCGATGGCGCACCCAGCGGGCGAGAACGAGGACTTCAACATCTCAGCCGGCGAAGAGATGACGATCGCCGAGATCGCCGAAGTGATCTGGAACGCCTGCGGCAACGACCCCGAGGAATTTGCGCTCGAGCACCTTCCGACCTTCAAGGTCGACGTTCAGCGCCGCTGGCCGTCGGTTGAGAAGGCGAAGAACCTGATCGGCTGGGAGTCGCAGGTCGCGCTCGACGATGGAATCGCCCGCTCGGTCGAATGGCTGCGCGAGCAGGATCTCAGCGCCGCCGGCGCCTCCCACTGATCCGAACCGCCGCATCCGCGCCGCTCGTCGGCCGGGTGAAGCCGCGCCGCTCGCTGGCCGGGTGAAGCCGCGCGATCTCCTGCCGACCTCTCAGCTCAGGGCCCGCGCAAGAATAAGTGCTCGATTTAGGCGGTCGAGGATCGAGCGGGGCGACGGCGGAGCGAGGCCGGAATAGCAGCGCTATTGCGGGCTCGGGACGGCGGCGCATCCGCGACGATAATCGGCCGCGCAAAGCCGCACTTATTTTTGCGCGCGCCCTCAGGCCGCGAACGGGCCGATTCCGGCGAGACCGGCGGCGGCGATCGCGAACAGGCCGCAGCTGGTGCAGGAGTAGGCGAGGATCGTCGCCCGGACTCGCTCGCGGCGCCGCGGTGGCGGTGCGGTGAAGATAGTCGCGCGAATCCGCGAGCGCAGCCCGGCGGCCGGAATCGGCCGCTGATCTAGTAACAGGGTCGTAACCGGTTCGAGCTGATCGAGCTCACCCGGAGCAACCGACGGGTCGGCCCAATCGGGCCACTCCGGCAACGAGCCGGGAGAATTTTCCCGGTAATCGCTCATCCCGCGATCCCCTGATCGATCGCTCGCTCGCGTTCGGTCGAACTGACGAACTCGATCGAACGCGGATTCAGCGAACGGGCCTGGCGAAAGGCGGCGATCGCTGGCCCGACCTGCCCAGCCGCAGCCCGCATCCGCGACAGCACCAACCACGACGCCCAGTTTCGTGGTTCGTCATTGACCGCCTGTTGCGCCTCGATGACGGCGTCCGGATATTCACCCGCCGCCTCGAGGACAAGCGCCTTTTGCATCGGCGAAAGCGCCGAATACGGCTGCAAATCTTCGGCGTCGCCAGCCCGCGAGTACGCCCGCGCCAGATCGCCGTCAACCTCCGCGGCGTGCTGGCTGTCGCGCAGCGCGGTGGTCGCGGAGTAGGGGATCGCGATCACCGCAAACGCCCCGAGTGCAGCGGCGACGATCAGGTAGCGCGCCAGCGGGCCCGATCTGCGGGCCGCCGACGAAGCCACGGCGGTCCGGTCGCGGCGAGACCAGCCGACCGCGGCCAACAAGAAGAAGCAGACGGGCAGCACCGGGATCTCCCAGACCCAGTCAATCGCGGCGCTGAAGGCGAAGGCGGACATTGCTGCGATCGCGGCGGCCGCGATCGCCCGATGGTCGCGGGGGCACCGCAGCGCGACCAATGTCGCGAGGACGACCGGCCCGATCAACAGCGCCAACGCAATCAGCATCCCCGGGTAGCCGAGTTCGGCGGCCGCCTCGAAATAAAACGAGTGGGCATCTCGGACCGAGCCCGGGAGCGAGCCGTTTTCGGCCCACTCAAACTCAAACGTCCCGGCGCCAAGTCCCTGCCAGGGATTGTTCGCTGCCGCATCGAGCGCGGTCGACCAATACTGGTAACGACCACTGCCGCTGACGCTGTCGAAGCGCTCGGCACCGAGCCCGGTATCAAGCGGCCGCTTGAACTCCTGCCACGAGTCGCGCAGTTGCCCCGGTGCGCCTAGCGCCAAGGCGGCCACAACCGCGACCGCGAAGCTCGCGACCGCGAGTCGGCGGCGCTTGACGGAATCGAGCCGGAGCCGTGGGCCGATTCCATGCCGCGCCGCCAACCCGAGGGCGGCGGCGGCAAAGGCCGACGCGACGAGCACGACCAACAGCAGCGCCAACACCTCGTTCCCCTGCGCATTGGCTGCCGGATTGCCGAGGCCGTCGGCCAACGCCTGGCGTTGTTCGGTAGCCACGATCAAAATCGCGCTCGCCGCCGCCGCCGGGATCAACTGAACGACGAGAGCGAGGCGGTTCGTATGCAGCGCCAGCAGGACCCCGATCGCCACCAGGGCCGCCAATACTCCGCCGCGCGAAAAGGTCAGATAGATCGCGAAGACCCCGACCGGCAAAGCAACCGAGCTCGCAATCCGCAACGCCGGTCGGCTGGCTGCGGCGCCGAAGTGGAGCAGCAACGGCATCCCCAGCGCGACCAGCGCCGCCAGACCGTTCCAATAGTTGATCGGATAGTTGAGTCGGTTTCGGGTGGTCGGCAGTTGGGCGGCGGTGTCGTTGGCAGGAAACCAGCCGGGGTGAAGCCGCGACAGCACCGCCAACAAGGCCACCAACCCGATCGCGGCGGCAATCGCGCCGGCCACGACCCGCAGCTCGACTCGCGGCCCCGCCGCAATCGCGGCAACCAAAACACCGAGATAGGTGAGGACCCGGACCAGCTCCGAGACGGTCCGTTGGGCGCTGTCGGTGTCCTCGAGACCAAGTGCGATCTTGGCCGCGAAGGCGGTCAACAGCAGCACCGCAATCAGCGCCGGGCGGGAAGGGCGAAGCGCCCCCAACAACCCGAACAGGCCAGCGACGGCAACCGCAAACCAGGCAACCATGCCGACCTCGCGACTCACAACCGGGTCGAAGCCACCGCCCTTCAACGCCAGATAGGTGACGAGGGAGAAGGTCGCGACGGCGGCGAGCGTCGCCGGTGCGTTCCTACTCAGGGTCGCGAGGGTGTGGACGACCGCCGGATCGTCCGGTCGACGGGCGGTGTCGCTGATCGATGCGCTGCTCACAAACAGATACCTCGTCTCTAAATACGGAGCGGGCGCGTCAACCCTGACAAATTTCGACAATCCCCGGTCCGTCCCCCGCCCGAGGGTGGCTTTTTTTGCGACGGTTGTCAGGATCGTGCTGGCTTGACCGTAGTACTCGGTAACCATGCCTGAGAAAAGCAACATCCGCCGGCCGTCGACAACCTCAACCCGCCTCCGCGCCTCGCTGCTCGCGGGGGTTCTCGGGATCGCGGCTTTTGCGGCCGCGACATCGCTTGCTTCGGCGCGCGATCTGCCGCCGGGTAACTCCGGGGTCGGCGAGTACCAAGAGGCGTTTCCGGGTCTTGGCGGCGACCAAGCCACCGGCGGTCGCAACGACTCGAACGGTGGCGGCGTCAGCGGCAGCGGCTCGGGGCCGCTCAGCTCGTCGCAGGTCGCCGCGCTTGCCGAGCGTGGGGCCGACGGGGCGGCCGTCGCCCAGTTCGCGCAGCGCACCGGACCCGAGCGAATCGCCGGACAAGGCGAGTACGGACAAGGCGAGTACGGACAAGGCCGCGGCCAGGGCCGCGGACAGGGCCGCAACGGCCGCGAGGCAGCTGGCGCCAACAGCTCCGGCGCCGACTCGGTCACAGCCAGCGAGGGAACCGGCCAAGCCGCGGCTGGGCGGCTTGACAACGTGATCGGCGAGCTGGCAGGCAGCTCAAGCTCCGATGGTTTGGGAGTGCTCTTACCGGTGCTCCTAATCGGGATCGCGCTCATGGCCGGTGCGCTCGCTTTGAACCGACGGCGAAGCGCCACTCCGACGGCCTGAATGCCCCCGCCCGCTCGGCTGATCCCGGCGCTCTGGCTGGCCGCACTGGCGGTCTGCATTTTCCCCGGCGCCGGGGTTGAGCGGGCAGCGGCGGAGCCGCCGCTGGCCCTGTCGATTGTCGACGCGAGCTATCTGAGCGGCGACGCGACCGCCCGGACAAACGCGTTTACCCGCAGCGTCACGGCGGGCGCGGACTCGGTGACGATCCTCGCGGTGTGGCGATCGATCGCCACTGCCGAGCCGACCGATCCGAGCGATCCGACCGATCCCGCCTACAACTGGGCCCGCCTCGATGCGGCGGTTCGAGAGGCAGCGGCGAGCGGGCTGAAGGTCCAACTCCTCCTCAACAGCGCCCCCGACTTCGCCGAGGGGAGCGGCCGCCCCGCGCCGAGTCTTGCCCGGCCCGGTACCTGGAAGCCGAGCCCGAGCGCGCTCGGCGAGTTTGCGACGGCGCTGGCTGGCCGCTTCTCCGGGAGCTTCGACCCCGGCGGCGGCAGCCTGCCAGCGGTCCGGGTCTTCCACCTCTGGGCCGAACCGAACCTTGCCACCTACCTGACCCCGCAATTCGAGGACGGCGAGTCGTTCGCCCCGGGCCAGTACCGCCGAATGCTGAACGCCTTCTACGCCGGGATCAAGTCGGCCCAGCAGACCGCCCGAGTCGTTGCCGGGGGGACCGCCCCGTACGGCGACACAACCCACAGCCGATTCAGTCGCACCCAGCCAGCGCTGTGGTGGCGCACCATGCTCTGCCTCAAAGAAGGCGCTCGGGGCGCTCGGCTACAAACGACCAGCTGTCCCGACCCGGCGAGGTTTGACATCGCGGCGCACCACCCGATCAACATCGGGGCACCGGCCCGCCACGCCCTCAACCACGACGATATTTCGACTCCAGACATTGGCAAGTTGGCGCGGATTTTGAGTCGAGCCAAACAGACCGGACGGGCATTGCCAAAGCGCAACAAGCCGATCTGGGCGACCGAGATCTGGTGGGATTCAAAGCCGCCCGACCCGAACGGGCTACCGCTGGCCAAGCACGCCCGCTACCTCGAGGAGGCGCTTTCGGTTCTATGGCGCCAGGGGGTTTCGCAGGTCAGCTGGTTCCAGATCAGCGACCCCGACACAACCGCGTTCTCGACGACGCAGCAGAGCGGACTTTTCAACCTCGCCGGGACCGCCAAGCCTGCGTTGCGCGCCTATCGTTTTCCTTTCGTCGCCGACCGAAAAGGTCGGCGACGGATCGGCCTCTGGCTCCGCGCCCCGGCGCCTGGCCGGGTCATCCTCGAGCAGCTTCGCGACGGCGATTGGCGGCAACTGCGATCGTTTCAGGTCGGGCCGAGCCGAATCCTCGCGACCTCCCTGAAAACGAGCAAGAACCCGACCTTGCGGGTCAGCTCGGCTGGCGAGACGAGCTTGCCCGACCAGCCGTAGTGGCCCGCCCAACGACAACCGCCAATAGGGCAGTGAGCAAATGACGCCTGCAATACTTTTCGACAGCGTGCGTTCGGCGCAAACAAAGCCAGGGGAGACTTGCGCGATCCGCCGAGTCGGCCGGCGCTGGCGCCTCCTTGCGACGCTCGGCGTTTTGCTGCTCGTAATTGCCGCCGGCAGCGGCGAGGCTGAGGCCGCGAACTTGCGCACCGGCTTCTCGGAGATGCTGTTTCGCTCCAACGACCCGACCGTCCGAGCCGACGCTTTCGCTCGAGCCGCCTCGATCGGAACCGACTTCGCCCGGATCACCATCAACTGGCGCGCCTCGGCGCCAACCGAGCCAGCCGACCGCCGCAACCCGAGCGCCTACTATCTGGCTGGCACCGACGCGGCGGTCCGCGAATCGGCCGCATCCGGCGTCCCGCTGGTCCTGACGATCTCATCCTCCCCCGAATGGGCCGAACAACCGGGCCGCGAGGACTACGACTTCCCGATGCAAGATGGCGCCTGGAGCCCCGACCCCGCAGCGTTTGCCGACTTCATCTTCGCGCTCGGGACCCGCTACTCCGGCGAGTTCCCGGACCCTCGAAACCCCGGCCAGAATCTCCCCAAGGTTTCGTTTTGGCAGATCTGGAACGAGGCCAACCACGGCCACTTCTTTGCCCCGCAATGGGATCACGGCCAGGGTCGCTCGCCGAACCTCTACCGGGCGCTGCTCAACGCGAGCTACGCCGAGCTGAAGGCGCTCGATCCCAACAACACGGTGATCGTCGGCGGAACCGCCCCGTATGGCGACCCAACCGACGGCTGGCGGATGCGACCGCTTGTCTGGTGGCGGCGACTGCTCTGCGTCGACATCAACCTACAGCCGATCACCGACCGCTGCAAAAAGGCGACGTTCGATGTCATCGACCACCACCCGATCGGGCCGGACGCCCCGCCCTCCCAGCACGCGCTCGACCACGACGACCTGCGAGTCGCCGACATGCCAAAGCTGCGCAACCTGCTTCGGGCTGGCGAGCGCTACCACACCGTCGGCGGTCCAGCCCGCCACCAAATCTGGGCAACCGAGATCTGGTGGGAAACCAACCCGCCCGATCCGAACCGTGGGATTCCGTCGGATCGTCAAGCCGCCTACCTGGCCGAGACGCTCTATCGGCTGGCCGAATCCGGCGTTGTAGCGGTCTTCAACTACCAACTCAGCGACGAGGACGGCCCCGACACCGAGGTAATTCAAGGCGGCATCTACGATGTCGACGGGGTTCCGAAGCCATCGCGCCGGGTTTTTGCCTTCCCGTTTTGGGCTGAGCGGAAGACGAATTCGCAGATCGAACTGTGGGCGGTGGCCCCGGATTTCGGCAGGCTGATCTTTGAGCGTCGCTCGCAAGACGGGTGGCGGCCGATCGCGACCCGACCGGCGACCCGCAACACGATTTCGACCCTGCGACTGAAGGCCCGAGGCGAGGCGGTGGTTCGAGCTCGCCTCGACACGCTGATCGCGCCGCGGGTTACGGTCGAACCCTCCGGCTGAGAAAACTGCGCCGCCCTGGATCGCGCGCAACCCGATCTGTCCGGCGCGATCCGGCGTGCCCGCCCGGCGTGCATATGATGGGGGCGTGGTGGATCCGGTCGACATTGACCCAATCGAGACCCGCGACTGGCTCGACGCGCTCGACGGCGTGCTCGCCAACGACGGCCCCGAACGCGCCCACGAGCTGCTGGAACGGCTGGTCGAGCGGGCGATCCACCATGGGGCTCCGATCCCGCTGTCGGGCCAAACCCCTTACATCAACACGATTCCGACCGCCGCACAGCCGACGATCCCGACCGACCAAGCGGTCGAGCACCGGCTCCGCGCGGCGATTCGCTGGAACGCGATGGCGATGGTCTTGCGCGCCAACCGGGACTCGTCCGAGCTTGGCGGCCACATCGCTTCCTACCAATCGGCCGCGACCCTTTATGAGGTTGGCTTCAACCACTTCTGGAAGGGCAACGAATCCGAGCACGGCGGCGATCTGATCTATATCCAGGGTCATTCGGCGCCCGGGATCTACGCCCGTGCCTTCCTCGAGGGACGGCTCGGTAGCGAGCAGATGGACAGATTCCGCCAGGAGGCTTCGGGGCCGGGGCTCTCCTCCTACCCACACCCCTGGCTGATGCCGGAGTTTTGGCAGTTCCCGACCGTCTCGATGGGTCTCGGCCCGCTGATGGCGATCTACCAGGCTCGCTTCATGAAATACCTGGCGGGGCGGGGCATCGCCGATGTCGAGGGACGCAAGGTCTGGGCCTTCCTCGGCGACGGCGAAACCGACGAGCCGGAATCGCTCGGAGCGATCTCGCTGGCGGGGCGGGAGTGCCTCGACAACCTGATCTTCGTCATCAACTGCAACCTGCAACGGCTCGACGGGCCGGTTCGCGGTAACGGCAAGATCATCCAGGAGCTGGAATCGATCTTCCACGGCGCCGGCTGGAACGTCCTCAAGGTGATCTGGGGCTCGCGCTGGGACTCGTTGTTAGACGCCGACTCCTCGGGGCTCTTGGTGAAGCGGATGGAGGAATGCGTCGACGGCGAGTACCAGGCCTTTAAGTCCCGCGACGGCGGGTTTGTGCGGGAGCGCTTCTTCGGCAAGTACCCGGAGCTGCGGGAGATGGTCGCGGGGATGTCCGACAAGGAGATTTGGGCGTTGAACCGGGGCGGCCACGACCCGCACAAGGTCTACGCCGCCTACGACGCCGCGGTCCGGACCGAGGGCCAGCCGACGGTTATCCTGGCGAAGACGGTGAAGGGCTACGGCCTCGGCGACTCCGGCGAGTCCCAAAACATCACCCACCAGCAAAAGAAGGTGACCGAGGCGAACCTACTCGCGTTCCGCGATCGCTTCGAACTGCCACTGAGTGACGCTCAGGTGCGAGCGCTCGAGTACCACGTCCCCGGCGACGGGAGCCCCGAGATCGAGCTGCTGCGCGCGCAGAGAGCCAAGCTCGGCGGGCCACTGCCGAAGCGCCGCCGCCAGGCGTCCGCCCTACCGACCCCAAAGCTCGAGGCCTTCTCGACCCAGCTCAATTCAAGTGGCGAGCGCGAGATCTCGACAACGATGGCCTTTGTCCGTATCCTCGCGACCCTGCTGCGCGACAAGCAGATCGGCAAGCAGATCGTCCCGATCGTCCCCGACGAATCGCGGACCTTCGGGATGGAGGGGCTGTTCCGCCAGCTCGGGATCTTCAGCCAGGTCGGCCAGCTCTACGAGCCCCAAGATGCCGACCAGCTGATGTTCTACCGCGAGGACAAGCACGGCCAGATGCTGCAGGAAGGGATCAACGAGGCGGGCGCAATGTCCTCCTGGATTGCCGCCGCCACCTCGTACTCGAATCACAACGAACCGATGATTCCGTTCTACATCTACTACTCGATGTTCGGGTTCCAGCGGATCGGGGACCTTGCCTGGGCGGCTGGCGACTCGCGGGCCCGCGGCTTCTTGCTCGGCGGAACCTCGGGGCGAACCACCTTGAACGGCGAGGGGTTGCAACACGAGGACGGCCACAGCCACCTACTGAGCGCGACGATCCCAAACTGCGTCAGCTACGACCCGACCTTTGCCTACGAGGTCGCGGTCCTGATTCAAGACGGCCTGCGCCGGATGATCGCCGAGCAAGAGGATGTCTATTACTACCTGACGCTCTTGAACGAGAACTACACCCACCCGGCGATCCCCGAAGGGGCCGCCGAGGGAATCGTTCGCGGGCTCTACCCGCTGAGCAAAGCGCCGAAGGGCAAGGGGCCGCGAGCCCAACTGATCGGCTCAGGGGCGATCCTGCGCGAGGTGATCGCCGCCGCCGAGCTGTTGTCGAGCGACTTCGGGGTACTGGCCGATGTCTGGTCGGCAACCAGCTTTACCGAGCTGCGCCGCGAGGCGCTGCGACTGGAGCGCCACAATGCCCTGCACCCGACGGCCCAGCCCGAACCCTCCTGGATCGAGCGCAGCCTCGGCGACAGCGTCGGCCCGGTGATCGCCGCCACCGACTACATGCGCTCGTTCCCGGAGCAGATCCGGCCCTGGGTCCCGAACTCATTCGCGACCCTCGGGACCGACGGGTTTGGCCGCTCCGACTATCGGGCGGCGCTGCGCGACTTCTTCGAGGTTGACCGACGACATATCGCGCTCCGAACCCTGCGCAGCCTCGCCGAGGCGCGCGAGATCCAGCCCGAGCTGGTCGTAAAGGCGATCAATCGCTACGAGATCGACCCCGAACGCGAGGCGTCGTGGCTTCGCTGAAGGAGGTCGCGGTCCCCGACATCGGCGACTTTGCCGAGGTGCCGATCGTCGAGATCCTGGTCGCGGTCGGCGATAGAGTCGCCGCCGAGGATCCTCTGGTCACCCTCGAATCCGACAAGGCATCGATGGACATCCCGGCGCCGTTTGCCGGCACCGTCGCCGAGATCAGGGTCGCCCTCGGCGACATCGTCTCCGCGGGCAGCGCCCTGATGGCGTTTGCGAGCGATGCGGAGGCAACCTCGACCGCCAGTCCGCCCGCGGCTGCGAGCCCGACCCCGGCCGCGCGGCCGACCCCCGCTCCACCGGCTCGCCCCACCGCCCCGGCGGCGGCAAGTTCCGAATTGCCCGCGACATCCCCGACCCACGCCGGACCCGGCGCTCGCAGGCGGGCCCGCGAACTGGGGATCGAGTTGACCGCGGTCCGCGGCAGCGGCCGCAAGGGCCGGATCACCGCCGCCGACATTGAGGCGGCAGCGGTCGCTCCGAAGGCCCCAACCGCGGCGAGCGCCCAACCCCAGGGTTCGGTGCTCGGCCTGCAACTGCCGACCTGGCCGAAGGTCGATTTCGAATCGTTCGGCCCGGTCGAGCGCCGCAAGCTACCGCGAATTCGACAGATCGCCGGACCAGCCCTGCAACGAAACGCGATCGTCATCCCGCACGTCACCCAGCACGACGAAGCCGACATCTCCGGCCTCGAAGATTTCCGGGTCCGCACCAACACCGAGCAGGCCGATCGCGGCGTCAAATTGACGATGGTTGGCCTGCTGTTGAAGGCCTGCGTCGCGACCCTGAAGGAATTCCCTGAGTTCAACGCCTCGCTCGACGGCGACGAGCTGGTCCTGAAGAGCTACTACCACCTCGGATTTGCCGCCGACACACCAACCGGCCTGGTCGTCCCGGTGATCCGCGATGTTGATCGCAAGGGTCTGTTCGAAATTGCCGAGGAGCTGAAGGCCCTGTCCGGCAAAGCCCGCGAGGGCAAGCTCACGCCGAAGGAGATGCAGGGCGGCACCTTCACGATCTCGAGCCTCGGTGGGATCGGCGGCACTTACTTCACCCCGATCGTCAACGCACCCGAGGTCGCAATCCTCGGGGTCAGCCGCGCCGCCACCAAGCCGATTTGGAACGGCTCCGAGTTCGTGCCGCGCCTGATGTTGCCGCTGTCGCTCTCCTACGATCACCGAGTGATCGACGGGGCGGCCGCCGCCCGTTTCACCTCGCAGCTCGCCGGGGTCCTGCTCGACCTCCGCCAGGTGCTGCTGTGAGCCGGGAGGTGCGGGTCCCCGACATCGGCGACTTCGCCGAGGTCGGGGTTGTCGAGATTCTGGTCTCGCTCGGAGATACGATCGGCGCCGAGGACCCGCTGGTCACGCTTGAGTCCGACAAGGCCTCGATGGATATCCCGAGCCCGTTCGCCGGCACGATCGTTGAAATCACGATCGCGGTCGGCGACATCGTCTCGGAAGGCGCGCTTTTGCTCCTGCTCGACGGCGATCCAAGCGACGGCGGCGCCGCGAACGAAGATCGCGAGTCCGACGAGAGCGGCGGCGCGACCCCGGACGCGAGCCCAACCGCAACCCCGGACGAGCGTCCGCAGCCGCCAACCGGCGGTGATCATTCCGCCGAGGTGGTCGTGCTCGGGGCCGGCCCGGGGGGTTACTCGGCTGCCTTTCGAGCCGCCGATCTCGGACTTTCGACGATCCTGGTCGAGCGCGCACAGACTCTCGGCGGGGTCTGTCTCAACGTCGGCTGTATTCCGTCAAAGGCGCTTTTGCACGCCGCCAAGGTGATCAGCGAGGCCTCCGAGTTGAGCGCCGCCGGAATCGAGTTCGGCGTCCCGACAATCGACCAGGACGGGCTGCGGGCCTGGAAGGATTCGATCGTGAGCACGCTGACCGGCGGTTTGGCGGCGATGGCAAAGGCGCGCGGGGTCACCGTGATCCGCGGCGAGGGACGGTTTGGCGACCCCAACACGATCGAGGTAACCGGGCCCGACGGCGCGGTTACGACGGTCAAGTTCGGCAGCGCGATCGTCGCGGTCGGCTCGGCCCCGGCACAGATTCCGGGTCTCCCGGAGGATCCACGGATCATCGACTCGACCGGAGCGCTTGAGCTTGACGAGATCCCGCAGCGGCTGCTGGTGATCGGCGGCGGGATTATCGGGCTCGAGATGGCGACGATCTACGACGCGCTCGGCAGCCGGGTCAGCATCGTCGAGCTGCTTGATTCGCTGGTCACCGGGTGTGACCCCGACATCGTGCGTCCGCTCCAGAAGCGGATCGAGGGGCGCTACGAAGCGATCATGCTGGAGACCTCGGTTGCCGAAATTGTCCCAACCGCGGCGGGGCTCGATGTCCGCTTCGAGGGCGGGTCGAATCCCGGTACCCGTAGCTACGACCGGATTCTGGTCGCGATCGGCCGCCGCGCCAACGGCAGACTGGTCGGCGCCGAGCAGGCGGGGGTGGCGGTCGACGAACGCGGACTGATCGCGGTCGATCCCCAGATGCGGACCAACCTGCCGCATATCTACGCGATCGGCGATGTCGTCGGCCAGCCGATGCTGGCTCACAAGGCAACCCACCAAGCGCACGTCGCGGCCGAGGTGATCGCGGGCCATGCTGCCGCCTTCAACCCGGCGACGGTTCCATCCGTCGCCTACACCGACCCGGAGCTTGCCTGGGCCGGCCTCACCGAGACCGCAGCAAAGGCGGCCGGAATCGCCGTCGAGAAGGCGGTTTTTCCGTGGGCCGCCTCGGGGCGCTCGCTCTCGCTCGGCCGTTCCGAAGGGATCACCAAGCTCCTGTTCGACCCGGCGAGCCGACGACTGCTCGGCGCCGGGATCGTCGGCAGCAACGCCGGCGAGCTGATCGCCGAAGCCGCCCACGGGATCGAGATGGGGTCCGACGCCGCCGACCTGGCCCTGACGATCCACCCTCACCCGACCCTGTCGGAGACGATCGGCCTCGCCGCCGAGGTTGCCGAGGGAACGATCACCGACCTGCCTCCTCAGCGGCGCCGCTAAGCGCAACGGCCGGGTCGACCGCCGCCCCCCGGTCGGCTCAGCGCCGCGAGCGCCGACGCCTCGCGGCGATACCGCCACCGACCCCGAGCGCCGCAAGCGTTGCGGCAATCAAGCCCGGATGGGTCAGAAGGCGGCCGTACTCGCTTTCGACCGTCGGCCAGACCTTGCCCCCGACCAGCTCAGCGGCACCTTCCGGGGTCGCGGCGAGCGAACCCACCTCGATCGGCTCGGAAAACGCCAGCCGAACCCGGCGCGGCGCCGGGAACGGGCCGATGAACAGGTTCTCGGTTCCGGCCAGGGCGGCCGGGACGATTACCGCGCCGGTTTCGAGCGCGAGACGACCAACACCACGGCGTGGGTCGCCGAGCCGCTCGGGGTCCCGCACCCGGGTCCCCTCCGGGAACATCGCAAACAGGCCTCCCTGGCGGAGGATCTCACGGGCGCTCTCGAGCGCCGCCGCATCAGATTCGCCGCGTCGGACCGGGAAGGCGCCAAGTCGAACCAGGATCCCACCCCAGCGCCCCTCGAACAACTCCGACTTGCCGATGAAGCGAAGCTGCCGCTTGGTTGCCGCGGCAACGAAGAAACTGTCCCAAAAGCTCTTGTGGTTGGGGGCGACGATCGCGGCCCCTTCGGCCGGGATGTGTTCGGCGCCCTCGATCCTGAGCCCCCACCAGAGCCGCATCAACGGGACCATCAGCGCCCGCACGATCGCGTAGAGGATTCGCGACGGTCCCTCTTCCCGCGCGATCCGGTGCGCCTCTTCGTTAGTGATCACCAACTCCTCCTCTACCGATCCGCGGACCCGCTGGTCCGCCCCCAACCCTATTGCGGATCGAGCCGGTTCGGTCGGCTCGATCCGGTTCAGCAAGGCGACGGCTCGAACCCCGCCCCGAGCGTCGCCAGCGCCAGCGCCAGCGCGACCTCGTCGCGCGGTCGCAGCGACGAGGCGATAATGTGCTCATCGGGCGCGTGCGCTCCGCCGCCGATCGGGCCGAGCCCATCGATCGCGATCCGGACCCGAGCGGCGAGGTGACTGGCATCGGAGGCGCCGCCGCGTGATCCCGCAACGATCGGGCGCCCCAGCAATTGAGCTGCCGCCGCGAGCGCCGGGGCGGCCGATTCGCGGCTGTCCATCGCCGGCCAAAGCCGAATGAAGTCGGCCCTCAGGCTGACCGAATCGATCTCGCTCGGGACCGCGGCGAGGACGGAGTCGAAGGCATCGGCCCGGTCGGCCCGCAGGTCGAGCAGGAGTTCGCCGCGGTCGGGGACCACGTTGAGTGCTTCGCCGCTTCGCAACACGGTCGGCACAACCGTCAGCCGGTCGAACCCGTCCGCGTCGTGCAGGGCTGCGAGTTCGGGAGTCAGCTTGGCCAACGCCAGCAGAGCGCTGGCGCCGTCGTCGGGATTTGCCCCCGAATGCGCCGACACCCCGGAAGCAATAACCCGCAGGGTTGTCGCAGCCTTCCGTCGCACCACCACGGCGTCAGCACCGTCGAGGCCAAGCTCGCCCGCCTCAAAGCAAAGACACGCCTCCCAGCCCGCAAACCGGTCACGATGACCGAAACCATGGCGACGCCACTCCTCATCGTTTACGAAAAGCAGCGCCAGCCGCTCAAACCACTCGGGCCGGGCCGCCAACTCTTCAAACAGCCCGATCGCCAGGACATCCCCACCCTTCATATCGACGATGCCGGAGCCGTCGATTCGCTCGCCGTCGACCTTGAACGGCCGATGGTCGCGATGTGCAACCACCGTGTCGAGGTGGCCGAGCAAAACGACCCGCCCGCTACCGCGACCGGTCAGGGTCGCCAACAGATCCGGGGCATGCGCCGGGGTCGAGCAGGGCAAGCGCTTGGCGGCGGCAGCGAGCGGGAGCATCGCCACCACCGCGGCGACCGCCCGCTCGGCCGCCGCACAATCCCCCGACGGGGTGGAGATGTCGACCAGACGACAAATCCTCGCTGGCGCGGCGGCGGCGATCCGAGCGGCGGCGGCGGCGATCCAGCCCGGCTCGGGCTCGGCCGAGCTCACCGCTCGATCAGCTCGACCCGATAGCCGTCGGGGTCGCGGACGAAACAGATCCGCGACCCGCCCGCTCGGATTGTGTATGGGGGGCGCTCCGGCTCGATTTGAGCCGCGGCAAGCCGGACCAGGATCGCGTCGAGGTCCGCCACCAAGATCGCGATATGCCCGTAACCGGTTCCGATCTCATACGGCTCGGCTCGACCGTGATTGAAGGTCAGCTCGAGCCGCGGCCCGTCGCCCGGCAGCCCGATGAAGACGTTGATGGCCTCGTCGCCAATCGGCATCCGCCGCAGCTCTTCGAATCCGAGATGCTTATAGAAGCCGACCGATCGGTCGATCTCGGTGATGCGGTAACAGGTGTGGATCAGCTCAGCCATTTCCCGCACAGTAGATGCTCGGCCGCGGGCAGCTCTAATCGGGCCTTAATCGAAATCGGTGAGACTGCGATCTGATGCGGGTACTGATCGTCGAGGACGAGGTGAAGATGGCCGGTTTGATCCGGCGAGGCCTGAGCGAGGACGGGCTGGTCGTCGATCTCGCCTCGAGCGGCGAAGAGGCGCTATGGATGGCCGGCTCGACCGAGTACGACGCGATCGTGCTGGACGTGATGCTCGGCGGGATCGATGGCTTCGAGACCTGTCGGCGCCTCCGCATCGACGAGGTTTGGACCCCGGTCTTGATGCTGACGGCGCGCGACGGGATCGAGGATCGAGTCACCGGGCTCGACGGAGGAGCCGACGACTACCTGGTCAAGCCGTTCTCATTCGCCGAACTCGGAGCCCGACTGCGAGCGCTGGCACGTCGGGGCCCAATCGCCCGGCCCGCCCTGCTCGAGGCGGCCGGGTTGCGGATGGACCCGGCAACCCACCGGGTTTGGCGCGACGATCAAGAGATCGCGCTGTCGGCGACCGAGTTCGTGCTGCTGGAGGCGTTCATGCGTCATTCCGGACAGGCGTTGAGCCGCTTCCAGCTCCTGGAGCGAGCCTGGGATCACGACTACGAGAACCGCTCCAACGTCGTTGACGTCTACGTCCGCTACCTCCGGGCGAAGATCGACGAGCCGTTCGGGACCGACTCGATCGAAACGATCCGCGGCGTCGGCTACCGGCTTCGGTCGCGCAAGTCCACGCCCTGATGTTGGACGGGATCTCAATCCGGACCCGGATCGCCGGCGCCTTCGCGGCGGTATTGCTGGCTCTGCTGGCGGCGCTTGGCTGCTTCACCTACAAGTTCGTCTCGGGGCAACTGAACGATTCGCTGCGGACCGCCCTCGAGGTGCGCGCCAACGACCTGCGGACGGTCGCGATCGAAAACCCGCTACAGGGTCGGCGAGATCCGGCCTTTTCGAGCTTTGACGAAGGCTTTGCCCAGGTGATCGAGGCCGACGGATCGCTGTCGCTCGATACCCTGTCGCACAACCGCCGCCACGCATCCCCTGTCCTCAACCCCGACGAGCTCGATCCAAGCGCCGCGTCCGGCTACTTCGAGCGCGACATCCCCGGCCTCGAAGGGACGACGCTGCTGCTCGCGGAGCGTGCGGACCGGCGGATGGTGATCGTCGGCGCCTCAAAAGACGACCAGACCGAGGCGCTTAGGATCCTCGCGACCGGATTGCTGGTCGGCTCGCCGTTGGCGATCTTGATCTCTTCGCTGGCCGGGTGGGCGATTGCGGGGCGCGCCTTGCGACCGGTCGCGGCGATGCGCGAGCGAGCCGACGAGATCACCCTCTCGAGGAGTGGCGAGCGGCTGCCGCTGCCAACGGTCAAAGACGAAATCCACGAGCTCGGGCAAACCTTGAACGGGATGCTCGATCGGATCGAGCGTGGTTTGCAGCGCGAGCGCGAGTTTGTCGCCGACGCCAGCCACGAACTACGGACACCGTTGACCAACCTGATCGCCGAGCTTGAGTTGGCGCAGCGGCCTGGTCGCAACGAGGCCGAGCTACGGGCGGCGATTGATTCAACGGCGGAGGAGACCGAGCGGCTGTCTCGCCTCGCAGCCGACCTGTTGGCGCTGGCACGAAACGACGGCGCACAGCTTCCCGCCACGACCGAGACGGTTCCGCTCGCGCCGCTGCTGAGGGCGCTCGCGAGTCGATTCGGTGCCCGCCTTGGCGGTCGTAGCCTCGTGATTGACTGCGATCCGGCGCTGAGGATCACCGCCAACAAGGGGGCACTGGAGCAGGCAATCGGGAACTGCGTCGATAACGCACTGCGGCACGGCGGCGGAGAAATCCGGGTTCTCGCGCGTCGCGGCGAGGTCTCAACCAGGATCGAAATCGGCGATCACGGGGCGGGTTTTCCGCCCAAGTTCGTCGCTGGCGCCTTCGAGCGCTTTAGCCGCCCCGACAGCGGACGAGTCGCCGGTGGGCACGGGCTCGGGCTCGCGATCGTCCGTGCGATCGCCGAGTCCCACGGCGGATCGGCGACAATCGTGAGCGACGGCCCGGGCGCGACGGTTCGTATCGAGCTGCCTCGCGACGACGCCTGACCGCCGCCCGGCAGGGCTCTCATCGTCGTCTAACGGCGGGGCGTGATCGTGAGCCAACTAATCGATACAACCCTCGTGAGCGGATGTCGCGGGGAAGGAGGGAAGCGAAAATGGAGACGAAATCAGAAATCGAGGAGCGGGCTCGACCCGGTCGTTGGGCGGCAGTGCTCAGTCTGCTGGCGGTCGCGGCGGTCGCGATCAGTGCCTGCGGTGACGATGCCGGGGCCGGTGGCAGCTCAGCTACGTCAGTCGTCCCGGCGACTTCGGCCGAACTGCCACAGGGAGGCGAGCAGGTCGATCTCGACCCGGCCGACTTCACGACCGAGATCACCAATCCGTACTGGCCGTTGTCGGTCGGCTCCCGCTGGGTCTACCGCGAGACCGACACGACCGGGAAGGTCGAACGGGTCGTCGTCAAGGTGACCGGCAAGACGAAGACGATCGCCAACGGGATCGAGGCCCTGGTGGTTCGCGACACCACGAGCAAAGACGGGGTTCCCAAGGAAGTGACCGATGACTGGGTCGCCCAGGATTCGGCCGGCAACATCTGGAACCTAGGCGAGGATACGACCAAGTACTTCCACGGCAAGCCGGGTACGCGCGCGGGCTCGTTTGAAGCCGGCGTCGATGGTGCCGAAGCCGGGATCGCGCTGCCGGGGACTCCGGAACCCGGTCAGAGCTACCGTCAGGAGTATCACAAGGGCAAGGCCGAGGACTACGGCGCAGTCGTCTCGGTCGGCGAGGAGCTGGTCGGGGTACCCGCAGGTTCCTACAAGGCCTCAGAGATCCTGATGACCCGCGACCTCTCGTCGATCGAGCCAACGATTCAGGAGATGAAGTTCTACGCCCGCGGCGTCGGACCGGTCCTGAGCGTCCACCTCGACGGGGACGGTGGCCGAGCCGAACTGGTCAACTACCACGCTGGCTGAGCGGGAACCGCGACAAAGCGGGTCGCGAATCAGGTAGCGTCTCGGTCGGGAGAGACGCGATGCGAGTCCGAAACAAGAATGGCGAGCGTGCCGGAACCCCGGCACGGGCATTGGCGAGTGCGCTGATTGTCCTCGGTGCGCTCGCTCTCGGACTCCTCCACACCGTCAGCTCGGACGCCAACCACGACGGCCACGACCCCTCGAACCGCCACGTCATGATCGTCGGCAACAACTGGTCCGGCACCGTCGATGTCGTGATCCCCCGCGGCAACTTCGAGCACCTCGCCCGGATCAACATCATCCCCGACCTCGACGAGCAGATGGCGGCGACGATGGCCGATCCGGTCCAATTCGGCTACTTCCTCGCAATCCGCCAGCAGGTCGGTGAGGGCCACGACCAATACGCCGACGACATGTATACCTCCCGCGACGGCAGCCTGCTGGCGATCTCGCGGCCGAGCTTCCGTGATGTCGTTGCCTTCGACCTCAACGATTGTGAGCTTGATCCGGCCGACCAAACGCCCGGCGAGCCTGATGTGGAGCGCTGCGCGATGGTGTGGCGGTTCCAGGTCGACGGCGCCCGAGCCGACCACATGGCACTGTCGCCGGACGGCAAGGAGCTCGCGGTCAGCGCCTCAACCGGCAACGTCGTCCACATCCTTGACATCGCGACCGGCGAAGAGCGTGGCAAGTTCCCGTCCGGCGACTCGCCGCACGAGAACGTCTATTCGCGCGACGGCAGCGTTATCTACCACGCGTCGATCGGCCGCGTCTACACACCGAACCCAGAGGGAGTACCAGGCCTCGACTCCTCGAAGGGTTCGCGGATCTGGACGATCATTGACGCTGACACCCTGCAGCCGCTGCCCGGCTACCCGGTCGACATGGGCAAGGAACTTGCGAAGGCGGGCTACGAAGGGATGAGTTCGGCGGTTCGGCCGATGACCTTCTCGCCGGACGAACGGTTCGTCTACTTCCAGGTCTCTTTCTTTCATGGGTTCGTCGAGTACGACCTGAAGAAGCGCAAGGTGACTCGGGTGGCGCGGCTCCCCAACCTGGTTCCCGAGGTGCCGCAGTCGCAGTACCTGTTGAACTCGGCACACCACGGAATCGCGATGAACCGCAACGGAACCCGACTGTGCGTCGCCGGGACGATGTCGAACTACGCCGCGATCGTTTCCCGACAGAGCTTCCGCTACAAGCTGTTTCGCAACATTGCCAAGCCGTACTGGGCGACGACCAACAATAACGGCCGCTACTGCTTCGTCTCGGCGAGCGGCAACGACGAGGTCAAGGTGATCTCATTCGCGAAAAAGCGGATCGTCGCGACGATCCCGGTCGGCGACCACCCACAGCGGGTGCGGATGTCCAACGTCAGCACCGAGTGGCTGCAGGACCACCGCTGAGCCTCCCGAACCGACCGGCGCCTTGACCCCGACCCGTCGCGCGGTCAGCTCAACTCGGGGATATGCGTGTCGAGGTGGGCGCTGATCGTCGCCTGCACCCAGCGGCGCTCGGCCGCGGCTGCGATTCGATAGCGGCCAAGCAGCATCTTCGGATCATCGAGGGGCAGCCCCGAGATCTCCCAATCGACGACCAGGTACTCGAACAGCATCTCGAACCGACGCGCCCAGATGTCGTCGGTGGTTGCGGCCGCGTTGCCGCCGCCCTTCGCAACCTTTCGAATCGTCCCGGCGCTGAGCGAACACCGCAACCGCAGGCAACTGCCGTCCGGGTCGCGATACTCGGCAACCTCCAAGGAACGATCTCGCTTCGGCCGACGCTTCGCCACGACCGGGATTTTCGCAGACTGGGCCCCTGGCCCGAACCCCGGTCGGTCCGCACAGCATCGGCAGCGCCGTTGGGTCAGAGGGCGCCGATGCAGATACCGGACCCGAGAACGCTCGCGCGCCGCCGCCCGGTGCTCCAGCGGCCCGAGCCGAGGGATCCCCGCCCTCATCTCGTCCGTGCATCCGTTTGATTATGAGGCGACCCCCGAGCCGGCCCGGACGTGTGCTGCGGTCGAGGAGACGCGCGCCGTCCGCGAGATGGACAGCAGATCAAGCTGTCGATCCGAACCGCAGCCGCTACCGCGGGCTCGAACCCGAGGCTTACCCATGTCTTCGTATCAGGCGGCCCTGACCTCCGGCTTGGTCGAGGGGATCCCCCGTCTCGATTGGCCAATTCTCAAACGAGGAACGACGATCGTGATCGCCTCGACCGCGAACGGCTCGGCCGGCAGCGGGTTCGCGCGTCCGTCAGGGATCTGCGGGCGGACTGGCGGGGTTCGCGGCATACTTTGGGCGCGATGTTGGAAACGCGCCTCCAGCACACGACGACCGTCGACGACCGCGCCGAGGTGCGCCCGCGCCCGGTTGCGCCCGACCCGCTGCCGACCCGCTGTGGTGGGTTTCCAGCGTCACGGCGCTCGATATGGCCGACCCTACGGGCTAGCGCGATCGGCCATCCGCGGGCGACTCGGCCTCGACCAGATCCTGCCTCGGGCAACCGAGAGGCGGGAACTCACGATCTCGCTGCGGGCGCTCACCCGGCTTGCAGAGGGAATGCGGGTGTCCGGCCCCGGGCAGCGTCGCCGTCGCGTCGAACAGATTTCCCGCCATCCATTCGCACCTGAGCCAAGGAGAAGAGTCGATGACAACCAGCACGCCACAGCCGCAAGCGCCGTCGCGCCTTGAGGACCTGATCCCCGACGCGGCGCAGGCCGAGGCCGGATCAGCGGAGCTGCCCGGCCACGTCGCGGCGGTGCGGGAATGGAGCGAGGCCTGGGTTTTAGCCTGGAACTCGCGCGATATCGATGCAATCCTGGCGCTCGTTGATGAAGACTTCTGTTACGACGACGTGACCACCTGGGACGGCCCGCTAAACGGCAAGGATGAGTTCCGCGAGTATCTTGAGATGGTCTTCCGGGCCTTCCCCGATCTCAAGTTCGAGCCGACCGACTGGCCGGTAATGTTCTCGTTGGATGGCCGCCATGCCGCCGTTGCGAGCCGGGCTATCGCGACCTTTTCGGGCGACATGCGCGGCGGCACATCACCGCTCGTCCTCGCCCCCACGAATGCGACGATCGACCTCTTCTGCCTCGACCTCTATGAGTTCGAGGGAGGGGTGCTGCGGCGCTGGACTGCGCTCAACAAGGAGGTCGAGATGCTGCGCCAAATCGGCGTGATCCCAGCCGGCCTCCCCCTCCAGGTAGCCCAGCGCGTGCAGCGCCTCGCCGCGGCGGTCCAGCGACGCCTTCGCTAACGATTCGAGGACGACGGCGACGGTTATCTGCCGCGATGACGGGAGTTCAGCGGTTCGAAATCGACGGCTGCCTCCGGCTCGGGACGGCGCTGTCCGACCGTGCGGGATCTGCGGACACTTTGATCGACCCGGATCTTGTGGAGGCGACCGACATGCGGGATCGGGTCCTCTTCTCTTCACGGGGGATCCATTCGGAACGGCGCCGCAAGGTAGCCGCAGACCCCAAGGCGGGTCCGTGGGATTCACACTCGCCATGTCTCGCTCGACGACGGGATGTGGCGAGCAGCGTCTACCGGGTCCCTCGCGCCTGATCGCGATCATCTACCGGTGCGGCGGCGGGATCGAAACCGAGTTCCCTGGGCGATTACGAGCCACCCAATCGGGAGGATACCTCGAATTCGGTGTGTCGAATTCGTTTCGGTCGATCAGTGGAGGCGAGGGGAGTTGAACCCCTGTCCGTGGTTGCGTGCGAGTGGCGTCTACAGGCGTAGCCGGCGCGTTAATCTCATCAGGCAGAACCGCATCCGGCGGGTCGACCTACCTGACCAGCTCCCTAAGTTGTCCCCGGTCGGCGGAAGCGAGACTTCCGGGCGAGCCCGTTGTTGACACCGGAACCCACCGCCACGGGCCGAGCGGTGGCCGATGCTCTTTACCTAGCGCTAACTAGGCAGCGAGGGCGAACTCGTGGTCCGCACTTATTTGTTTTTCCCGGGGTTTTACGAGGCCTCCGGGAACCTCGACCTGCGACCAAACACACGGATCAGCCACGTCGATGCCTGGCGCCCCCGTGAATATGTCTCAACGAGATTGTAGCGACCATGCCGAGATTCGCAAGGGCGGGTCCGGAGCCGGCCGCCAATCAGTCCGTCAGAAGCTGCCCGATTTCGGCCAGCGTGGTAGCCGGAATACCGGATATCCGGGCAAGATCGGCAACCGTCATTGCGCCATTGCGTTCGCGAAACGCGAGGATTCTTCCGGTCTGGGTAATCGAGAGGCCAAAGCCCCGTAGGTCTTCGAAGGTCACAGAGTTGATGCTGGGTTTGTCGGGTTCGACGGGTTGATCGACCACCGCTGCTTCGGGATGCGGCTGCGGCGGGACCCACGGACTGGTCGTGGGTTCGGGGCTCGGCCCGTCAGTCGGCGCGGGCGGCGATTCAGCCGCCGTGTCTTGCGACCCGGGCGCGGGCGAAGCTGCGGGCGGCTTCGGAGAAGAAACCCAATCGGGCAAGGTCGGCTCGTCGTCGGCGGCTGCCTCGGGGGCGGCTGTCGGTGTTGGAGGGGCGGGCGCAGGATTTGGCGTTGGGCCGGGCGCAGGAGCGGGCGTCGGTGTCGGTGTGGGTTGGGGGGTCGGCACGGGCGTTGGATC
>JAHEXU010000173.1 GCA_023251975.1 bacterium | reverse complement strand
GAACCCGCCAAATACACGCCGTATGCGAGCGATGCCCAGGGATCGGTCGAAGGCCTCGAATCACCCGACGGGCGAATCGCCGACTCCGATCGCTACGCGTATGACCCCTACGGCAACCTCGCCAATGAGGACGAGCTCTCCGACGAGGCGACCGACAACCCCTTCCGCTTCCAGGGCTTCTACTTTGACGAGGGTGCCGAGACCTACGACATGGGGGCACGAAGCTACGCCCCCGAGCTCGGTCGCTTCCTCAGCGCCGATGTCTATGAGTCGGGCGCCGCCAACCTCGCCTTGGCAGCCGACCCCCTGACCACCGACCGCTACGCCTTCACCGCTGGCAACCCGATCAGCAGGGTCGAGTGGGATGGGCATCACCACTGCCAGTCGACGGCGGTCTGTGACTCCGGCAGTCATCTGCTGGGGCCTGAGTTTCGGGAGTTTCGCCAGCTACTCCATGCCATGACGTGGATTCCCCAGCAGGCCGCCGCCGCCGTCGCCGGGCAGCCGGTCCCATTGACGATCGCCCAGCAGGCGAGCCCGGCGCTCGCTGCGCCGGTCCAGGCGATGGCGGCCTCGATCGGCTCGGAGAACGCCTTGGCGAACGTCACTCCCGTCGTGGCCCCGACTCCACTCACCGACGAGAACATCCTCGAGCCGTGGAGCCGCGTCGGTGTCACTGAAGATGAGTGGGAAGCGTTCGAATCGGCGTACGGCGATGAAGTATGCCCGGGTGGGGTCGTTGAGGAGCTCAACGGCTGCCCCTTCTCCGGCATGCTGAATATCGATGAGCAGGGGGACCTTGAGGTCGTAGAAGCGCTACAGAGCGGCATTCCCATCGGGGGATTGCTGAAGATGGTCGGAATTGCTCGCGCCGCCATCTCAGTGAGCGCGGCGCTAGTTCGAGTCGCGGCGAAGCTACCCGCTTCGCTTCGCGGAACACTTGTGTCTCGGGGCATTCTTCCTGGTGCCACGAGGGATGGAATTGCCGCCTCGGCTCGGTTGGGGCGCGCCGGTGAAGCTGCCGCTGGGATCGTGAAGAACACCGCGCGCATGCCGTCCGCTCTCAGCCCTGGTCGATTCCGGGTGCCCGACGTGTTTAACAGGAGCGCTGGGATTCTCGGTGAGGTCAAGAACGTCGGCTATCAGGCCTACACGCGCCAGCTGCGCGACTACGCGGCAATTGCCCAGCGCGAGGGCCTCGCGTTCCAGCTCACCGTTCGACCCACGACGACGCTCTCGGGTCCGCTACGGCAAGAGATCCAAAGCGGCGCGATTCAACTCAGGTACCTGCAACTCGGGTACCTACCGTGAGCCGCCGGGAGGCTCGCAAAGGTGGCGTCACTGCCGAGGAGTTCATGGCCGAACTCGAGGCTGACTCGGAGTGGGTGGCGGATCGAGATGAGCGCGACCGAGAGCGTCGTCAACGGGTCGAGAGAAACCTCCGAGATGAGGCACCGCTGCGAGCGGCGCTCGCCGAGCAAGACTTCGAGGTCGACTCCGTCGCTGACCTCTACAACCGGCGGATGAACTACGAGGCGGTGATCCCAACCCTGATGGAGTGGTTTCCGAGGATCGAGAACCCTGCCGTCAAGGAGAGCGTCGCCCGGGCGCTGACGGTGCGCTGGGCCCGCCCCGAAGCGGCGCCGATGATGCTCGCCGAGTTGCGGCGCCTGGATGGCTCCGATGAGGATCGCAGCCTGCGCTTCGCGGTCGCCAACGCACTCTCAGAGGTCGCCGACGACTCGGTTTTCGACCAAGTCGTTGAGCTCGCACGCGACCGCGCCTATCCGATCGCCGATCGGGGCATCCTGGTGCTGGCGCTCGCCAAAATGGAAAAGGAACGCGAGGGTGCGATCGAGGTGCTGCGCGACCTCTTGAGCGACGAGGTTGCCCCACACGCGGTCACCGCGCTCGGAGAGCTCCGCGCAACCGAGGCTCGCGCGGAGATCGAGCTCTTCCTCAGACACGACGAGAGCTGGGTTCGCCAGGAGGCTAAGAAGGCGCTTCGCAAGCTCGACACCGCCGAGGCCCGACGCTCCTGAGCCGAGAGGGTGATCAGCTACGCCGCGAACCTCCTCGCCTCATCCCCAGCCTCGATTCGTCAACAAGCCCCGGAAACGGCCTGCTTTCAATAAGCGCCACGTAACGTCTCCGCGGGCCCTCGACGACGCGATTCCGGCCCAATCGAGGCCACGATCGGGCGCGATCGGCCGTCCCGGGCGCCCGAGATCGCGCTCGGAGCCCCGCGACGAGAACCTGACGCCCCGAAACACCCGTTCGCGGGCAGGTGGGTGTTGCGGGCGCCGAGGGGATCCGCCGACGTATTCGTAGGTGGTGCGTGGGACGCCGCGAGAGCGTCAGACCGTCAGGCCGTCGCGGGCGGCGGCGGCGCCTGCAGCCGCGCAAACGCCGCGGCGAGATCCTTCGCCCACGGCCAGTCCCGCGCGAGTCGCAACGTCGTGCGGCGCGCGTAGCGGGCGATCCGCCCCGGCTGATGCAGCAATCGGTAGTGCAGTCGCTTTAGCTCCCAGCTGCGCAAGTCGCCTTTGAGCAGCAAAACGCCCGGGTCCAGGCGACGAGGTCCTGGGCCGCCATCACGAGCCACAGCCGGACCTCGTTTGGGCGAAGCTGTGAAACGGCAAGTTTCGAAGCCCGCAGTCCTTGGCCTGGCGGATGTGGCCTTCGACGCGGGCGTGGCCGCGGTGGAAGAGATCGAGCCTCGGGACCGAGCCCTTGCAGTCGGTCGGAAAGACGGAGAAGCGATAGCCGTCATGGTCGGCGATGGACGGTTGATCGCCTTCCTTCAGCTTCGTCCGCCGGACGGTCAGCCGCGAGCCCTTCGTCCAGGTCGAGAGATCGACCTGGCCCGTGATCTCGGCCACCTGGGAGTTCTGACGCTTCAGGTGCGGCTCCCCCAGAGGGACAGCCAGTGAGGCCCAAACCCGCATGATCATGGGGCGTGCGCAAGATCCGCTCTGCGCGCGACTTGCGGCTGGAACGATCAGCCGGACGGCCGGGACGCTTGTCCGGTTCGATGGCTGCATCCGCAGGCCAGCGCACGGATGGCATGCGCACACCCGAATAATCATGCGGTATCCAGCTCGATTCGGAATCGAGACGACCGGGGGACTCGCCGGGCGCGTCCCTGACGAGTCGGCCCTGTACGAACTCGTCCTCCGCCGCGGGCCCAACCCCGTCGCCGCGCTGACCCGCGAGGCAATCGGCCGCTCGGTGGCGCAGACGGGGTTTATGGCCGGTTAACGAGAGGTTTGGGCGCAAGGCGGCTGGCAGCGGGCCGCAGCCACGCCTACCCCTCAAGCACCGGCGGGTCGAACCAGAAAACGCGCAGCTCGACCGCCTTACCGTCGCGCATCAACCAGCGCTCCGCGAGCCGGGCCTCGGCGTTGCTCCCGGCCAAACCGATTCGAAACAGGGCGACGACGCTGTCTCCCTCGGCGATCAACTCGTCCACGA
This sequence comes from bacterium, assembly GCA_023251975.1. GTDB lineage: Bacteria > Actinomycetota > Thermoleophilia > Solirubrobacterales > 70-9 > JAHEXU01. The sequence continues at coordinate 3,377 of JAHEXU010000173.1, read as the reverse complement.
CAAGCCGCGAAATGTCGAGCAGGGCGGCCGCTTTGGGGAGGAGCCGGACAAACGCCTCACGCCCGTTGGCGGTGCCGCCGTACGGTAAGAAGTCGGGCTCATGGACGACGATTCCCTCGTCGAGGACCGCCAGGAAGGCGGGCACGTCGCCGCCCTGCATCGCCGCGTAAGCGTCGGCGACGATCTGCTTGTTGTCAACGCTCGTCAAGCGGGGGCTCCTCGGATTCGATGATGAAGTCGGACAACTGGGGGTGTCGGGTGCGTTTCCAGTAGTCGAGATAGCTGAGCGGGCTGGTGCCGACGATCCGGCCCGCCGCGTTTCGGTAGTAGTTGTCAACCCGAGGGTGCGTCCAGACCGTGCGTGAGAGCGCCTGGTCGATCTCGACGTTGTAATCGTCGAAGGCCTCGGGACGACACTCGACACAGCGAATCTTATGGTTGCTCATCTCGGCCAGCAACTCGGTCAGGTAGCGGACCTGAAATTCGGTTGAAAGGAAGGCGCTGCCACCGTGTCCGGTGCTGGTGTTGGGCCCGAACAGGATGAAAAAGTTCGGGAAGTCGGGGACCGTCATGCCGAGGAAGGCGCGGGCGTCATCTGGCCCCCAACGCTCGCGGAGCGATTGACCCGAGCGACCGACTACCTCGATCGGCCCGAGGATCTCGAGGGTCTTGAAGCCGGTGGCGAGGACGATCGCGTCAACCTCGCGGCGGCGCCCGTCGGCCAGCACGATCCGGTTACCCTCGACCGCACCGACACTACCCTCGAGCAGCTCGACATCGGCGCGACGAATCGCGCTGTACCAGCCATGGTCAATCAGCGGTCGCTTCCCGTAGGCGGGATAGTCGGGTACCGAGAGTTCGATCAGATCGTCGCGACCCTCGAGTTCGGCAGCGATGTACTTGGTCAAGAAACGACGATGGCTTGCGTTGACCGCGTTGACCGCGTAATCCGGATCTTGATAGCCGCGGTCGAGCTGTAGCGCCGGATGGAGACGGTCGCCAAAGCGCCAAAACTGGCGCAACCGATACCAGGCGCCGTAAAACGGGTAATCGGCCAACAGGCGCTGGACGCCGGGGCTGACCCGACGACCGACGTTGGGGTGCGGGATTGCCCATTGGCGGCTGCGCTGAACAACGACCAACTCGGCGGCGACGCCAGCCAGCGCCGGAACCACCTGCATCGCGCTGGCGCCGGACCCGATGACGGCGACCCGCTTGGCGGTCAAATCAACCGAGCTATCCCAGCGAGCGGTGTGCATGCAGGGGCCGGGAAACTCATCGAGGCCCGCGATCGGAGGGATGCTGGGGCGGTTGAAATGGCCGACGGCGCTGATCAGGATCCGCGGCCGCACGCTCTCAAGCCGGCCCGCCCGGTTGCGCAGCTCAACCTCCCAGCGGGCCTGATCACCGTCCCAACGGGCGCTCGTCACTTCGAGTCCGAACCGCGCGTTCTGATCAAGCGAATGCTCGGCGGCGAGATCCTCGAAGTAGTCGGCGAGTTGAGCGCGCTCGGCGAAGTATCCCTGCCAGTCGGCCCGGCGGGCAAACGAGAACGAATAGAGATGGCTCGGCGTATCGACCCCGCACCCCGGGTACTCGTTCTCAAGCCAGGTGCCGCCAAAGCCGTCGTTCTTGTCAACCAGACTGAACGCGATACCCGACGCCTTGAGCTTGATTGCGGCGCAGATCCCCGACATCCCGGCCCCGATCACCAACGCATTGAGCTGCTTGGGCTGAGGCGGTAGGGCGGGCTTGCCGTGGCGCGGAATCGCCCCCATCTCCTCGGCCAAGAGTTCACCGTAGGCCGGGTCGACCGGCTCGCTGAGGGAGATTGCAAGCCGCTCGGCGATTTCACCGGGGGCCAGTTCCGGCCCCGGCTCGAGCCGACCGGCGCGCCACTCGATCAGCGCCCTCAGCGCCGCCTCGCGCACCTCAGCCTGCCGGTCGTCGTCGAGGCCCGCCGAGTCGTGATCGTCGAGGCCTCGCGGCATCGTGGGGCGATACGGATCCTCAAGCCAGCGTCGCTCGCCGCTCAGTTGAGCCAGGGCGAGCAGCAGCGTCGGCAGGTTCGCGTCCGCTATCGCGGCCCGCAGCGCATCCTCATCGACCGGATAATCGGCCCCTACCGCCACCGCAATCTGATTCGCCTGATCGGCCGACATCACCCGAAGTATATGCGACCAAGTGAACGAGCGTTAGCAGGCTGCGAGCGCAGCGGGGAGCCGCCTCAGCGGCCGCGGCGCCCGAGTCGCCGTCGCCAGTCGTGCGCACCGAGCAGGCGCAGCATCACCGAGGCGAACTTCGAGCGCGACTTCTTATACGGGTACCAGTGGATCTCCGACTTCAGGTCGATCCGCTCGGCGCAGTAGGACTGCTGGCGGCAGTACTTCAGCATTCCGCTCGGACCGCCGAACCGAATCCCGGTCCCCGACTGCTTCCAACCGCCCATCGGCAGCGGGAATTGGAAGATGCTCGCCATCGCGTTGTTGACGGAGATGCTGCCGGTCTCAAGCTGACGCGCAACCCGGTCGGCCCGGTCGGCATCGCCGGTCCAGATGCACCCGGACAGTCCGTAGGGAGAGTCGTTGGCGAGGCGGATCGCCTCGGCCTCGTCGCGGACCTTCATCACCGGCAAGGTCGGCCCGAAGGTCTCCTCGGTCATGCACTGCATGGTGTGATCGACATCGACCAAGACGGTCGGCTCGTAAAACAGCCCGGTCGGACCGCGCTTGCCGCCGGTCAGAACCCGCGCACCCTTGTCGATCGCGTCGCCGACATGGCGCTCGACGATCTCCATCTGTCCCTCGGTGGCCATTGCGCCGAGGTCGGTGGTGAAGCTCCCGACCGGGTCCATTCCCAGTCGCAGCTTCGAGACCTCCTCGGTCAGGCGGCCGACGAACTCGTCGTAGATGCCCTCCTGGACGTAGACCCGCTCGACCGCGATGCAGGATTGGCCGGCGTTGAACAGCCCACCCCAGACCGCGCCGCCGACCGCGCGTTCGACGTTGGCGTCGTCAAAGACAAGCATCGGATCCTTGCCGCCAAGCTCGAGCGAGGCCGGAATCAGTCGCTCCGCGGCCCGCATCCCGATCTTCTTGCCGGTCCGAGTCGAACCGGTGAAGTGGATCATGTCAACAACCTCGACGACCGCCGCGCCGGTCTCCCCGGCGCCGATCGCGCAGGCCAGAACCGGCGGGGCACCAATCTCCTCGCGCCAGCCGCGAACACACTCCGCCCAGGCGAGCGGTGTGAACTCGGACGGCTTCGAGAGCACCGCCGCGCCCGCCAAAAGCGCCTGCGGCACGTCCATCAGCGGGTTGCCGAGCGGGTAGTTCCACGGGATCACGACGCCGACCAGCTGGTGGGGGCGCAGATGC
>JAHEXU010000172.1 GCA_023251975.1 bacterium | reverse complement strand
TCGCCTCAATGCTTGACCCCGGACTCGACTTCACGGCACTCGAATGGCTGGTCCGCCGCAGCCCGCTGCCGGTGCTGGTCAAAGGGGTCCTGCGAGGTGACGACGCCCAGGCCGCCGTCGAGTCCGGTGCTGCCGGAGTGATTGTCTCGAACCACGGTGGCCGCCAGCTCGACACCACGATTGCCTCGATCGAGGCGCTGCCTGCGATTCGCCGCGCCGTCGGCGCGGAGGTCCCGGTCCTGGTGGACGGTGGGGTTCGCCGCGGCATCGATGTCGTCAAGGCGCTGGCCTGCGGCGCCGACGCGGTCCTGCTCGGTCGGCCGATTCTGTACGCGCTCGCTGCCGCGGGATCAAACGGGGTCGAACAGGCGGTGGCGATCTTGACCGGGGAGCTTCGCGAGGCGATGGCGCTGCGCGGCGCGACCTCGCTCGCTGGCCTCGATCAGGGGCTGATCGCCTCGGAGTCACCCGACGGGCTCGGCTACGCTGCTTGGCAATGAGCCAGGGTCACGCAACTGCCGGTGAGGAGGAGTACCTGCAGGCGATGTATTGGCTCGAAGAGGCGGCGCTGCCGATCACCGGCGCCAACATCGCCCGGGCGATGCAATTGTCGGCGCCAACCGTCCACGAGATGATCAAGCGCCTGATTGCCGATGGTTACGCCGAACGACGCAAGGACAAGTCGCTCAGCTTTACCGCCTCCGGCCGCAACCATGCCCAGGCGATCGTCCGTCGCCACCGCTTGATCGAGCGTTTTTTGACCGACGTCCTCGGGATTGCGTGGGACGAGGTTCACGAGGAGGCCGAGCGACTCGAACACGCGATGTCGCCTGTTTTGGAGGAGCGAATGTTGGCGGCGATCGGCGACGCCACCACCTGCCCTCACGGCCACCCGTTCGTCGGTGCCCGCGAACCCGGGTCGCTGCTCGCCGATTGCGGTCTCGGCACCGAGGTGACGGTGCTGCGATTTGAGAACGAAGCCGAAGAGCTACTGCATTACCTGCGTGCCGCCGGGCTTCACCCCGGCCTCACCGGCAAGGTGGTGACGAACGGTCCGGTTGATCTGGTGATCGAGTCGCCGGACGGCCGTCACGAGCTGTCGCTCAGTGTCGCCGAGACCGTCTCGGTCCGAGCCGATCCGGCACCGCCGCCGCGGGCCGCGCTGCCCGAGCAGCTCGAACTCTCGCGCGATCGCTATGGCCGCTAGGCGGGCGCTATCGCTGCAGGGCGAGCGCCCGGGCAATCCGCCCGACGCCATCGGCAACGTCGGCGACCGGGACCGGCGCGAAGGAGAGTCGAAGGCTGCGACCGCCGCCTTCGATCATGAAGTCAGGGCCAGCAACAAAGCTGACCCCTTCGCAATCGCCGAGTAGGCGCTTGCTGTCGGTTCCCTCGGCAAGGTCGAGCCAGAGGAAGTAGCCGCCCTCGGGGGTGACGAACTCCGCCTCGGGCAGTTGCGCGCCCAGTTCGCCAACCAGGGCACGGCAGCGCTCCCCAAGCGCCTGGTTGACGATCTCGATGTTGGCGTCAAGACCGCCGGAGCGACAGAGCTCCCAGACGACCGACTCGGCCAGCATGTTCGGCGAAATATAGGTCTCGTTGGCGTGCTTGGCTAACGTGGCGATCTCGGCGGCTGGACCGGCCAGGTAGCCGACCCGAACCCCGGGTGCAACCGTCTTCGAAAACGAGGAGGCGTGAATCACCTTGGCGTCACTGCCCTCGGCCAGCTCCAACATCGTCGGCAGCTGCTCGCCCGCGAAAAAGACCTCGCGATAGGGGTCGTCCTCGAAGATCCAAAAACCATGCTCGGCCGAGAGCTCAACGATGCGGCGGCGCTTTGCCTCCGACAGCGTGCATCCGGCCGGGTTGTGGAAGTTCGGGATCAGGTGAACCAGCTTGGGCGTCGGCCCGGTGGCGAGAGCCGCTTCGAACGCGTCAATCTCGATCCCGTCCTCCTGCAGCGGCACCCCGACTCGATTCACCCCGAGCTTCGACAGCATCAGCAGGGTTCGGTCGTAGGAAGGCTGCTCCACGATTACGGTGTCACCGCGCTCCAGCAGGTGCTCGAACAACATCCATCCCGCTTCGAGCGAGCCGTTGGTGATCATCACCCGGTCGGCACCGAGGTGTCCGTGGCGAGCGGCGACCCACTCGCAGAGCCCGGGGTGTCCGATTCCGATGCCGTAGCTAAGTGCGCGTGACCCGTCGGCGCCGTCGGCCAGGGTGCGTGCGCAGGCCTCGCGCACCGCGGCGATCGGGAGCAAAGAAGCGTCGGGAGCGCCCCGCGCAAAGCTGATCATCTCGGCAGCCACCTCGAGCGCGCCCGCCTACAGGGTGGCGGCGATCTCAGCGGCGATCTGAGCTGCCTCGGTCGGGCTGGTACCGACCCGGACGCCCTTCGCCTCAAGCGCCTGCTGCTTGGCTGCTGCGGTCCCGGAGGAGCCGGAGATAATCGCCCCGGCATGACCCATCTGCTTGCCGGGGGGCGCGGTGAAGCCGGCGATGTAGCCGACCACCGGCTTCGAGACGTTGGCGGCGATGTAATCCGCCGCCCGCTCCTCGGCGTCGCCGCCGATCTCGCCGACCATCACGATCAGGTCGGTCTCCGGATCGTTTTCATAAAGCTCGAGGATGTCGATGAAGTCGGAGCCGACAATCGGGTCGCCGCCGATTCCGACGATCGAGGAGTTTCCGAGGCCCGCCTGCTTGAGTTCGTTGCCGATTTGGTAGGTCAGGGTTCCGGACTTCGAGACAACCCCGATCCGACCAGGCTCGAAGAACTGGGCCGGGATAATCCCGACATTCGCCTTGGCTGGCGAAAGAACGCCGGGGCAGTTCGGTCCGATCAACCGCACCCCTTGCTCGCGAGCCTTCCAGTAGGTCGAGAGCATGTCGTGGACCGGAATGCCCTCGGTGATAGCGATCACCGTCTCGCAGCCCGCGTCGATCGCCTCGTTGATCGCGGCGGCGGCGAAGCGTGCCGGAACAAAGACCATCGAGGTGTTGGCGGCGACCTCGGACACCGCCTCGGCGATCGAGTCGTAGATCGGCACGCCCTCAACCTCTTGACCGCCCTTGCCGGGGGTCACACCGGGAACCAGGTCGGTCCCGTAAGCCCCGTTTCGGAGCCCGTGAAAGCTGCCTTCGCGCCCGGTCAGGCCGGAGACGACCAGCTTCGTCGTCTCGTCGATGATGATGCTCATGCCGGAGTTCCCTTCGCCAGCGCAACAACCTGTTCGGCAGCGCCCAGCATCGTTTCGGCGTGGTGGAGGCCGCTCAGGCCCGCCTCGCCGAGCAAACGCAAACCCTCCTCGGAGTTGGTGCCGTCGAGTCGGACCACCAGCGGGACGTTCATCTCGACCTGCTGGTAGGCCGCGATGATGCCCTTTGCGACCTCGTCGCAACGGGTGATCCCGCCGAAGATATTGAAAAGGACCGCCTTCACCTTGGTGTTGGAGGTGATGACTTCAAGCGCGTCAACGATCGCCTCGGCCTTCGAACCGCCGCCGGCGTCGAGGAAGTTGGCCGGGTTGCCGCCCGCGTTGGCGACCACATCGAGGGTCGACATGCAAAGCCCGGCACCGTTGCCGAGGATCCCGATGTCACCGTCGAGTGCGACGTAGGTGAGGCCGCGCTCCTTCGCCATCTTCTCTTGCGGGTCCTGGTCGGGGTCATCGGGGGCGGCCGCGGCCAACTCGGCATGGCGAAACAGCGCGTTGCCGTCGAGCGTCACCTTGGCGTCGAGCGCAACCACCTCGCGGCGCGAGGTGGCGATCAATGGGTTGACCTCGATCAGAGTGGCATCGGAAGCTAGGAAGGCGGCATACAGCTTGGTCAGGACCTCTGCGACCTCATCGTGCAGATCGTCGTCGAGCTGCGCGTCGACCGCGACCTGCCGCGCCGTATCGAGGTCAAGCCCGGCGATCGGATCGACGTGGAGCTTGATCAGCGCGTCGGGATCGTTCTCGGCGATCTCCTCGACGTTCATCCCGCCCATCCGCGAGACGATCAGGACCGGCTTTTTGGCGGAGCGATCAAGGATGATCGAGGCGTAGTACTCGGCATCAATCTCGGATGCTCCCTCGACCCAAACCTGGTGGACCCGGAACGGGCCCTCACGGCGTGGGCCGTAGATATCCATCCCGAGGATGGCGTCGGCGTGAGCGCGGGCTTCGACCCCGTCCTTAGCGATCTTGATCCCGCCAGCCTTGCCGCGGCCGCCGATCAAGACCTGGGCCTTGATCACGCTGGGGTAGCCGATTCGATCGGCGGCGGCAACCGCCGTATCAACGTCGGATGCCACCTCTCCGCTCGGTACCGCCACCCCATTGGCTGCGAAAACTTGCTTTCCCTGGTATTCGAGTAAGTCCATAATCAGCGGTCCGGCAGACTACCCGAAGCGGCCGCGAATCGCCGCGGCGGACGGCGCGGCGGCGGATCCGGCGCAGCGGTGCCATAATCCCGCGCCGCCGATGGCCTTACCGAAACGAACCGATATCGAGTGGGTCACCACCGACTGCTACGGAACCCTGATCGACTGGGAGAAGGGGATTTCCGAAGTGTTCGGGAAGGAAGCGGCCGAGGACGGGCTGACCCTGAACGCGAAGGCCCTGGTGCCCCGCTACCTCGCGATCCAAGCAGAGGTGATGGCCGGCTCCTACGAGCTTTACGCCGAGGTGATGCGGCGCAGCGCCGTGCGGGTGGCGAAGGAGGTGGGCTGGAAGCTCGAACCTTCGCGGGCCCAGTTCCTGCCTGATTCGATCATCAAGTGGAAGCCGTTTCGCGAGTCGAACGCCGCGATGGACAGACTTGCCGCCAAGTACAACGTCGGAATCGTCTCGAACGTCGACGACAAGCTGCTTGGGGTCTCACGGCGATACCTGCGAACCGAGCTCGATCTGGTCGTGACCGCCCAACAGGTCCGCTCCTACAAGCCCGAACCCGCGCATTTCAAGGAGTGCGCGCGTCGAATCGGCAAGAAGAAGGGCTGGATCCATATCACCAGCGGCTACAACGCGGATGTCGCGCCGCTGTTGAAGATGCGGGTTCCGGTGATCTGGGTGAACCGAAACGACGAGCCGCTCGACGGCCGCAGGAAGCCGGACGTAATGGTCAAGACTTTTCGTGAGGCTGCCCAGGCGGTGGGCTGCTGAGGCAGCCGATGGTGATCTCGATCTCTGCTGACGAGCGGGTCGGGATTGCCCTCGAACTCGAGCCGATCCTCGAGGCACTCGGTCATACGACGCTCGGATATGGGGTTTTTGGTCGCCAAGGTCCGCGGCTCGACTGGGCGGGCGCCAGCCGCGCGGTCGCCGAGGACGTTGCATCGGGTCGGGCCGAACTCGGCATCGTCTGTTGTTGGACCGGGACCGGTGCCTCGATCGCAGCCAACAAGGTCGCCGGGGTGCGAGCCGCTCTTTGTGGCGACGGTGAGACCGCCAGCGGCGCCCGCCTTTGGAACGACGCCAACGTCTTGGCGCTCAGCCTGCGCCAGACCTCGACGGTCATGCTGCGGGAGATCCTCGATGCCTGGTTCAAGGCGCAGCCGAGCGAGGATCCGGACGATCTGCGACCGCTCAATCGGCTCAAGGCCGACGACCGCTGAGCCGCCGCCGCAGACCCCTCGGCGGCCGGTTCGGATCGGGCGCGATCGACCGACGGATCGGGCGCGTCAGCCCTTTTTTTCCGCTTCGCGAAACCGAGTGCCGAAGGTGAGCGCGAAGTGCGCCGCTCCGGCGGCCAAGAAGAAGACCGTCGGGGTCGTCTTATCGTTGAACCCGAACATGAACGGCGCCGCCAACAACAAGGTTGCCAGGGCGATATCGGCGATCACGTGAACCGGCTCCGGGATCGTCTTGGTGATTGCGGTCGGCAGGTCCGAGGTCGCCGCGACGACCAAGATCACGGCGCCGACAACCATCGAGACGACCGTCGCCGACGGCTTGTCCCAGTCGAGCAAAAACGGTGCGGCCAAAAACAAGACCCCCGCGAAGTACTCGATCAAACCGTGCATGAAGACCGGGATCGGGCCGTTCTTGAACATTGCTCACTTATACCGCCTGGGGACGCCAGCGGTATTCCCGGACGTGATACTTCTTGCAATGGCCGACCGACCCTCCCCCGACGACCTGCTCGCTTCAATCGATCCTGCGATCCTCAGCGAGACGGTGGCCGATCGTCCCTACCTGGTGACGAACTTTGTTTCAACCCTCGACGGGCGGGCTACGCTCGGGGGAGTGTCGGGGCCGATCGGGTCGAGCGTCGATACCGAGATGCTGCTGGCGCTTCGCTGCGTTCCCGACGCGGTGATGATCGGCGCCGGGACGATGCGGACCGAGCGCTACGGCCGGGTGGTGCCGAGCGCGCGGCGTCGCGCGCTGCGGGTCAAACGAGGACTAGCGGCCGACCCTTTGGCGGTGATCGTAAGCAGTCGACTCGAGCTTCCATGGGATGCCGGGCTCTTTAGCTGCGGCGCCGGGGAGGTCGTGATTGTGACCACCTCGCGGCGGTCGCTGCCCGAGCTCGCGACCCCAACATCGGCGCTTCGCTTCCCGGAGCGGGTCGACCTGGCTGCGGCGCTGGCGTGGCTGCGGGCCGAACGCGGGGTTCGCCTTGTCCTCTGCGAGGGCGGACCGCACCTGCACGGCGAGCTGCTTTCGCTCGGCGCGGTCGATGAGGTTTTTTTGACCGTCGCGGCGAAGCTGGGGGGGGAGCAGGCACCGCGAATCGTCGAGGGCATGTCAGAGACCAAAGCGCTCGATCCGATTTGGATCGAGCGGATCGGCGCCGAGCTCTTTACCCGCTGGCGGGTTGTCACGGGCTAAGTGCCCGCGGAAGAATAAGTGCTCGATTTAGGCGGTCGAGGACCGAGCGG
>JAHEXU010000287.1 GCA_023251975.1 bacterium | reverse complement strand
AACTGTGCGTCGCGATCGGGATGTTCCTTGCCCTCCCGCGTCTTTTGGTTTGCGTGCAACCTGAACCCCAGTCCCCGCAAGAGCTTTCCGACCGATCGGTCAGAGATCTGATGACCGCTCGCCACAAGCGCGCTCGCGAGCTTTTGCAAACTCTTCGAGGACCATCGCAACGGCGAGGTCGGATCCCCGCGCGTATCGGGATCGACCAGCGCCTCCAAGCTCTCCAGCAACTTCGGGTTGGACTCGGTCAATCGCGGGCGGCCCGCGCCCGGACGACGGACGCGGCCCTGCTCCAGCCTCGTCCCCTTCCGCAACTCTGCGACCCCTCGCGTCACCGTGCTTTTGCTGATCCCGGTCGCACGCACAACCGCCGCGGTCCCGCCGGGTCCGCAGGATCGGGCCTCCGTCGCCGCCCACAACCTGCGCTGGCGCTCATTCAGCTCCGGCCCCAGGCCCCGATATCGCTCTGCAATTTTGGATTCATTGATCATGCGTTCGCGATACGCCGCCGCGGGCCAAAATCCTACCTCGGCCCACTAATTTATTCGCGGGTCCTAGCGCCACGAACCGTGACGACGGCACGACTCGCCGTTGTTGTTGTTCGTCGTTGTTGGTCGTTCGTTCGTTCGTCGTTCGTTGGTCGTTCGTTGGTCGTTCGTTGGTTCGTCGTTCGTTCGTTGGTCGTTCGTCGTCCGTCGTTCGTTCGTCGTTCGTCGTCCGTCGTTCGTTCGTCGTTCGTCGTCCGTCGTTCGTTCGTCGCACCCCGCCCCCGCCCGGGTAGCCGCCCCTCCCGCCGCGTAGCTGCAGTCCGTAGGACAAAGCGGAGCGGCGGGAGGGGCGCCGCCCTCGGCGACCCCCCAACCCGGCCCGATCGACAAAACTACGCCGACTGAAAAGACACGAGGTGCCCCAACGAATTTTGGCCTTCAAAAGGCCCCTCGCAAAACGCCGTCCACCATGAAAGGAAGACACGCTGTGGTCGCCATCGTAGAGGTTCCGCCAGCAAGACTCGGTCCGATGTTCGCGACCGGCTTCGGCCCGTCGCTCGAATCCAGCGCGATCTGCCCCGACTGCGGCGCTCTGTTTGAGCGCTGGAGCTCTTACCCCCGCCGGATCCGCCTTCCCGGTCAGAGTTGGCGGCGCATCCGAATACGCCGAGTGCACTGCAAGGGCTGCGGCCGCACCCACGCGGTGCTGCCGTCCTTTGCCTACGCCAACCGCTTCGACTGCTCCGGGGTGATCTGGGGCGCAATCGAGGCCGCGGCCGGCGGCCGCGGCTACCGGCCGATCGCGGCAGGCTCGGGCGTCCCCGCTACCACCGTCCGCGATTGGTTGCGACGGATCCGCCGCGAGCGTGAGCCGCGCCGACGCTATTTTGCCGCGCTTTGCCCACAGCTCGGCGCCGCCGTGCCGCGGGGACCTCCGGGCGGAGGGTTGGCGTCGCTCGTCGAGGTGGTGGAGGTCGCCCATCAGGCCGCCAAAACTCGCTTTGGGGACGCCGCGGTCGGCTCAATCGGGGCATTTTCTTCCGCAAGTTGCAGCGGTTAGCTACTCACCAACACGAGCCCGCCCTTGGCAGGCAGAGCGGGCTGGTGAAGGCTCCGGCGGACAACCAAAGCCCCCGAAATCGAAATTCGGGGGCGAAAGGAGCCGAAATGCCGGCCAACCACCAATCACAGACCGCCCCCGATCACCGTGAACGAGAGGCGCTTCACCGCTACGCGGTAATCCGCGAGCTGGCGGACGAGAATTTGACGCCGCGCCAGCGCGGCGCGCTGGTCCGTGCCGCCGTAGATCACCTTCACCCAGATCCGACCGGCGGACTGCGAAGCCACAGCCGCTCCAGCATCGACCGCTGGATCCGAGCCTGGCACCAGGGCGGTTTCGAGGCCCTGAAGCCGGCGCAGCGAAAGCGCGGCCCCCTGACCGACCCGGAGATCCTGAGCGCCGCCTGCGATCTTCGCCGCGAACAGCCCGAGCGCACCGGTGCCCAGATCGCCGCGATCTTGGCGGCGCTTCACGGCGAGGCCGCGCCTTCGGAGCGGACCGTCCAACGCCACCTCGCCGCCCGCGGTCTTCGCCGCTTTGAACTCGGGCCCGGGGCGGCGATCGGGCGCTTTGAGGCCGACCGGCCCAACCAGCTGTGGGTGGCCGAT
>JAHEXU010000171.1 GCA_023251975.1 bacterium | reverse complement strand
TTGAAGCCCGAGCAGTGGCAGCGCCTGGTCGAGCGGATCGCCGAGATCGACCAACCGAACGTCCCGACCGGGCCGTCGGAGTTCTCGCTGCCAGCCGGTAAGGGCGCCAAGGACGGAGCCAGGGGCGCCGCCAAGCAGGGCTCCGAGCGCTCCAGCAACGCGCATCTCGGCGAGTAGCGAGCCGCCCGGCTGGAAGGCCCGGCCGCCTCGGCGCCGCTTCCGGTACCGCTCCGGCGTTGCCCTGGCAGATTTCGGCGTCGCCCTCGGCGCCGACCGTCAGCGGCCTTGGAAGTTCGTGCTGCGGCGTTCGCGGAAGGCGGTCACCCCTTCGTTGAAGTCATCGGTGCGGCCCTGGGCGGTTTGGAGGTCGGCCTCGAGGGCGAGGTGCTCGGCCAGACCGGGGAGCATCGAGGCGGCGAGCGCCCGCTTGGTGTTGGCGAGCGCGATCGTCGCTGCATTGGCGAGCCGTCGGGCCAGGGCGGCGGCGGTCTGATCGAGGGCGGCGTCCTCGCACAGCTCGTGGACCAGGCCCCAGTCGTGCGCCTGCTCGGCGGGAAGTTTTTCGGCCAGCATCAACAGGCGGGTGGCGCGCGAGAGCCCGATTCGCTGCGGCAACAGGTAGCTGGCGCCGCCGTCGGCGACCAGGCCGACACGAGTGAAGGCGAGCAGGAAGTAGGCGGAGCGCGAGGCAACGATGAAGTCGGCCGCTAATGCAAGCGAGCAGCCGATCCCGGCGGCGGCGCCTTGGACTGCGGCGACCACCGGCTTTGGGGCGGCGCAGGTTTCGAGGATGATGTCGTTGTAGGAGGTGCGCAAGCGAGCCCCGAGGTCGGGGTAGCCGTCAGCGGACACGGCCCGCTTAGCCTTCAGGTCTGCACCCGATGAGAACGATCGGCCCGCACCGGCGATCAAGATCACCCGTACTTCAGGGTCTGCCGAGGCATCTCGAATCGCCGCCAAAAGGTCGGCTCCGAGTTCACCGGTCCAGGCGTTGAGCGCTTCGGGACGGTTCAGGGTGATGGCGCGGATCGCGCCGCGCTGGTCGATCAGAATCGGTTCGTCGCTCATTCGACCCCACATTTAACTACGATCGCGACTGATGGCGCGGCCGAAGAGTCCACGGATAGATCGCAAGCAGGTGATCGAGGTCGCGCTTGAAATGATCGATCGCGACGGGCTCGGTTCGTTCAGCGTCGAGCGGCTCGGCGAGCGCCTCGGGGTTCGCGGCCCGTCGCTTTACCACCACTTCCGCGACCGTGCCGAGCTTCTGCGTGCGGTGGCGCGACTGATCCTTTTGGAGATGCCCGACCCTCGCGAGCGTGGGGCCGATGCGACGGGCGTCGAGCGATGGGATCAACTGGTGATACGGACCACCTTGAATCTTCGCCGCACGATTATGGGTCATCCGAAAGCGGCGCCGCTGGTCTTGCAGTACTTCCCCCGCGATCAGTTGTTGTCGGACTACGAGTGGGTCGCGTCGGTCCTGCAGGCGCAGGGAGTCCCGGCCCGCCTGCACCTGAGGATCTACGAGGGCCTCGAGAAGTTGGCACTCGGCTCGGCACTTTATTGGTCGGCGGTTGAGGCGTCGGAGGGCTCGGCCTCCCAGACCCTCTTCTCTGGATTCCCCGAAGGCTCCGATAGCCCCTCAATGCGAGCCGGCCTGGCGGCCAACCGCGACGATCCCGAAGCCCTGTTCACAAGCATCTGCGAGACCTTCCTCGACGGGATTTGGGCCGAGATGAGCGGTTCCGCCGGCTGTCGCGACGCCGAAGGGTTCGCGATCTGATCGTCGTACCCGCCGCGATCTCTACGCCCCGCTCGGCCCGCTCGGCCCGATCGCGTCGAGCGAGTCGTGGTCGATCGCGGCCGCGGAGTAGCGGTCGCCCATCAGCTCGCAAACGTCGGGCGGCTGCATCTCGGGCGGGCAGAGTGCGAACATCACGCCGTGCAGATGGTGGCGCCGGTAGGCAAGCCAGGCCTCGTCGAAGCTTGGCGCCGGGGCGCCGGTTGCCGCTAGAGCGTCGAGGTAGTGGGTGGTCGCGCTCGTGGGCGCGGCGGGACTCGATATCGAGGATCCCGACCAGAAAGTAGGTGATGTCGTCGGCCCACGGGGCGAGGCAGATCGTTTGCCAGTCGAGGAACTGCAAGGGTCCGCCGCCGAGTGTGTAGGTGTTGGCGGGATGAGGGTCGCCGTGGGAGATCGACAGCGTCGAGGCGTCATCGAGTTGCCACAGCCGTCTGATCGCGCGTTCGACCCGGTCGCGGTCGCGGAGTGAGTCGTCGAACCCCTTGGTCTGGGGGAGCTCGATAAAACGCGCCCAGTGATCATGAGCAAGGAATGACCCGACAACTGGGCGAAAAAGCTGCGAACCGACCGTCAACCAGTCGAGCCCGGCGACCCCGGCCCGATTCCAGCTGGTGGCGTGCCAGCGGGCCAGGAACTCGAGCCCCGCCGCGACCTGGTCGACGCCGTAGGCGCTGTGCGGGCCTGGCGTCCCGACGGCCCCGAGTCCGACGCCGGGCGGGGATACCGACGGGAAGCACCCGTAGGTCGTTGATGACTTTCGCCCGTGGCGGCGGGAGGCGGATTCGCTGCCGCCGACGGTTGTAGGATCGGCTGATCTTGTCCGACGCTGGCCACCGACCCGATCAGGCTGCGCCTGAGCCCGCCGTCGACTGAGCAATGGCGGCTGCCACCGAGATGATTGCGCCGCTCGATGCGGGTTGGCTTTGGCTGCAATCGGAGGTCGCGCCGATGCACGGGACCTTTCTGACCGTGTTCAAGCGCCCGCCCGACGCGAAGAACGATTACATCGAGGAGCTGGCAGCGCGCTGGCGCACCTACCCCGAGGCGCTGCATCCGTTCGACCGCAAGCTGCACCGCCCGAGCGCGATCAACCCGATACCGCGCTGGGAGAAGGTTGACCGGATTGATCCGATCTTGCATCTGCGATCCACCACCCTGAAATCCCCCGGCGGCGAGGCGCAACTGACCCGGCTTGTCTCCGCGCTTCACGGCGAGGCGCTCGATCCCGCGCAGCCGCTGTGGCAGATCGATTTGATCGACGGACTCGAGGGCGGCCGGTTCGCCTTGGTCGGTCGGATGCACCATGCTTTGGTGGACGGGATCGGGGCGCTTCAAATCGTCGCGCGCTGGCTCAGCGAGCAAAGCGACCGTCGCGACCAACCGCCGATTTGGGCGGCCCCGCGACGGGTTCGCCCGAGCGCCAACCGCCACCCCTCGTTTACATCGTTGCCGCAGCGGATCGAGGCGAGGGCGCGGAGCCTGGGCGCTCTGGCACCACTCAGTGCGCGGGTGGCGCGCAATGCGATCGGCGGCGTTTCGAGCCGGGGATGGTCGGCGCCGCCGACTCCGCTCAACACCCGGATTACGGCGCGACGCCTTCTGATCCGCCGCACCTACAAGCTCGCCCATCTCCGCGAGCTCGGCGCCCGCGCCGATGCGACGATCAACGATGTCGTCCTGTGCGTTTGCGCCGGAGCGCTTCGGAGCTACCTTCTCGCCGCCGATCGGTTGCCACAGCGCTCGCTGACCGCGAACATCCCGGTCTCGATCCGAACTCGTAACGGCGCTGGAAACGGCGCTGGCAATCGGATCAGTTGGGCGATGGTTGGCCTCGGAACCGAGATCGCCGCTCCGGCGGAGCGCCTGGTCTCGATCCGCGACGCAACCGCCGAGGCAAAACAGCGCCTTGGCGAGATGCCCGGCCGCTCGATCGACGCCTACACGCTGCTCGCGGTCACCCCGATCTTGGCCGAGCAGTTGAGCCGGGTCGGTGGCCGGGTGCGACCGATTTTCAACGTCCCGATCTCCAACGTTCCCGGCCCTCGCAGAACCCTCTACCTGGATGGGGCCGAGCTCGAAGAGATCCAGGCGTTGACGGTGATCTACGACGGCTACGCGGCCAACCTGGTCACCCTCTCCTACTGCGACAAGATCGAGTTCGCATTCACGGTCTGCGACGAGGTTGTCGCCGCGGCCAGCTCGCTCGGACCGGCCTGCGACGAGGCGCTTTTGGCGCTTGACCAGGCGCTTAGCTGAGCCCGGATACACAGAACCGACGGCCAATCCGCCCCCACTGTGGCGCCGGGAAGGCGGATTCACCCGCCCGGCTCGGGTGGATCCAGGCTGAGTCGCGGTCGCTAACCGAGCAGGTAGATGCCGACGACGGCGGTCCAGCCGACCAAACACCAGCCGCGAAACAGCGTCCGCAGCCAAAGCGGCGCGTGGCGCAGCTCTTGGAAATAGAGCCCGACCATGTATGCCTTGGCGAAGGCGATCGTCAGGACCAGGACTGTCGCGACCCGATTGTTGTCGACGCCGTGTTCGGCTCCAACGGAGTACGAGATCAGGGTTGCGATCACGAGGATCGCAAAGACCGGGGTGGCAGCGGTTTTTGCGGTCGCAAACATCGCTTACGAGACCAGGTAAAGCAGCGGGAAAAGAACGATCCAGAGGAGGTCGACGACGTGCCAGAAGCTGGCACCGCTTTCCATTGCCCGGATGTCAGGCGCGGCGATCTTGGGCTTCGCGGCAACCTTCCAGAGGAAGACCAAGACCGCCATCCCGGCCAGCAGGTGGGTCAGGTGGATCCCGGTCAGGATGTAGTAGTAGGTGTAGAAGGTGTTCTCGGTCGGATCGAGCTGGTTGTGCAGCAGATCGCTGTATTCGAAGAATTTGTTGACCACGAAGCCGAGCGCGCAGAGGAAGGCGAGCTTGAAAAAGAGCGGCGCTCGTTTCGGGTTCAGCCCCTCGCGGACCGACCGGATCCCGTAGACGACCGAAATCGAGCTGACCAGCAAGAGCAGCGTGTTGACCATCCCAAATGCGGTGTGGAGCGTCGCCGACGAGGTGTTGAACTGCTCGACGTGGGCTGAGCGGTCGTAGATAAAGCTTCCAAAAAGCGCTGCATAGAGGGTCATGTCGCCGAGGATGAAGATCCAGATTCCGGCCTCGCCGGGGATGTGCCCAACGCTCCAGCGCCCGCTTCCCTCGCCGTCAGTCGGCTCGGCCGCGATCGGACCCCTCGCGGCCGCGGCGACGGACCCGCTCACTTCGGGCCCGTCGCTCGCGCTGGTTTCGGTTGTTTGGCTCACCGGCCCGGAGCTCGGCGTCGGTCGATCCCGTCTAGGCGATCTCTAGGCGGGATCGGCCGGGCCGATCGAGTAGTTCTGTTGATCGGCGTCTTGGGTGACCCCGTCCTCGGAGTTGACGCCCTTGATCACCATGTAGCTCATGATGCAGATCCAGGTGAAGAAGACCGAGGCTGGCCAATAGAGCGCCAGCACCCCGTTCCAGGCAACCGGTCCGGTCTTGAAGAAGATCATGAACTGACCCGTCATCACCAACCCCGCGAACCAGAAGTTAACCCAGGCAGTCCAGCGCGGGAAGACCGGCTTCGGGCTCTTGTCGAGCAGGATCAAGAGTCCGATCGCGATCGCCCAGAGGCTGAGCGGGAAGACCTCGAACTCGAGCAGGATGTATTGGAAGTCGTTTAGCGACCGCAGCATCTCGGGGTCCATCGTCTCGGCCCGGAAGGCGCAGTAGGCCATCCAAAAGAAGTAGAGGACCGAGTTGAACACGGCGACCCCGACGGCGCCAAGCTGGGTGTAGGTGAGGATCGGCGGCCGACCGTTCTCGATCCGCCGCGTCATCGCCGCGATTGCCGCCCCCCACGGGTAATAGAAGGCGCTGGCGACCATTCCGAGCCAGGCCCCGGCCCGGATCTGGGTCAGGTGGTCGACGTAGAAGCGGTGGACCTCGGCCGGTGAACTGGTCGGGCTCAGCTTTGGCGGGATCGTCCAAGCAAGCGGAGGGATGCAGGCGATCAGGAATCCGGCGGTGAATATCGCCCCGGTCCAGCCCGCCCAGACATGGGCTTTCTTCAGTGACATTGCTTCCTACTCTGTTGCCGTCGATGTCGCCGGGCTGGCGCCCGGTCGCAGCGATCCTATCGCTTTTTCGACCCGCGGCCTAGAGGCTCAAGGTTGGCGGCGGGCGGTCTCGTAGAGCGCGCTCCAAAGCAGGTCGGCGAGGGCATCGACGAGGGCCGGGACCTCGGACTCCAGGGCCGGGCCGGTCAGCTGCTGTTGGCCGCGTTCGGCGGCGGCGATCATCCAGCTCGCGGTCTCTCGCGGTAGCAGGGTGGGGTCGATCCAGCCGCCCGCCTGGCCACGCTCGATGTGGCTGGCGAGCCGCCCCAGATTGTGCTCTATGACTCCGTTGATCCGCTCGCGAATTTCCGAGTCATAGGAAGAGGAATCGTCGGCGGCCGAGATCAACGCGGTATGGGGGCGGTAGACGCTAACGATTCGATTGATCGCATCTCGTAGGTCTTGGCGGGTCGAGTCGGCGCCGATCGCAAACCACTGCTCGGCGGAGCCGTGCATCTCCTCGATCACCACCTCGAACCCGGAGCGCAAGAGCTCGCCCTTGTCCTTGAAGTAGACGTAGAAGGTTGAGCGCGAGATTCCGGCTCGGTCGACCAGGTTGGCGACGCTGACCTCGGTAAAGCTCGAACCCTCAGCGACGACCTCCTCGATCGCATTCAGGAGCAGGCCGCGAATCTCGTCGCGACGCTCGGGCCGTTCGGCAGCCTTGCGCGGAGCCCGCGGCGTCATCAGCGCACCCCGGCGTAGAGCGTGTTCCAGGTAACGTCGGTCAGCGCGGTCAAGAGTCGCTCGGCCTGCTCGCGGTCGGCCCCGGCGACGAACAGGTGGAGGCCGCGCTCGGCCATCCAGGTGAGCCAGGCGGCGGTTGGGCGTGGATCGAGTTCGGGGCGGACGAAGCCCTCGACCTGACCTCGTTCGATGTGACCGGTCAGCTGCGAGATTACGATCGCGACCAGGGTGCCGAACTGGCGCCGAATCGACTCGTCGTAGGCGGCCGAGTCGACCAC
>JAHEXU010000170.1:3880-7016 GCA_023251975.1 bacterium | reverse complement strand
TGACGTTGCTCATCGCGACATCGCCGATCGCCCGCGCCGCGTAGCTGAAGTTCATCGTCGCGCCGTGCTGGGCGCCCGCCGGGCCGCTCTTTTGGACCTCGATCGCCGGGTGCTGGATGTCAACCGGGTGCGCGTCAGTCGCGCTGACTGCGACACCGGCGCTGGTCGCGTTGACGGTTGCGGTCGTGTTGATCGGGTCGCTCTCACCGGCGGCGTGCGGCGGAACCGGGGTCGTGCAGGTGTAGGTCCAGGTCTCGCCGGGCTCAAGCGTGGCGTCGCCGTTGCCGCCGCTCTTGACCGGGGCGCTGAGCGGTGAGCAGCCTGGATCGGTCACGGCGACCCCGGTCGCGCTCGATCCGCCGTTCGTCGTCACCGCGTAGGTGTAGGTGATCGAATCTCCGTGGAGGGCGCTGGGCGGACCCGTCTTGTCGATCTGGATCCCGGGGTGAAGGATGTCGGTCGAGTGCGGATCGTTGTCGGTCACGTTGGTCGAGCCAAAGCTGCCGCTGACCGTCGCGGTGTTGAGGACCGGGTCGGCCTCGCCGGCGCCGTGTGCCGGGACCGGGTAGTTGCAGGTGTAGCTCCAGCTCTCGCCCGGCTCGAGCAGGTTGTCGGCGTCGCCGCCGCTCTTCACCGGGGCGGAGATCGAGCTGCAGCGCAGGTCGGTCAGGTTGACGTTCGAGATCGCGACATCACCGGGGGTGGTGACGAGGAAGCTGTAGGCGATTGTGTCGCCGTGCAGCACGGTTGCCGGGCCGTCAAGGACGACATCAATCGAGGGGTGCTGGATGTCGGTCGAGTGGGTATCGGTGTCGGTGTAGGTCTGGCCGCCAAAGTCGCCGCTGATGGTTGCGGTGTTGACGTGCGGATCCGCCTCGCCGGCGCTGTGGGCCGGGACCGCGGCCGAGCAGGTGTAGGTCCAAAGCTCACCGGGCTCGAGCAGGGCGTCGGCGTCACCGCCGGACTTGATCGGACCGGAGACCGGGGCGCAGCGATCGTCGCTGACGCTGACGTTGCTCATCGCGACATCGCCGATCGCCCGCGCCGCGTAGCTGAAGTTCATCGTCGCGCCGTGCTGGGCGCCCGCCGGGCCGCTCTTTTGGACCTCGATCGCCGGGTGCTGGATGTCGAGCGAGTGGGTCGCGGTGTTGGTGACGGTGTTGCCGCTTTGGGTTGCGGTGATAGTTGCCGTGTTGACGAGCGGGTCGGGCTCGCTGGCCGAATGGGGCGGCACCGTCATCGTGCAGCTGTAGGTCCAGGTCTCGCCGGGATCGAGGATCCCATCCTGGTTGCCGCCGCTCTGGACGGGTCCCGAGATCGGTGAGCAGCGATCATCGGAGATCGTGACGGTGGTTGCGCTGGCCGAGCCGGTGACCGATGCGGCGAAGTTGTAGGTGACGCTGTCGCCGTGTTGTGCCGAAGCTGGGCCGCTCTTCACAACCTGGACGCCGTTGTGGACGATGTCGGTCGAGTGGGTATCGGTGTCGGTCACGGTCGCGCCGTTGGAGGTCGCCGTGACGGTCGCGATGTTGACGATCGGATCGGCCTCGCCAGCGCTGTGGGCGGGGACGGCCATCGAGCACTGGTAGGTCCAGGTCTCGCCGGGCTGCAGGGTTGTGTCGGCGTTGCCACCGGTCTTGACCGGGCCGCTAATCGGTGAGCAGTGGTCGTCGCTGACGGTGACCGCGGTCGCGTCGGCGTCGGTCATCGTGACCGCGAAGTCAAAGATCATCGTGTCGCCGTGTTGGGCGGTCGCTGGGCCGCTCTTGACGATCTGGATCTGGGGATGGCGGATGTCGGTCGAGTGAGTGTCGGTGTCGGTCAGGGTTTGGCCGCCCGAGGTTCCGGTCACCGTTGCGGTGTTGACGTAAGGGTCGGCCTCGCCCGCCGAGTGTGCCGGGACCGGGGTCGAGCAGGTGTAGTTCCAGACCTCTCCGACATCGAGGATCGCGTCCTGGTTGCCGCCCGACTTGGTCGGCGCCGAGATCGGCGAGCAGCGATTGTCGCTGAGGCTGACGTTGTCGATCGGGGCCTCGCTGCCGGTGACGGCATAGGTGAAGGTCATCGTGGCGCCGTGGACCGCCGTTGCCGGTCCCGCCTTGACCACCTGGATCGCCGGGTGCAGGATGTCGAGCGAGTGGGTGTCGGTGGCGCTTACCGGGCTGCCATTTTGGGTTGCGTTGATGGTTGCCGTGTTGACCAGCGGATCGGCCTCGCCGGCGCTGTGGGCGGCGATCGCCTTGGTGCAGGTATAGGTCCAGCTCTCACCCGCCTCGAGGATGTTGTCGGTGTTGCCGCCGCTCTTGACCGGGGCGCTGAGCGGCGAACAGCGGTCATCGCTGACGCTGACCGCACTGGCCGGGGAGCCGCCGGTCACCGAAGCGACGAAGCTGTAGGTGACGCTGTCGCCATGCTGCGCGGTCGCCGGGCCGGTCTTGTCGATCCGCACCCCGGTGTGGAGGATGTCGGTCGAATGGGTATCGGTATCGGTCAGGGTCTGGCCGCCGGAGATCCCGGTGGCGGTCGCGGTGTTGACGATCGGGTCGGCCTCACCAGCGGTGTGCGCGGGGACCGCGGTTGCGCAGGTGTAGGTCCAGGTCTCACCCGGCTCGAGGATGTTGTCGGTGTTGCCGCCGCTCTTGACCGGGGCGCTGACCGGCGAGCACTTGTCGTCGCTCAAGCTAACCGAGCTGAAGTTCGCCTCGGTCACCGTGACCGCGTAGCTGAAGTTCATCGTGTCGCCGTGGTAAGCCGTCGGAGGGCCGCTCTTGACGACCTGGATCGCCGGATGGATCAGGTCGGTCGAGTGGGTGGCGGTAGTCGAGATCGGCTGGCCGGCGACGGTTGCGCTCAGGGTCGCGGTGTTGATGATCGGGTCGGTCTCAACGGCGGTGTGGCTGGCGATTGTCGTGGTGCAGCTGTAGGTCCAGGTCTCACCGGGATCAAGCAGGCTGTCGGCGTTGCCGCCGCTCTTGACCGGGGCGGAGATCGGCGAGCACTTGTCGTCGCTCAGGCTGACGCCTGAGGCTGGCGAGTCGCCGGGGTTGGTCGCGACGAAGCTGTATGTGACACTGTCGCCATGGCGGGCGGTGGCGGGACCGCTCTTGGTCAACTGCAGCGCCGGATGGACGATGTC
>JAHEXU010000170.1:0-3870 GCA_023251975.1 bacterium | reverse complement strand
CGATGTCGGTCGAATGGGTGTCGGTGTCGGAGACGGTCTGGGCGTTGTAGGTACCGGTCGCGGTGGCCGTGTTGACATACGGATCGACCTCGCCGACGGAGTGGGCCGGCAGGGTGCGCGAGCAGGTGTAGGTCCAGGTCTCGCCGACCTCGAGCAGGCTGTCGGTGTCGCCGCCGGATTTGACCGGGGCCGAGACCGGCGAGCACTTGTCGTCGCTCAGAGTGACCCCCGACAGCGGCGCTTGCGCCCCGTTGGTGAGGGCGTAGCTGAAGGTCATCGTCTGGCCGTGGGCGGCCGCGGACGGACCGGTCTTGACGACGTTGATCACCGGGATCGGGTCGGTGATCACGTCAGTCGCAGCCGACTGGATCGTGTAGTCGATCCCGGTCTGCAGACCGGAGTAGTTGGCGGTCGCGACGTTGGTGATGGTTGTTCCGGGGTTGGTCCCGGGATTGATTTGGGCGCGGAATCGAACCTCGAAGTTCTCGCCGACGGCAAGCTGGCCGCCAGTGGTCGCATCGGCGGTGCTGCCGAGGCGGAAGGTGACCCCGGAGGCGCCGCCCT
Organism: bacterium; assembly: GCA_023251975.1. Classification (GTDB taxonomy): domain Bacteria; phylum Actinomycetota; class Thermoleophilia; order Solirubrobacterales; family 70-9; genus JAHEXU01. The sequence continues at coordinate 3,306 of JAHEXU010000170.1, read as the reverse complement.
CGGCCTGATCGTCGCCAGCGGGATCGGTCTTATTGCCGGCGTTGACCCCGACAACCTCGCGCAGTGAGCCCGGGACATAGGTCGTGTTCGGCGGGATTGGATCGGTCACGATCAGATCCCGCGCCGTCTCCTGGCCGATGTTTGAGCCAGAAATGAGGTACTCGATGGTGTCGCCGGCGTTGACGTTGCCGCCGTTCAGGTCGATCGCCTGCTTGACCAGAGGAATATTCGGCTGGATGATCTCCGGCGCGAAGGTCACGACCTGGGGAATCCAGCGGTCACCGCTGGTTTGCAGGGTCAGGGTGGCGCTGGTCTGCCCGGGGGTGAGCAGGCCATCCGCGTTGAGGATGTCGTCGTCCATCCCCATTTGATTGATGTAGTTGGGGAACTTGGCGCTGAAATGGCTGCCGCTGTAGCTGATCGTCGAGTTGTTGTAGTTGTCGACCGGGTTATTGACATCGCCAAGCGGAACTCCGTCGAGGCTGAGCGAATCTCCGACCAGGTTTCGATCGCCCTCCCAAACGACGATCCCGAGGTCGGCGTTAACCGGGCCGGTCGGCTTGGTCAGAAACCCGTCCAGCTGAATCGCGACCGTACCGGTCTCGTCGGGGTTGATCCCCTTCAGGCCGTCGAACACGGTCAGGTTGCGGGGCGGCTGCGAATCGTGGCGGTAGGCGACGACCAGTGACCAGCCAGCGTGATGGTCGGGGCCGGTCGCGGCTTGGACGTTGGCAGCCGTGTAGGTGCCTGATCCGGCGGCGTTGACCAGCGAGGTAACGTCGACGAAGCCGCCGTAGATGTGCTGGGACAAGGTGGTGGAGACGAAATCATCGATCACGTCGGCGGTCAGGGTGGTGTAGGAGGCGGTGGCGGGGGTGTCGAGCAGCACGGTTGACCGCGCCGCCTCGCCACCGTTGGTGGTGTTGCCGCTGTAATAGAGACCCGCAAAAGTAACCACGGCGCCGGCGGGAATGGTCAGGTTGGCGCTGGAGGAGTTGAAGGTCGACGGATCGGAATCGATATCGACGTAGACCTGGTTGTGGTTGTTGTTGTTGTTCTGGTTGCCGACGGCAGTTCCGCTCCGCGCCGCCGCGCAGTCGGAATCACTGTTTGGGCAGGTCATCAGGGTGTTGGCGATGTGGACGATGTCGCCCTTCTCGTTGGCCTGGTAGCGGATCGCGAACTCGCGGTCGGCCATCGCAGAGCCGGCAAACAGGCCGGACAGGATCACCAGCAGGAGCACTGCGGCGGCGAGAGTGCCCCCGAGCGAGGGCACGCGCGGCGCCCCTTGACGCGCCCGGTCGGGTCGCGCCGCTTCAAGGGCGGCTGCATTACGCGCTGCCGCGCCACGAATCTGAATACCTGCCCGTTGCACTGTCGAGTGACTCATACGACCAGGCATCGACTGGCCGTAACGGGAACTTGAAGTTTGGCCGCCTAACTTCCGTCCAACGGCCAGATCTGGACAAATGACCGAGCCGACGCGGGTCGGCGCCGTTCAGAGCGGCTCATCTGGCCCGCCCTCGGCACGGCGACGGTACCGCGCGCACCGACGCAACGGCACGAGCGCCGCCGGACGTGCGGGACGTGCGCCGGCTGAAGGGGCGGCGGCTGCTCCTGCTTACGGACGGCTGCGAAGCGTCTCGGCAGGCCCCGAATCCTCCAGCACCGCCGCCAGAATCACCCGTCCGTCCCAGCCATCGGACATCGGCAACTCGGTTGTGGTCTCGAGCGGAGTTGCGGTCGATTCGTCAAATATCAGGGTGATCGTCTGGGGTCCACCAATGTATGTGGAGCGCATCGCGACCCCGGTGCCCGTCCGTCCCAGCGAATCGGTGACGGCGCCAAGCAGCTCGACGCCCTCGAGGTCGGCCAGCACGGCGTAGCACGCCGAGCGTAGTTCGGGCGAAGTGGCGGTCTGAATGATGAGGTCGGTACCGATCTCAAAACTTTGAGCAGCGATCGGCGCGCCACCGACCTCGGCTGCTTCGTGGATCTCTGCGCCGAGTTCGTCCGGATCGGTGGGCAGGTCCCGAATTGGGGGCAAATGCCCGTCGGTGGATCCGTCGAGCGATCCCGGCCCGAAGAACTCATCTGAGCCCACCGTCCGCTGCTCGTACATACCGGGGAACAGCTCGCCTTCTTGCTCGCGCCAACGTTGTTCATCCTGGGGGCCGGGCCATTCGAAGGGAAGTTCGGTCACGCGTCGGCGCCCCGAGCCGTCGGGACGAACCCAGATCTCGCTCACTGCGGGAGTCAGGTACGAGTACGGCCGGTCATCTGCGGTGGTAACCATCCCGACTCCTCGCACGCGCGAGTAATAAATCGAGGGTTGGGGGCTCTCGGAAGCGCCGGCCGCAGAGATTCTGGCTGCATTCTCGAGCACCCGGATGGCGCCTGTCGACGCGATGGGCCGATCCGAGCCGATCGGTAGCGCCGCCAGGGCGAGCGCGATAGCCGCGGACCCGGCGACCCCAAGCGCCAATCGTGGCGCCCGGCGTCGGGCGGGAACGGGCTCTGCTTGGCGTTGGAGGTCAGCCCGAATCAGATCGAAGGTCTCGAGGGGCGGCTCGGAGTTGGCGGCGAGGATCGCCGCCGCCGGATCGAGGTCCTTCAACAACTTCAGGTCGGGGTCAGGGCTCATGCTCTCAATTCTCAATCGTGCGGCCCCGAAGCGGTGATTTCGGGGCGATTGGCTGGTCGGCGCCGGTTGGTCGCTGCCCTTAATAGGTCCGCCAACCTCGGTTTCGTTACCGACGGCTTGGATTTCGCGGCGAAGTCGATCCTTCGCCCGATGGAGCCGGACTCTAAACGTCGGCGGGCTGATTCCGAGAAGCCTCGCAGCCTCGCGGGGTTGCAGCTCATCCCAAACGCTCAGCGCGAGCGTCTCACGATCACGCGCGGAGAGTCGGTTGAAAGCGGCGATTAGATCCGAGGCCTCGGAGTTCTCACCCGACGCCGCGGGGCGACACTCGTCGCGGAGCTTGATCTCCAGGGCAGCCCGTCGACGCCAGCCACGGCGCTGATTCGAAAGCAGTCCGGAGGCAATCCCAAACAACCAAGACCGCGGATCCAGCGGCGCCTGATCGAGCCGACGCCACGCAACCAAAAACGTCTCCGCGGTCAGATCCTGCTGTAGGGCGCCAGCCAACTTGACCACCGCCGCGCCACCTATCGTGACGACGTAGCGGCCAACAAAAAGCCCGGCCAATGGCCGGGCTTTTCAAACGCCAATCGCGCCAATCCGCGACATCCGCAACAACTACTCCCCAAGCACCTCCGCCACCGCCGCCTGCGCCGCCGCCG
>JAHEXU010000169.1 GCA_023251975.1 bacterium | reverse complement strand
CCCAGCCACGATCCCTGCAGGTGCTGCGACCTTAGCGCAGCGGCGCCGACGGCGGCTTTGCGCGATCGACCTCGACCAACAAGCTAACCGGGCCGTGATTGACCGATTCAACCTCCATCTCGGCCCCAAAACGGCCCCGCTGCGCCCCCAGGCGCAGGCAGAATCGTTCATAAAGCGGCTCCGCCTCGGCCGCCGGGGCGGCCTCGCCAAAGCTCGGCCGATTGCCCCGCCGGGTGTCCCCATAAAGGGTGAACTGGCTGATGCAGAGGACCTCGCGATCGCCGAGCGGCTCGGCGAGGCGCCCCTCGGAGTCGGCGAAGATTCGCAACGCCCGCACCTTGTCGGCGAGCCGATCCGCCTCGACCGCGGTGTCGCCGCGGCGCACCCCGAGCCAGATCAACAGCCCCGGTCCGATCGCGCCGACGCGAGCGCCCCCCACCTCGACCGAGGCGCGGCGGACTCGCTGGACCAGCGCCCGCACCGACCGGCTAAAGGCCGGTGACGTGGAGGTCGATCCCGAGCCAGATCAGCGGCCAAAGCGCCAGCGCCAAGCCCATCGTGACCAGGTCGACGAACTCCCCGGGCGGGTCGGTGAAGTACTGCGAGTTGACCCCGAGTAACGACCCCAGCAGCATGTAGCCGAGCGCTATGGGCGCCAGTTTCTGCAACGGTTTCTGCATCGCGGCTTACTTTTCGGCGAGCCGAGTCGTTCTCCTTCCGAGCGCTCAGATTATCACCCGCTTGCAGGACTTGGCCCGGCGCCGGGGAACGTTTTAGGGTGCGTAATCAAATCAAGATGTTGGCCGACCGCGAGCGACACGCCGAGATCCTCGACAACGTCCGCAACTCGGATCGCCTCAGCCGCTCCGGCGATACCCGACGCGGCGACTCGCACTGGTGGTCAATGCCATGGAAGCGCCGCTGGATCAACCGCCACTCGCGCCGCACCGACACCGCCTCGAGCTTCCGAGGAGCTCGCGACTTCTTCTTCGATTCGCTGACCCACCTCAGCGACGACCCCTGGTTGCGGATTGCCCTGCAGCTCGTCGCCGGATTTTTCACCGCCGTGACCTGGTTCTTTCTCGCGATCGCCCACGCCGTTGCCTGGCTGTTCGCCCGCACCATCTACCGGCGCCGCCGCGAGCGGCGACGGGCTCGCCAACGGGCCGGGTCGGAGTACCGTCTGCAACGCGATCTGGTCGATGAGACCAGGCGACTACGGATCGCCCTCGAGGCCCAACTCGAAGAGACCCGCGGGGCGCGATTGGCCCAGCAACAGGGGATCATCGACCCGGACGGCCAGACCACCTCGTTGCCGCGGGTCAAGCCGCGCCAATTGATCGACCGTCGAATCGCAGACCCGCGTGACCCGGCCGAGCAGCCGACCTCGGTCCACCGCACCGGCTGGCGCTGAGGCGAGCTCGCAGCCTTGGTCGACGAGGCTCAGGCAAGCGGTTACCGGGGCCGAGCGTCGGCGCGGGCGAAGCGGTCGATCTGATCGCAGATCCGCTCGGCGATCGCGGGCTTGGGGGCGCGTGGCAGCGCCAATTCGCCACCCGCCGAGACGATCGTCACCGCGTTGTCGGTCGAGTCAAAGCCGATCGCCGGGTCAGAGATATCGTTGACGACGATCAGGTCGACCGCCTTCTGGGTCAGCTTGGCGCGAGCCCGGCCGAGGTAGTCGCCGCCGTGCTCGGCCGCGAACCCGACCAAAAGCTGGTCGGGGCGGCGAATTGCGGCGAGGCCGGCGAGGATGTCATCGGTCGGCTCAAGCTGAAGGGTGAGGCTGCCCTCGCGGACCAGCTTTCCCTCGGCCAAATCGATCGGGCGAAAGTCGGCGACCGCCGCCGCCATCACCACGACCTCGGAGGCAGCGAAGCGGCGACGGGTCATCTCACCAAGCTCGGCGGCCGTGCTGACATCGATCCGTTCAATCGCGGGATCGACCTCGAGCGCCAGGTTGGCGGCGATCAGGGTGACCGTGGCGCCGCGACGAGCCGCGGCCGCCGCGATCGCCACCCCCATCCGCCCGCTCGATCGGTTGCCGAGAAAGCGAACCGAGTCGATCGGCTCGCGGGTCCCCCCCGCCGTCACCAAAACCCGCCGACCCGACCAGTCGGCCAGATCGCCGGCCAGATCGCCAAGCGACGCCTGGTTGGCCTGGTTGGCCCCGTCGGCCGCCTGGATCGCCGCCTCGATCGCGGCTTCAATCGCGGCCTCGATCGCTTCAAGTAGGCGGGCCGGGTCGGGTAGGCGACCGATCCCGTACTCCCCGCGCGAGGCCAGTTCGCCGAGTTCAGGGTCGATCACGATCACCCCGCGCGAGCGCAACCGCCTCAGGTTTTCGACCGTGGCGGCGTCGCGATACATCCGATCGTTCATCGCCGGTGCCACCAACCGCGGCGCGGTGCAGGCGAGAAACGAGGTGGTCAGCATCCCGTCGGCGCTGCCCGCGGCGAGCTTGGCGATCGTGTTGGCCGAAGCCGGGGCAACGATCATCGCCTCGGCGCCCTCGGCGAGCGCGAGATGCGAGATCGGCTGGTGGGTCGGCGCGGGCGCTCCGGGATAGGCGCCGCGCATCGGATCGGGGTCGAACTCCCCAATCAGGACCGGGGCGCCGGAGATGGCCGCAAACGATTCGGGCCCGACAAAGCGGGTCGCGGTCTCGCTCATTAGGACCCGGACCCCGTGCCCGGCCCGGGTGGCGAGCCGGGTCAGCTCAAGCGCTTTGTAGGCGGCGATGCCGCCGCTGACCCCGAGCAGGATTCGGGCCATCGCCTGCCTGCGCGCTCCGGGGGACTAAATCGCCGCGGTCGCGATCAGACCCGGTAGCGGTACTCGATCTTCTCGGCCGCCAGTTCCTCGAGCGCGATCGTCAGGTAGTTGGTCGTCGCGGTCTCGACCATCGGCGGGGTGTATTCCTCATAGCTCCCCTCACCGAGGGCGCGGTAGTAGCTGTTGAGCTGGCGCGCTCGCTTCGCCGCAACGACGACCGTGGCGTAGTGGGAGTTGGTCTGTTCGAGGAGCTTGTCGACTCGGGGCTTAATCATCGCGGCGCAGTCTAGATGACTGGTTGCGCTTCGCGCAGCGACCGCAATGTCGCACCGACAGCACCCCCGGCGGCCCCACACCGGTTGCGGCGGACTCCGACCCGCCCCAAGATCGGGGCGCCTGGCGGCGTCGGCCGATCGTGGCGGTCCGGTCAGCCGACCAAAAGCTGCGAACCGACGATCGCGACCAGCTCATCGGTTGCTCGCTCGAGCGAGTCATTGACGACGACGTAGGGAAACTCCTCGCGGGCGGCGAGCTCGGCCTCGGCGACCTCGAGCCGCTGCTCGATCACCTCGGGGCTATCGGTGGCGCGCGCGAGCAGTCGCTGGCGCAGCGCCGCCGAGTCGGGCGGCGCGACAAAGACGCGGACCGCTGCTGGCATGCGCTCGGCAACCTGTCGAGCTCCCTGTAGGTCAATCTCCAAGACGACCGGGAAACCGGCGTCAGCGCGGCGCTCAAGCTCGCTGCGCAACGTCCCGTAGCGGTTGTTCGAGTACTCGGCCCACTCGACGAATTGGTCGGCGGCGATCCGGGCATCGAACTCAGTCCGATCGAGAAAGTGGTAATCGACCCCGTCGCGCTCGCCGACCCGGGGCGGACGAGTCGTTGCCGAGACCGACAGCTCGAGCGTCGGAACGCGCTCGCGTAGCCGCCCGATCAGGGTTCCCTTGCCCACCCCGGAGGGTCCGGCGATAACGAATACCTTCGCCACAGCGCCCACGATTGTGACCGCCCGGGCGGACGGGCAGCCGCGCTAGCGGCGCAACATTGCGACCAGCTCGGCGCGCTGTCGCTCCGACAGGCCGCTGATCGTCTTCGACGGCGAGATCCGGCAGTGGTTGAGGACTCGGTTTGCCTTGACGCGACCGTACTTCGGCACCGCCAAGATCATGTCGAAGACCTTCGCCGAGGCGATCCAGTCGGGCGGGTCGAGCAAAAGCGCCTCGATCTTGACCTTGCCAGCCTTGAGATCTCGCTTCAATTGGGCGCGACGAGTGCGAATCTGGTTGGCGCGCTCGAGCGCCCGCATCCGCTGATCGTGGCTTCGTTCGGGGACTGCTGCGTGGGACGCGGCGATATTTGGGTCTGTCATTGGGGCAGTTGGGGCCATCGGCAGGGCGGCGATCATACACGCGCAGGGGGGGCGTGTATTGCGCCTTTTTGGCGAAACCGCGTGGATTCGCGACTTTTCGCCGTAAACTCACCTAACCCTCAAGCTGACCTTCAATCTCAGTGCTAGCGAGCGCCCAGCCAGTCCGCCCGGGAATCTCGGAAATTGAGAAAATCGACCGCTCCCGCATCGCCTTGGTCAGCTCTTGGCGGATTCGCTCCGCCGCCAAGGGGTCGCGAAAGCAGGCGGTGCCAACCGCGACCAGGTCGGCACCGGCAGCCAAGAACATCAATGCGTCGAGCCCCGACTCGATCCCGCCCATGCCGATAATCGGGGTCGAAGGGACCGCCGCGGCAACCGCTCGGACCTGGGCCAGCGCGATTGGCATCACCGCTGGACCGGACAGGCCGCCGCTTTGGTTACCGAGCCAGGGGCGCAGTGTCTCGGGGTCGATCGGTGTCGCTTTGACGGTGTTGATCAGCGACAGCGCGTCGGCGCCGCCAGCGACGGCCGCCGCCCCGACCGCAGCCGGGTCGGCGAGGTTCGGGGTCAGCTTGACGATCAACGGCTTCGCGGTCAGCTCGCGCAGGCCCACCAAAAGCGCCTCCGCCTCGACGGGCTGCTCGCCGACGATCAGGCCCGAGTGAACGTTCGGGCAGGAGACGTTGAGTTCGATCGCGGCTACCTCCTCGCGCGGCGCCACCCCCTCGACCAGCTCGGCGAACTCCTCCGGGCTCGACCCCATCACCGAGACGATCAACGGCACCGGCAAAGCGGCCAACTGCGGCAGGTCCTCGGCCAAAAAACCGTCCAAGCCCTTGTTCGGCAGACCGATCGAGTTGACCAGGCCACCGCTTGCCTCCCATAATCGCGGCGGCGGGTTGCCGTGGCGCGGCGCCACCGTGATCGTCTTCGAGACAAAGGCCGAAAAGGGAAAGCGGTCGATCAAGCGGCGGCCGAAAACCCGTTTGGCGGCGATCGCGTCAAAGGTGCCGGAGGCGTTCAGGATCGGGTCGTCGAGCCGGATCCCGCATAGCATCGCCCGCAGATCGGGGTTGGGCTCGCTCACCGCCGGCTCCGGTGGCCGGAACCGGCGACCAGCGCGGTCTCGATCCGATCGCCGCGAACCACCGGGCCGTCGACGCAAAGGCGCAGGTAGCCGCCATCGGCCAACGGCACCGCGCAGCCAAAGCAGGCGCCAAAACCGCACCCCATCGGCGTCTCTAGGGCTAACTCGACCCCGACAGCCCGCTCGGCGCAGATCACTCGGACCGCCTCGAGCATCGCCGGTGGCCCGCAGGCGTAGACGGCGGCGCCGGCGGCGCCATCGCCCGCCAGCATCTCCTCGAGCGGCTCGGTCACGAAGCCGCGCCTGCCGAGGTGACCGTCCTCGCTGACCAAGACCAGGTTGGCGCACTTCCCAAACAGCTCAAGCCCGCCACAGTGGGCGGCGTCGCGGAACCCGAGCAGAGTCCGAACCGCGGTGTTGGTCGCGGCGAGCCGTTTCCGCCAGATCGCGATTGGCGCGATCCCAATTCCGCCGGCCACCAAGATCGCCCCGGCGGCATCCGGGTTGAGCCGGCGCGGCGAGGAGAAGCCGACCCCGAGCGGGCCGTGGAGGCCGAGCGCCGGGCCGCCAACCCCGAGCCGAGCAAGCCGCTCGGTCCCGGGACCGACCGGCGCGAAAACAAAGCTCAGCCGCACCCCGTCCTCGCCCACAACCGCCTCGGCAACCGAGAAGGCGCGCGGCAGGTAGGGGCGACCGGTCCACTGCGAATCGCGCCCCAGCCCCGCCGCCGGGCCAAAGCCCGCGCCAGTGCCGGGGAGATCAGCGACCGCCAGCATGTAGAACTGGCCCGGCTGTGGCTCGGGACCGCCGCGGTCGAGCACCGTGATCAGGTGGTAGGCGCCGCTCTTGGCGGTCTCGACGACCTCGGCGCGGCGGCGACCGAGCGTCGCGAGGGTACGGTCGGGGCCGCTCACGCCCTGTCCTGCTTTGCCCCACCGCTGGCAGCCGCGGCCACCGCGGCGTCGGCGTGTAACTCCTGCAGCGATCGGACCTCGATCGCGACTGGCGAACCGGCCGCCGAGATCGCCCGGGCCGCCGCCGAGGCGCCGGTCAGGGTGGTGATGCAGGGGATCCCGCGCCGCAGCGCGGCGGTTCGAATCTCATAGCCGTCGGTCCTGGCGCCGGAGCCGGTCGGGGTGTTGATGACCAGATCGACCTCGCCGTCATCGATCGCGTCGGCGACGTGCGGCGAGCCCTCCTGAACCTTGTTGATTGCCCGCGCCGGCACCCCCATCCGCGAGATCGCCGCGGCCGTCCCGGCGGTCGCGACAACCTCAAAGCCGGCGTCGCAAAAGCGCGCCGCGATCTCAGCGGCCGCCGGTTTGTCGGCATCGGTCACGGTGATGAAGACGGTGCCGCCGCGGGGTAGCTTGACCCCGGCGGCCGCTTGGGATTTGCCGAAGGCGGTCGGGAAGTCGCGGCCGATCCCCATCACCTCGCCGGTTGACTTCATCTCCGGGCCGAGCACGCTGTCGGCACCGTCGAAGCGATTGAACGGCAGCACCGCCTCCTTGACCGAAACGTGGCAATCGGGCATCGCCGGGATCTCGATCGCAGCAAGCGACTCACCGAGCATCAAACGACAGGCGATCTTGGCAACCGGGGCGCCGATCGCCTTGCTGACAAACGGAACCGTCCTCGATGCGCGCGGGTTGGCCTCGATCACGTAGAGCTCACCGGCGACCACCGCGTATTGGATGTTGATCAGCCCGATCACGCCAAGCTCAAGCGCGATCTGCTCGGTGGTGGAGCGGATCAACGACAGCATCGCCTCGCCGAGGCTCATCGGCGGCAGCACGCAG
>JAHEXU010000013.1:29819-33330 GCA_023251975.1 bacterium | reverse complement strand
CTGAGTGGCCTACTCGCGACCACCCCGGCCGAGGCCGACAGCTCGGTCAAGTTCATGCGCGACGCTCGCTCGGACTTCGACCCCTACCTGACCTCCGACGACGACGCAACCCGCGATTGGATCCGCGAGAACTACTGGCGGATGCGCGGTTACGCCCCTTTCTTCTCCAACAACGCGATCGAGTGGGCGCCGCCGACCCACGTCTACAGGGACGCCTACGCGATCTACAACGACCGCAAGAACTACCCGAACCGCCCCGACCTCAAGACGCTCGAGCAGCACCCCGATTGGGCCCTGCGCGACGCCGCCGGCAAGCCGCTCTACATCCAATTCGGTTGCTCCAACGGAAGCTGCCCCCAGTTCGCCGCCGACATCGGCAACCCGGAGTTCCGCCGCTACTGGATCGAGCAGGCGGCCGAGGTCCTCGATGACGGCTACAAGGGCCTCTACATCGACGATGTCAATATGGAATGGCGGATCTCCAACGGCTCCGGCCAGTCCACCACCCCGATCGACCCACGGACCGGCCAGCCGATGACGATCGAGGCGTGGCGCCTCTACATGGCGAAGTTCATGGCCGAGGTGGCCGCCGCCTTCCCATCGGTCGAGATCACCCACAACAACCTCTGGTTCGCCCCTCGCGATGAGGACAGCATCCGTCGCGAGATCGACTCGGCCGACTTTGTCAACCTCGAGCGCGGCTTCAATGACGCCGGAATCGTCGGCGGCACCGGCAAGTTCGGCTACGAGACCCTGCTCGCCCAGATCGAGTCGATCCACGCCTCCGGCGCCTCGGCGATCCTGATGCCATACGGCCTCGACCGCCAAAGCGCCGAGTTCGAACTCGCCAACTACTTCCTGATCAAGACCGGCCGCGACGCCCTGATGAGTGACTACCGCGCCAACCCAAGCGACTTCTGGAACGGCTGGCAAACCGACCTCGGCCGCCCGAAGGGCCACTGGCGCATCTGGCGCGGCCTGTTCCGCCGCAACTACCAAGGCGGCATGGTCTTGGTAAATCAGCCCGACGCCGCCACCGCCTCGGTCCGCGTCCCCGCCAACCTCCACGACCTCGACGGCAACTCGGTCCGCAAACTCACCCTGAGCGCCCGCAGTGCCAAAGTCTTGATCCGCGACTAGCCACCTGCCCGGGCGTCGCGGGTGACGTTTTTCCGTCCGACCGCACCGCTAGGTTCAAAACCATGCAAGCGCTTTGGTTATTGATCGGACTGGCAATCGGCACAATCATCGGCGCGATCGCAACCCGCCGCTACGCCGCTCTGGAGATCCGGGCCGAACAGGCCGCCGGACTCGGTCGCGAGGAAACCCTGGAGCTGCTGAAGCTCCAAACCGGCGAGGAGATGGCTCGCCGCGGCGGCGAGCTGGTCGAGCAGGTGAAGGGGATCGTCGCCACCTCGGCAGCCGGCAGTGCAGCGGCCGAGCAGGCGCGAAAGGCCAGCCTCGAGGGCCTGGTGGGACCGCTCAACACGACCTTGGAGGAGATGCGCAAGAAGCTCGACGGCGTCACTCGGGCGCGCGAGCGCAGCGACGTTGAGCTGAAAAAGGAACTGCACGCGGTCAGCCTCGGCCAGGCTCAGGTCACCCAGAACGCCGCCGCCCTGGAGCGAGCGCTCCGTCGCCCCGAGGTGCGCGGTCGCTGGGGCGAGATGGGCCTGCGGCGGCTTGCCGAGATGAGCGGGATGAACGCCCACTGCGACTTCGCCGAGCAGGTTCACATCGTGACCGAGGACGGGGCGCTGCGTCCCGACATGGTGGTCAAGCTGCCCGGCGGCCGGGTCGTGGTGGTCGACGCCAAGACTCCAATTCAACCGTTCATGGACGCGATGGAAGCGACCAACGAGGCCGAACGCCTGGCCGGGCTGAAGCACTTCGCCGAGACGATTCGCGGCCACGTCAAGAAGTTGGCCGACAAGTCCTACGCCTCCCATCTCGCCGCTTCCCCCGACTTCGTCGTCCTCTACCTGCCCGGGGAGCACCTGCTTAGCGCCGGGCTTGAGGTCGACCGCGAACTACAGGAGTTCGGGTTCGACCGACAGGTACACATCGCAACCCCGACGACCCTGATCTCGCTGCTGCGGACGGTCGCCCACGGCTACCAGCAAGAGCAGCTAACCGAACAGGCCGCGGAGATCGCCGCCCTCGGGAAGACCCTCTATGACCGCACCGGCAAAGTGCTCGGGATGGTCGATGATGTCAGCAAGCAGATCAACAGCCTGGTCAAAAAGCAGGACAACCTGGTCGGTTCGATCGAGGCTCGCTTCCTCCCCGCCGCCCGCAGCTTGGCTGACTGCGGCGTGGTATTCGGGGGCGAGCAGCTGCCCCAGTTGCGCCAGGTCGAAACAACGACCCGACGGATCCATGCCGCCGAACTACCTGCGCCAGCCGCAGATCTCGCCGCGCCGATCCTGACTGCCCCCCAGTTACCAGGGGACGATCGCGCCGCGTAGCGGCCTAGCCCCGTGGATCGGGTCCCCACAAGCCGCCGTGATTGGGAGATCGCGATTTCGGTCGGCGAGTGGATAGCGAGCGGGCCGACAACCAATACCCGGCACGCCGCTATCCCGGGCAATCAGGAAACGTTGTGTCGAGCCTCTTTACGAGTTCGTCGAAACCGATCGAACTCCACACCTCGCGCGCCACCCTGACGTGCTCACAACGTTCGCCCGAATCGGTAGCGATTTCGGCGAGTCGGAAATGGGCCACCCCAATCGAATATCGGTCCGCGACCTGCTCATAGAGCCTGAGTGCTTCCGTGTAGGCGGCGCGAGCGGCCTCGTGGTCGGAGCGCTGAAGGGCGATGTCGCCGAGGCTTTGGATGCAGTTCGCCTCGCCGAGCACGTCGCCGACCTGTTGGTAAAGCGGCAGGGCCTTTTCGTAGGCGGCGCGAGCGGCCTCGTGGTCGGAGCGCCGAAGGGCGATGTCGCCGAGGCTTCGGATGCAGTTCGCCTCGCCGTTCACGTCGCCGACCTGTTGGTAAAGCGGCAGGGCCTTTTCGTAGGCGGCGCGAGCGGCCTCGTGGTCGGAGCGCTGAAGGGCGATGTCGCCGAGTCTTTTGATGCAGTTCGCCTCGCCGAGCACGGCGCCGACCTCTTGGTAAAGCGGCAGGGCCTTTTCGTAGGCGGCGCGAGCGGCCTCGTGGTCGGAGCGCGCCGCCAGGTAGGCGCCGACCGAAAATTGAAGCGCTGCCTGGGCACGGGCAGGAAGCGCGTCCCCGTCCGTCAGCGGCTGAATTCGCTCGATCAAGGCGCCGCACTCGAGACCGCCGAATCGTGCCGATTCGAGCAGGGGAACGACGGCCGATACGGTTTCCGATGGGGAGACCGCGAAGGTTCCGCCGACCGCTTCAGTCAAGTTGGCAATCTCGGGCGCGAGGCGGTTGATCGCTTCGGCGCCACCTTTCGACCCCGCCTTCGCCCCCTCCATCGCCAAACTCAGGTAATGGGCGTAGGCACGATCTCGATCGGAGCGATCGGCCGGATGGTTGACTGCG
>JAHEXU010000013.1:0-29809 GCA_023251975.1 bacterium | reverse complement strand
ACCGGAGGCAGTGTGCGAACCCGGCCAGCTCCGGATTGCAGGAGACCGAGGCGAGTCAATGTTCCCGCGCAAGCCGGGCCACCCGGGAAGGCGGCTTCAAGGTCGCTGCGGGCAACTCCATCGGGGAGTCCGCCGAGAATTGCCAACAATCGACGAGCCGCATCGTCAATCGCGGCGCTGTTCCACGACAGTTCGATCGATGCCGCGATGCTGAGCTCGGCGTTGTTCGCCTCGCCGCGAGCGAGCAGCGCGGCCCGTTCATGTCTCCACCGGTCCGCGACCGCGGCAAGGTCGGACTCGACGGCGACATGCGCGAGTAGCTCGATCGCAAGTGGGAGGTAACCCATCTCTTCCAGCAATCCGGCGAGTTCGGGACCGACTTGGTTGGGGGCAATCCGCCTGAACAATGCGTCAGCGTGCGCCGGATCGAGCGGCTCGAGATCGATCGCAATGCCGGCCAGCGGCTCGACGGCTCGCGGGCCGCGAACCGAGGCAAGAAGCGCCAAGCTGGCGACACCGGCGAGCGTTCGAAGCAACTCCTCCATCGCTCGACCGTCGCCGTTGTCGAGCGGCGTCTCGAGGTTGTCGAGGACGAGCAAACCTGGGGCCTCGCCCAGCGCTGCGGTGATCGCGTGGCGGGAGAGGCTGTCCGTGGCGGGCAGCTCGAGCGCCCGGGCGATCTGCGCCGCGACGAGATCGGCGCTCGGCCGCGCATCGCAAGCCACGAACCAGCGGCGAGCTCCAAACGCCTCGACAACAGCAGGATCATGAACGATCGTTAATGTCAGGTTGGTCTTACCCACCCCGGCGTGTCCCCTGACCAGGACCGGCTGCGGCGGTTCGGCCAAGAGCGCCCGCGTCGCCGCCACGACCGCATCCGCCCGTCCAATCGTGACCCGTTTCGCAGGTAGCTCGGCGCTTGTAGGGGCGAGCCGACTCAGAAACGCTGCCAGCTCGGCGTGGCTGTCGCCATAGCCAAGCGGCGTGATTCGCTCATCGCGATGCAGCTGGTCGAGAGCGGCAAACTCGCGATTTAGGCAGAGGCGGTAGTGGCGAGACTCGGCGTCGGGCAGGGTTGTGGTCATCCACTCACGCAGCGCAGCGAAGTTCGGATCGTTCGCACCAGCCCCAACGCCGACCAAGAGGAAGGTCTTGAGCAGGCCCGCCGCTTGCTGGAGCGCCTGGGCGGGGGCGTGGTTGAGAAGCTCCTGGTAGGACGCCACCCCGAGGACCGCCGACTCTGGCTCGCTCCAAATCCCGTGCAGGTGAACGATCGGCGAGGAGTCTCCCGAGTCGCCCCGCAGAGCAGTTTGAACCCCGCCCGGATCATTCCAGGTGATGGCGTAACGACCGGTGACCCGCTCGATCAGGCTGTCGTAGTTGGTCGTCGCGATCGGCGCCCTGAGGCGCCCGAGGGCGAGCGGAACGGATCGATCGACCGGCTCAAGCTCCCCGACCGTTTCGCGCAGCCAGCGCCTGTATTCGGCGTCGACTCGTCCGCCGAGTCGCTCGGTGACGAGTTCGGCAACTTCGATCAGCTCGGTGGATCCGGTGTCTTCTGACTCAAGCCGCGCCGTCGCCGTCGCGCGCTCGTCTTCGTTGAGTTTACCCAACGAATGTGCCCAGTTGAGCCCGGAGCGAATCAACCCTGCCCAACTGGTCAGCGGGTCGTTTTCGGTGGCTGCCGCACTGACGCCCGACCCAACGATCACCACCACCCGCCCGGCTTCCAGTTCGCGCTTTAGGTCGGCGATCAGCTCCTCTGACACGGGGTGAGGCTAATCGATCAGATACGAGATTCGTCCAGCGGGCGGCAGTCGTTCCAGAACCGAGACGCCGCGTCCGGCGGATCACCCGAAATCGCACGCCCGGCTCTGCCTCCTCCGCCTCCTCCGCCTGGGCCTGACCAGCCCACAAGGTTGCAACCTCGGACTCAGTCTGCTCGCCGGACCAGTCGCCAGTAGAAGATGAAGTCACCGGGGTAGAGGTAGCGCTCGATCGCGAGAAAGGCGAGCGGGTAAACGAGCGCACCGGCGGCGAGGGCGGGGATGGTGAGACCGCCGAGCCCAATCAAGGTGGCGGCGAGGAAGACGCTGGCGAGGATCGGCGGTGAGTAGATCCGCATTGGGTTGACCGGGCCGATCGTGCGCTTGACGGTTCGGTTCATCCAGATCGCGAGCAGGACCCCGGAAAGGAGCGCGTTGAAGGCGGCCCCGGTCGCGCCGTAGGGTGGGATCAAGATGAAGTTGAAGATGACGTTCTGGGCGATCACGGCGGCGGCGGGACGGGTGAAGCGCCCCGGCTTCTCGCGCGAGATCATCAGCACGCTGACCATCGTGTTGATCCCGAACAGGACCGTCATCAGGCCGAGCAGGCGCAGCGAGTTGGCGGCGTTAGCGTAGGCGTCGCCGTAGAGCAGATCGATAAGCGGGGTGGCGAGGACGACGTAGCCGGTCGCGATCGGCATCAAGACCGCGCACTGCGCCTTCAGGGCAACCTCGTAGCCGCGCGCCAGGGTGACCTCGGTGTCGCCAGAGTGGCGCGAGAACCACGGCAGCATCGCGCCGCCGATCGCCCAGCTGACAAACATCGTCGATTCGATCAGGCGCTGCGCCGCCCCATACTGCCCAAGCTCGCTGTTGTCGCCGGCGCCGCCGCCAATGAACGCCAGCATCGTCGAGTCAAGCCGCATCAAGAGCAGGTAGAGGACCGAAACCAGCCCGAGCGGGATCGAGACCTTGAGGATTTCGCGCCAACGGCCGACATCAACCTGACGGCGCGGCACCACCAGATAGCGACGCATCATCAAAAACCCGCTCAGGTTGCCCATCCCCGAGCCAACCATGAAGATCACCGAGACCAGCAGCAGGTCGGCCCCCATCAAAAGCGCCACCACCCCGACCGCCGAGTTGGTGAAGCGAGCCGCGATCAGGCTGATCGCGAGAAAATCCTGGCGCTCATACCCCTGGAAGACAGCGTGATAGTTGCGCGCGGTCCGCTCCAGGGCGATCCCTCCGCTGATCAGCATCAACGCCAGCAGGGTCTCGCCGCGATAGCCGTCGAGCACCACGATCAGCAAGATCAGCTCCGACAGCAGGCACAACATCAGCGCCTTCAGCGAGGTGATCGAGTGATAGAGACGGTGGACCTCCTGACGATCGCGCGAGATCTGCCGCGCCAAAAGCTCCTCGCTGCCAAGTCCGGCGAAGGTAAGGACGACCGAGGAGAGCGAGAGGCCGAACATGAAGTCGCCGAAGACCGAGGTGCCGAGTCGGCGCGCGGCGACCAGGTAGAAGACGACCGAGGCCCCCTTTGCGATCAGCTCGCCGAGGCTGCGAGCGATCGATCCGGCCGCGACGCGGCGCCCCGCCGAGGCGGTCTGCGAACTCGCCGGCTCAGCCTGCACCTGCCGGGTCGCCGTCACGCTCAAACGTTCGTCCAGGACGGCGGTTTCAGCGGCAGCGCTCATCGACCGACTTCCGATTTGATCCCTGGAAGGAAACGATGAGTGGACCCAGCTACAGCCTGCCCGGCCGGGGGCAGTTCGAGAAGGTACGGCGCCAGGCGCAGCGCGAAGGGATCGACCCCGGCTCGACCGCGGCCGCCCTCGCCGCCTGCATCATCTTGGCGGTCGGCCTGAGCGCCCTCGCCGCAACCGCCCCACTCCCTTCGGTCGGGTTTATCCTCGGCGGCGGGATCGGCCTGCTCGGGATTCTTGCCCTGGCGATCTTGCGCTACGACCTCGCGGTCGGGCTCGGGATCATGCTGCTCAGCATCGTCAAGATCGAGCCGGCGCCGCCCGATCTTGTGTTCGCGGTCGTGATCGGGGTTGCGACCGTAACCGGCCGGATGAACATGCGCCGGGTCCCCCCCGCCGCGGCGGTCGCGGTGATCTCCTTCCTCGGCCTCAACGTGATCTCCGCGATCGATGCGGTCTCGCTCTCCGAGGCCACCTTCTACTTCACGATCACTCTTTACCTGATTGTCTTTGCGCTCTGGTTCGCCGACTGGATCAAGGACGAAAAGCGCGCCCGGATCGTCGTCTGCGCCTATCTGTTCGTCGCCACCGTGTTCGGCGCGCTCGGCACCGGCGCCTTTTTGCTGCACTTCCCGGGCTGGCAGTTCTTCGTCGAAAACGAGGACGCCCGCGCCGCTGGCCTGTTCAAGGACCCGAACGTCTACGGCCCCTTCCTGATCCCGATCGCGCTGATCACGATCGAGGAGATCCTGCAGCCGCGGCTGCTGCGCCTGTCGCTCCCGGTCAAGCTGTTGTGCGTCTTGTGCATGAGCGGCGGGGTGATCTTTTCGTTCTCCCGCGCCGCCTGGCTCAGCCTGATGCTGGGGATGGCGATCATGATCGGGATCTACGCGGTTCGCCGCGGCGGCGGCCGCAAGGCGATCCTGATGTCGTTGATCATCGCGGTCGGCGCTCTCTCCAGCGCGACCGCGCTGATCGCCTCGGGCTCGCTCGACTTCCTCGAACAGCGAACCACCCTGCAAAGCTACGACACCGACCGCTTCGCCTCGCAGCGAAACGGGCTCGAGTCGGCCGAGCGCAACCCGCTCGGGGTCGGCCCCGGCCAGTTCGACAAGATCTCCCCGATCGCTGCGCACAGCACCTACGTCCGGGTCCTGGCCGAGCAAGGCATCCTCGGCGGCCTGGCGATCGGCGTCTTCCTCTTCGCCACCCTCGGCTACGCGATCAAAAACGCGCTGCTTGGTCGCTCGACCTACGGGATTGGCTCGGCGCCATTGCTCGGAGCCTGGGCCGGGCTGATGCTGAACAGCGTCGTCGTCGACACCCTGCACTGGCGCCATCTGTGGTTTATCGCCGCGCTGGTCTGGGCCGGGACAATGCGCCGTCCGAGCTCCGCGTTGGCCTCGCCCGGCCACTCGGCGCCGCAGCGCTAGGCGCGAGGACTGCTCCACGACGAAACGGCGACGCCTCAGACCCGGTCCGCGGGGCCGGGACCGCCGGGGTAGGTGACCGCGCCCGGACCGGCCGGGACGCTCCAGGCGCCGCCGGAACCCGGATCGCCGCCACCGCGCGCATACCCGACCTCGCGAGCGCGCTCTGACTGGTAGTAAGGGGTCACCTCGACCCGCGCCCCGATCACGACGTGACCGAGCGGCGCCGCCTCGAGGCGATCAAGCAGGTCGCGCATGTCGGCGACGTTCTCGACCGTAAGGCGGTCGAGCCGCGACACCATCACGACCCGATCGACGCGTTGCGCGATCGCCTGGCCGTCGGCGATCCCGAGCATCGGCGGGCCGTCGATCAGGACGTAGCTGTAGGGGAAGGAGCGGACGTGGTCGAGGAAGGCGCCGAGCGCCTCGTCCGACAGCAGGGTGGCGGGGTCGCGGACCTTACGACCGCTGGTCAGGACATCGAGGCTGCGGGTGCGACCGCTCGAGTCGCGCGCCATCGGCACCGAGCTGACCGAGGCCGGCAGGATGTGGCGGCTCAGTCCGGCCCGCTTGACCAGCTCCAAGACATCGGACAGGCCGGGTTCGATCGGGAGGCCAAACGCCTCATGGAGGGCCGGCCAGCGCAGGTCTCCCGAGATCAGCAGGGTGTTGTGACCCGCCTCGGCAAGCACCCGTCCGAGCCGTGCCGTCGCGGTCGTCTTGCCCTCGCCGTGCAGAGCGCTGGTCACCATGATTACGTGCTGACCGCTCGCCGGCAGCGCGATCTGGACCGCCGCACCGAGCGATTGGTATGCCTCGTGCTCGATCGCTGCCTCGTGGTGGCGCCGACGGCCGCGCCCGGAAACCAGCGGGATCCCAGCCAGCACCTGCATCCGGCTGAGCCGGCTGAGCTCGCGCGGGTCGGCGACCAAAGGACGCAGCTGGTCGCGGGCCAGGGCGATCAAGACCGCGATCAGGAGGGCAAAAAAGAAGGCGAGAATGCCGTTTCGAAGCGGCTTTGGCGAGGCCGGCGACTCGGGGACATCAGCCCCGATCACCTGCAGCGAGATCACCCCGGGAGAGGTCTTGAGCGCCAGGATCTGGTCCGCGATCGTCTGCGCCTCGGGGCTTGCCGGGTCGAGCGCAGCCGCGGTCTCGCGCAGCCGGGCGATCACCTCGTCGGCCTCGGCCCGAGCCAGCTCCTCCTGGCCGTCGACAAACGATTCGGCGACCGCGTCGGCGATTTCGGCGGCAAACCGCGGCGTCGGGTCGCGGGCGAATACCTCGAGCAGGTTCTTGGTCGGATCGGCCGATGCGTCGACCTTGTCGACCAGTGCATCGGCATTGCGTAGATCGACCCGGTTCGCGGCCTCGTCGAGGGTCGGTGTTTTGACGATCGTCTCGGCGAAGGTCGGCAGCAACCGCTCGATGTCGGGCGGCTCGCCGGTCGGGTCGACGACCGGAACCGAGACGACGATCGTCGCGTTCGCGGCGTACTTCTTCTCGGTCGCCAGCGAGATCACCACCACCAAGACGGTCACCGTTGCCGCGATCGCGACGATCAGGTAACGGCCGCGCCGCAACGCCGCCAGATAGCGCCGGGTGTCAACCCCGATCTCGTCGAAGCCAGCGCCCGGGGGAGTGGTTGGAGTGCCGTTGTTTTTGGGGCGCGAACTCATAAAAAGCCTAAGAGACCATCGGCGCGCCGGCCCACGACTTGACCCCGAGGGCGCGATAAACCACCAGGGTTCCCTCGACCATCCCGTCCAAGGTGAAGCGCTCACGAACCGTCTGCGCCGCGCAGGAGCCGATTCTGGCGGCCATTTCGGCATTGTCAAGCAGCTCGATAGTCGCCGCCGCCATCGCGGCGGCGTCGTGGGCCTCGATCAATACACCGTTGACGCCCGATTCGATCGCCTCACCGACCCCGCCAACCGCGGTCGCGACAACCGGGCAGCCAACCGACATCGCCTCCAAGACGGCGTAGGGGAAGGCCTCGGCCCAGGCCGGGTTAAGCACGACGCGAGCCCGTGCCAACAGCCCCGAGACATCGCCAAGCTCGCCGAGCAAACGGACCGATTCGCCAATCCCCGCCGCCTCGATCCTTGCCTCCAAGATGGCGCGTTGGTCGCCCTCGCCGGCGATCGCGATAACCGATCCAGGGTGGGCGGTGCGGATCGCCGCGACCGCATCGAGCAGGGTGAGAAGGCCCTTGCGGGGGTGTAGCTCGGCGATCACCGCGATGATCGGCTCGGCGCCGTCAAGCGCGGCCAGGGCAGGATCGGGGTCGGGCGAGGAGTCGAGCGGGATGATCCCGTTGTGGACGGTGCTGACCTTGGCGGGGCTGATCACCCGCTTCGCCTGGGTGGCCTCGTCGGCGCAGACCGCGATCACCCGGGTGGTGAGCGGCGCCAGCGAGCGTTCCATGGAGCGGTAGGCGAAGCCCTCGTAGCGGCCGAAGTGGTTGGCGAAGGCGTACTGGTGGGGCGAGTAGATAACCGGGATCTGAGGCGCCGCATACCTGGCGAGGCGAGCCAGGGCGCCGCCCTTCGAGCCGTGGGCGTGGACCAGATCGGGGCGGAAGGATCGAATCGCCCCGGCAACGCCGCGAACTGCCCGCAGATCGGCGCCGAACCGGATCGCCCGCTCCATCGGCACATCGAAGATCGTCGCCTCAAGCGCGTCGGAGCGCTCGCCGTGCGGACCGCAGATCGCCACCTCAACCCCGTGACGCGGCAGTTGTTGGGCGAGTCGGACGACGTGGCGCCACTCGCCGCCGCGCTCTGCCCGCACCACCATCATCACCCGGGTAGGCGGTTGCAGCCGGGCGTCCCAAGCGGGCTCGCCCGGCGAGCGCAGCCCGTGGGAGCGAAACACCTCGAGGCTTCGCTCGATCATCTGCTGCTCGGTGAAGCGGGCCAAAAGCAGCGCCCGACCGGCCGACCCCATCGCCCCTGCCCGCGCCGGATCGGCGGCAACAGCCAGCAGCGCCGCGGCGAGGCCAGCGGCGTCGCGCGGCGCCACCACCAAGCCGTTTTGGTCGTGGTGGACCGCCTCGGCGGTGCCGCCGACATCGGTCGCGACAATCGGCAGCGACGCCGCCATCGCCTCGAGGATCGAATAGGGGAAGGACTCAGCCCAGGAGGCGCTCACGAACAGGTCGGCGGCGGCGAGGACCGAGTCAACCCCGTTGACGTGGCCGAGCAGCTCGATCGCCTCGGACTGCTCGGCGGCGGCGATCGCGCGCTCGATCGCCGCACGGTCGGGACCGTCACCGGCGATCACCAGTCGCGCCGCCGGGAGTGTCTCGCGGAGGGTCGCGAACGCCTCGATCAGAGTGCCGATCCCCTTGCTGAGGCGGAGCTCGCCAACACAGGCAAGGAGCGGCCCCTCAAGCGCGCCAAGCCGCGGGTCGGGGTCGGCGGTGAAGCTCGGGTCGATCCCGTTGTGAGCCACCGTCGTCTTGCCTGCCCCCCCGATCATCGCCGCGTCGTCCGCCTCGGCCGCACAAACGCACAGGTAATGGGCGGTCAGCGGCGCCATCGCGCGTTCGATCAGCCGATACAACCAGCCGTGGCTGTCTCCCGGCACCTCGTCGGCGAACCCAAACCGGTGGGCGGTGTAGATGACGGGGATTCGCGGCGCCGCCGGCTTGACGATCCGGGCCAGGGCGCCGCCCTTCGAGCCGTGGGCGTGGATCAGATCGGGGCGGAAATCGCGGACCGCCCTCGCCAGTTCACGAGCCGCCCGCAGGTCGGGACCGAGGCGCA
Organism: bacterium; assembly: GCA_023251975.1. GTDB lineage: Bacteria > Actinomycetota > Thermoleophilia > Solirubrobacterales > 70-9 > JAHEXU01. Next base: position 21,131 of record JAHEXU010000013.1, on the reverse strand, counting down.
GTGGTCGCACCATCTCGATCGGATAAAGGCTGACCCGTGGGTCGACCTGCTCGGGCCGATGCGGACCGGCCAGCGCGACCTCGTAGCCACGATCGCAAAGCTCGCGCGCCAAGACTCGGACATGGCGAAACTCGCCCCCGATCGAGGCCCGCACCACCATCATGACCTTCACACCCATCGTCTGTGGCGATCTTAGAAGCCGTCGTTTCGGCGTCGAGGGATTTGGTCGGGTGTGGTGCGGTCGATTCACGTTGCTCGGACAAACGATCCACCGGCGATGATCCATCGGCAACCGAGAGGCCTGCCTAAAATCGCGGCGGGCCGGCCCCCGCCCCCGCCAACAACCTGGACATGGCCTTGCTGCGGCACTGGCCCACGCTTACCTCCACCTTGGGGTACCACGGTGTGATCGAGGCAGCCCGGCCCGTTGCCGACAGGCGACAGGGAGAGCACGGGAATACCCTCTGCGAGACACGAGATGTCGAGATCGGCCCCGAGGGGGCCATCGCCACCGTTTCGTCGGCCGCAGCACGATCTGTTTTGGCTCGCCGCAGCCAACCTACCGATCAAAGACCGGCGAGCAAAAACGCCGGCGCCGGCTCGACATCGCCTCCGGCCGCTGGGTGATCGAATCCACGCTGCGCCGGGTTCGCTGTCCTGACGGCGGCGATTGCTACGAGACCGTCGGCTGGGCCGGGCCGAGCCCGCCAACGCCCAACTTCAAAGGTTCTCGTCTCCTGGCTCGCCCGGCAGCCAGCATTCACCCGGATCATCGAAGTGACCCTCGAGCATGGGCCGCGCCTCTATCCCCGTTCCGCGCCTTCGTCCCTGCCGCCAGCCTCCCCGCTCTGAAGCAGGCCGGCGAGGTACTCGATCCGAACCAGCAGGGCAGCCGATGGGACGACGGTCCCGGAGCAGTAGGTCGAGAGGCGGCTGCGAGAGGTTCCGATCGCGCGCGCGAACTCGGCCCGGGTGGCACCCGATCGGCTCACTGCGTCGCGGACCCGCCGCGACACCTCCCCACGCTCCGCTTGCTCGCGCTCAACACGGGCCCGCTCGATCGTCCGGCGCAGCAGCGGACCGACCCCGTAGGGCGCCGAATAGCCGAGATACTCCTCGACCTGGCGGGCTACCTCACCCCACGGCGAGGCCTTGATCGCCCGAACGATCGGCAGCCAATCGGCGAGCGTGCCTCGTTCGATCGACGCCACGATCGCCTCGTAGGGCCAGTGCTCGATCGGCACTCCGGGGCGTCCATCGACATTGCGAAACGCGACGCTCATGATTCGGCGACCGTTCGAAGGATCGCGTCGGCGAGCGTCGTGCAGGCCGCAACGACCGCGCCCCAGTCATGCCAACGCGCCTCGAGACCCTTGTAGGCGCTGAGCTGCCGGGTCACCCGCGTATCCCTCGGGTTCGGCTCAGACAGGCGCTGGATCAGCGCGGTCAGCACCGAGTCGGTCCCGCCCGAACGATCGTCGTAATACGCGTCGAGCTGCGTCAGGACATCAGCGGGCGCGGTGACCCCGAGGCGGTCGGCGAGCGCCACCACATCGAGGTAGTCGCGGACCTGATTGCGTTGAACAACGAGATAGGCCTTGACGCGCAGCATCTCCGGGAGCGTCGGGACTCGGAGCGGACCTACGTCAGGGATCTCGACCTCGATCAGCTCGAGCGGGCGGGTTCGCCGCATCTGCCGCAGCCCGGCCTCGATGCCGCCGAGTGAGCCGAGCAGCGTCAGCGGCGGGCGGCTCGCGCGCACGCTGGTGACCCAGCCGTCGGTCGCTTCGACCGCCTCGAGGATCTGTTCGTAACGCTCGGCGAGGTCAGCGACGACGTGATCGTGGTCGCACGATTCGCGATGCCTAGCGTGAAGAGCCGCCGCAGAGCCGCCGACCAAGACCGCATCCGGCACGACCTGCTGCAGCCGCGCTGCCGACGCGGCTACCTGCGCCAACCGCAACGGGAACTCGCGCGGATCAACCACACGAAGGACGGTATCACATCCGATACAGTGCTAGCGCAGACTGCCCCCGTTCGGCCAGCCAGCGGGTCGGCTGGTCCGGTGATCGCCGCGATGCGGTCGTAGTGCTCGTCGTAATCCAGCTCGGTGATGTCGCCCGCCGCCTTGCCGACCGGAGCCTGGTGAACCGTGTCGGTCGTCCGCGCTGTCCCGATCTCGCTCGCGGCCGGATCCACGAAATCCATGTCGAGGTTACGGGCATCGATTGAGGCTACAAAATCGATCGACATGGCGGCGGGCTTGAGAAGGCGGGGCCCGAGGCGGGGCCCACTGCCGAGGTCGGGTTCGATCGGTTAATCGGTTCGACGTGATTCAGCTCGAATCCAAGGCGACCGATCGGTTCCGCCGCGACGTGATCGTCAGGCTCGCCGCCGTTCAGCGCCAGCTCTCACATCGCGCATACGGGTTCCATTCTGCCGAGAGGCGCGGCCGTCTGTCAACCGAGAACCGTCGCGCGGGGTCCGTGAGTCGAGGTAGGCGCTCGCAGGCAGGGAGCTTCGGCGGCGAAGCGCCGGTGCAGTGCCGAAGGCGGCCCACCTACAATCGCGCCGTGCCGCGCCGTCCCCCGATCGTCCTCGCCTACCACGGCATCGTCGCCGTCAACCCCGCCCACGATCCGGTCCGGCTTTTCGTAGCCCCAGACTCGTTTCGCGCCCAGGTACGGGTCTTGAAAAAGCGCGGCTACCGGCTGGTCAAGATGGCCGAGTTCGCCGCCGAAACCGCCGGCGGCGGCGGCACCCCGCCGGACGGGCTCGCCGCGCTGACCTTCGACGACGGCACCGATGACCACGCCAACAGCCTGCCCGGCCTGCTCGAGGAGCTTGATGTGCCGGGAACGGTCTACTGCTGCCCCGGGCTGCTCGGTGCGCCCTACCCGTGGGCCGACCCGGCGCTCGGCGCCCGCTTCATGACCCGCCCCGAATTCGACCGCACCGCCGCCCACCCCTTGATCGAGATCGGCTCCCACACGATCAACCACACCGTGCTCGAGCAGGCCAACGCCGCAACGGCGCTGCAGGAAATGCGCGACTGCCGCCTCGCCCTCGAGGCGATGACCGCCGCCCCGGTGCTGAGTTTCTGCTACCCGCGCTGTCTCTACTCCGAGCCCTGCCCCGCGGCCGCGATCGAAGCGGGCTACACCAGCGCCGTCACCTGCGGGCCGCGCGGCAGCTGGGCGCCGGGCGAGATGCAGCGGCAATGCATCCACACCCCGGATGGCCGACTGGTCTTCGAGCTGAAGTTGCGCGGTCGCTACGACAGGCTGCGAAGCGTTGGGCCGGCCCCGGCGGTACGGGCGCTGACCCGTCCCTGGCGCCACCGCGCCGAACGCTGAACACCGCGGTCCAACCCTGATCGCGAGCCGCCAGACCGACCTTCTACGAAATTGCGCCGCCGCTCGATCCCCTGGGCAGCGGGGCAATACGGGTCCCGGCCGACGAACTCCAGGGTCCGGTGGCAGCGTAACTCGGTCGGCGATCCGGTCGCGATCATCGATGGGCGCGCTAACAAGATCAACAACTGTTTCTACGACAGCGGCGATCTGCGCCAGAGCGATCGCCCCTCGTGGTGGTGGCTCGATCTGGCTTCGGGCACCGCCACCGAGCTTGGCGGCTCAGCAAACGCCGGGCGCTCCGACACCGGCCCGATGTACCGACCGGCGAGGGTCAGGGTGACTTCGGAGCCCTCGCCCGCGGCCAGCTCCCCGGCCTCATGGGGCTCGGCGGCAAGACGAAGTCCCGCTACGACCGCGAGATGCGCCTGACCTCGGTGAAGGGGACCGGCCGCGGTATGAGCACGATCGAACGCGACCCGCTCGGCCGGGTCTCAAAGCTGACCCAGCCGCTGCAACGAGGGGCGGACCGGTGCATCACCAGCTCGTTCGAATACGACCAAAACGGCAACCTGAGCGAAGCGTTCGATCCGCTCGGCAACTCGACCCGTTACCGCTATGACGGCTTCGATCGTTTGATCGAGATGCGCGCCCCGCCGCACGCCAACGCGGCGAGGCGGCTGCGGACCCGCTACGAGCTCGATCCCAACGGCAACCTGCGCCGCGAGATCGCGCGCGCCAGCCACTACAGGGCGAGCAGGGAACCGACACCGCCTGATCGCGCGGCGTTGGACGCTAACCGCTCGCGTCGTCAGTCCACAGGCCCGTCAGCGGCACCGCGGCCAACCTGTCGCCAAGCCGCAGGGTGGCGGCTCCGGTGTACAGCAGTGCACCCGCGCGGAAGCGATCGCCGAGCTTGTCGCGAAGGTAGGCCAGCCCGCGCCCGTCGCTCTGCTTAATCGAGGCCGCAGCTTTGATCTCTACTGCGATCACGGCCCCGTCTCGGCGCTCGAACAGAAGGTCAACCTGACGCTGGTCGCGGTCACGGTAGTGATAGACCTCGACGGGTTCGATCGCGTAGTCGGCTTGCCTCATCAGCTCGCACGCCGCGAAAGTCTCGAACAGCATGCCGCCCAAATCGAGGTCGGTCTTGATCCGAGTCTCGTCGGCGCGGACAAGGTGGCAAAGCAGGCCGGGATCGCTGATATATGCCTTGGGCGCCTTAATCGCGCGCGCGAACATATTTCCGCTCCACGGTGGAACCCGGCGAATCAAGAACAGCGTCTCGAGTAGGTTCGCGTAGGTCCGCAGGGTGTTACCTGCCAGGCCGAGGTCACGACCAAGCGACTGAAAGTTGACCTCGGAGGTCGAAACTGCTGCGAGCGCGGCCAAAAGGCGCTGCACATTGGCCCCGTCGGATAGTGCAGCGAGGCTCCGCAGGTCGCGTTGCATCAAGGTTTTGAGATAGCCGTCAAAGAACAGTGTTCGCCGCGAGCCAGTCCGCTTGAGGGCCTCCGGGTAGCCGCCGGCCGCGATCAGCGACGCGTATGCGCCGCGCCCGAGCGCCTGGTCGTGTAGTGCGGGGAAGTGCCCCTCGAACAGCATCTCGATGAACGATTCGCGGTGGCCCTTGAGCTCGCCCTGAGTGAACGGGTGCAGGAGAATGTACGCTGCACGCCCGGTCAGCGCGTCCGAGATTGTCGGGGCGGTCAGAACATTTGCCGAGCCCGTCAGGATGAACTGCCCCGGTGACTGGTCGCGGTCAACGCGTTGCTTGATCGCAAGCAGAATGTCGGGCGCGCGTTGGACCTCGTCGATCGCCGCTGGGGTCGTCAGGTCGGCGACGAAGCCTGTCGGGTCGGCTAGCGCCCGGCTGCGCGTCGCCTGGTCATCGAGCGTGTGCACGCCCATCTCTTGTCGGGAGCGCGCAATCTGTTCGACCAGCGTGCTCTTGCCCACCTGGCGGGCGCCGAGCACGACTGCCACCCGGGTGTCAGCGAGGGCCGCTTCCAGGTCACGCTCGGCGAGGCGCCGTAGTGGCGGTTCCGGCGTTCGGTTCACCTGGCCACGGTAGCAAATCCGGCGAGATTTCAGATCAATCCCCCGCGGATTCGCAGATCTACACCCCGCGAAATGGCAGATCGGCCCATCCTCGAACGGCCGTTTTGGAATCTGGATCTCTAGATCATCGATCGGCGAACAGCTCGCCGATACGTAGCCGGATGCCCCGGTGATGCGACCGGCGAGTCGCAACGGATCGTGCCGCCACGATCCCGAGCCGCCACGCCGGCGCCTCCGGGATCTGGGATCGCATCAACCCCGCTAATGCTAGGTCCAGGCGTTGGTGGTGGTCAGCTTGCGTTGCGTGTAACACAGCGCGAGGGCGCGAATCGCTCGAGAGAGGTTCGCTTGACCGGATCTCACACGGTCAGCGGGCTTGATGCAAGATCTGCTCCGAAGCGGGCCGCCCGTCCGGGCCAGCGGTGGCCGCGCCGGGGTTGGGATCGCGATTGGCCCGGGCCTGATTCTGACCATCCCCGTGGCCGTTGTCGTAGCCGCGGCCGTAGCCGTTGGCGTTGCCGTTGTCGTGACCATCGCCGTGGCCGGTGCCAGTGCCGCCGACGCCGCCGTTGGTGTTCGGCTCGGGCGCTGGGTCGGTCGGGGCAAACCCGGTCGGGGAATAGCCCCTGGCGGCTAGCCGGGTGGCGTGGCTCTCGGCGAGGGCTCGCAACTCGGGATCGTTCAGATAGGCGAAACGGCGCGACGGGCGGACCAGCGCGGCGGCGCGTTGCAATTCCTGCGGGCTCGCGTCGATCCCACAGAAGGCGGCCAACTCGCTCACCCAGGCAAGCGGATCTTTGGCGAGGTCCTCGAAGCGGCCGGTCCAGATCTTCTCGCCGAGTTCGGCGCTCGCCCGCTCGCAGTGACTAACGCTTTCGTCCCACAGCCGAATCGCGTCCTCGAGGCCGGACAGGCGCTCGAAACGGGCCGAGCTGTCGGGGCGCCGCGCGTAGGTCACGACCTCACGAACGATTGTCGGGACGTGAAAACGACGTCGCCGCAGCGCCTGCCAGATGAAGCGCGGTCGGCTCGGCCTGCTCTCCTGGACGCGATAGGAGCTGGCGGATACGTCGGCGCCGTGGCGAAGCACGTGAACAACCTTGGCGTCTGGAAACAGCTCCAGCCACAACCCCAAGGTGAAGGTGGTGCGGGGATCCTTCCAACCCCAAGCGCCGCGGATCGACCGCATGTTCTTGGCGATCGGGTTGATCCAGCCGAAGTAGGCGCGGGCACGGCGCAGGCTGAGCCGCGACTCAAAGTGGCGAAGCGCCCCCGCCTCGAAGGCCGAGTCGGCCAGCGCCGTCTGCAGGCGGGCTGGCTGGTCCCAGCTGGCGCCCGCCTTTGAGAGAGCCCAGGTGTTGAGCCGGATGAAGTGGACCGACTCGGCGTTCTCATCCTGAACCGCACCCATGAAGACGCCGAGTTGCTCGAGAATCCGGGTTGTCAGGGCGGTTCCGGAGCGACCGGCCCCGATCACGATGATCGGCGGCCGCAGCCCGAGGCCGCGACCCGACCAGGCGCCGCCGCAACCGGGATCGAGCCGGGGCAGTTGATTTGCGGTGTGGCCCGCCTCGATTGCCTGCGACTCCAAATCGTCAAGTCGCTCGGCTAGGCGCTCGCTGACGGCGGGCTGAAGCTCGCGCTGCAGGGTCCAAAGACCGAGGCCGTCAAGGCGGCGCTTGACGATCATGTCGAAACGTGGTGGACGCAACAGACGCCGACCATAGAGCAACGGGTAGAGCGCCTGCCTGCCTCTTGACAAGGTGGTGGCGCGACGGTGCAATTTGAGCTCCCCGAAAAGCTGCGGATGCTGCCTCCGCAAGGCTCCGTAGATCTGACGGTGGAAGCGCCGACCCCGCACCTGGAGCCGACCGCCGTGAATCCGGTAGCAGTAAAGGAGCCGTCCCGGGCCGAGGTGGGTGATCTGGTGGCCGGCCTCGGCCAGCGACATCCAAAGGCCCCAATCCGAGCGGGAGTCGATCGTTTGCGAGGCGGCTCGCCAACCGCCGACATCGAGCAGGGCGCCGCGTCGAAACAACGCGCTCGGCGGGTACTCGTTGGCGTAGGCGACCCGGTAGGGGTCGAGCTTTTCAGGGACGGCGCGAACCAGCAGGTGTTCGCCAAACTCGACGTAGTCTCCGAGGCAGGCAGAGACGCTCGGGTCACGCTCGAGCCGATCGGCCATCTCGGCAAGGACCCCCGGGATCGCCAGATCGTCGGCGTCAAGCGAGACGACGAACGGCGCGCTGGAGGCGGCAAGCCCCGCCATCCGGGCCGCTGAGACGCCGGAGTTGGTCGCCTGGCGGACAACCCGCACCCCACGTGCGGCGAGGTCGTCGATCACCTCGGTGGTGATTGGATCGGTTGACCCGTCGTCGATCACCACCAGCTCAAGCGGCTCGGCCTCGCGCAGCGAGCCAACCGCCCGGCGCACAAACTCACCGTCGTTAAAGCACGGGATCAAAACCGCGATCCGCGGCGACACGACGCCGTTGAGACCCGCGCTCATCGCCCGCCCCCTGAGCCTGGATCGATCGAGCCGGGCGGATTCCCCGGCTTCGCAGGCCGCGTCAGGGGTCGATCTGGCGACACCCGGGGCGTCGAACCACGCCGGTCTGGGGGAATCGGCCCGTCGCGAGGGGATCGGGAGGCGAGAGGCCGTTCGGACCGCTCCTCGCGGGCTGAGGGCTCGGCGCCAATCTGATCAAGCAGGCTTGCCAACCGGTCCATCTGAGCCTCGCGATCGAGCCCGGCCGCAACCGCGAGGCCGCGCTCGCGCAGCCGCGCCGCCAGCTTCGGATCGAGCAAGACCCGTTGCAGGGCGTCGGCGGTCGCGCTCGGATCGCCGACCGCAACCGTGAGGGCGGCCCCGGCCGGAGCGACGATCTCCTCGACCCAGGGCAGGTCCGACAAGACGCACGGCAGCCCGCTCGCCATCGCCTCCCAAATCGAGCGCGGCGAGGAGTCGGAGCTGGTCACCGAGACGCAGACATCGGCCGCCCGATAGTAGTCGGCCATCTCAGCGTAGGGGACCGACCCGACCAGGTGGACCCGCTCGGGATGGGGAAACGGCGGTAGCTCGATCCCCTCAAAGCCCATGTGCTTGAGGACCAACTGCGCGTCCGGCAGCGCCTCCCCGACCAACCTGAAGGAGTCGAGGATCGTCGGAATGTTGTAGACCGCCATCAACGATCGCGGGCTCAGGATTACCGGCCCGTCGCCGAGCCCGAGCCGCTCGCGAAGCGCTGCCCGATCGCCGTTTTGGGGCGGCGAAAAGAGCGACAGGTCGACCCCCCACTGGATCGGCTCGCAGCGCTGCGGCGGAGCCCCGAGTTCGCGACAACGTGCCAGCAGGTCCTCCGAGTCAGCCAGCACCAAATCGGCGCGGCGCAGCGCGAAGCGGTTGGCCCGCGCCTGGATCGCGCCCGCACGGTAGACATCGGACCCCCAGGCGGTCAACGCCAGCGGTCGCGCCCGTGCGAGCGCGGCGGCAAACCCAAAGCCGGGAATCCAGTGCGCCTGGACCAGATCGGGTCGGAACTCGCCAAGCAGGCGCCGCACCCAGCGAACCGTCTTCGCCATCCCGATCGGAGTGGAGCGATCGTAGTCGGGCATCAGTTCGAGCCGAACCCCATCGATCGTGATCTCGCCTGCATCGAGCGCCTCGGTCGCGGTTCCGCCGACGCAGACCTCAAAGCCGCGCTCGACCAGCGCCTCAACCTGGTCGGAAATGTGGGGCGGCCCGAGCGGCCCCAAAATCAAGAGCCGCTTGCGGATAACCGTCGAAGTCACGTTGATTTCCTATCGGCATTCTTCGGCCCGTCCTGAACCCCAATCGAGCGGTCGCGATCAACCCGATCGGGGGCCGAATCGGAGCGGCGGCGGTCGCCGAGATCCGCACCCGATTGTTTGGTCGATCTCGACACCGCGCCCGTCAAGCTAGCGGTCCTGCGCTCTCAACCCGGGTGACAATGCCACTTCGCAAGCCAAAGACCGGGCTTCCATTACGGCTTCCGCAAGACGGCCGCGGTTCGCGGCGCCAGCGTGATTCGGTCGTGACGAAGCCCGTCCGGGTCGACCATTTCAGCCGCCAAGCGGCGGCTTATCGGGCCGGCCTGATCGGGCGGATGCAGGTAGATCGTGCCGCCGACGAAGTCGCGCCGCCACAGCCCGTCCTCGAACCAGCGAGGGCCCAGCGCCGCCCCGAGATCGGTCTTCCAGCCGGCCCACAGGAGGTCGGGGTCGGCGTAATCGCGGGGGCAAATCAGGTCGTGGCCGGTGTTGACCAAAAGGTAGGCGGCGAGCTCAAACTGCCGCGACACCCCGTCAAGTCGGTCCGGCTTGTAGACGACCGCCTTGCCGAGCGAGTGCAGCCAGTCGATGTGGGCCAGATAGCGAGAAAACGAGTAAACGCCCTCCCCCGCCCTCAACCCGGGGTCGTTGAAGCCGCGCTCGAGCTGGACGTAATCGGCGGCCTCGGTCTGCCGAACCACGAAGGGGTCAGCCTGGTCGAGAAACCACAGCGGGTTCTGCTCGATCAGGGCGTCGGGGTAATCGGCCAAAAGCTCGCTCCGGATCTGCTCGGTGAACTCGGCGATATAGCGGCGCCAATCGGCCAGGGTGATCGCGGCGCCGGTCCGTGGGTCGATCGGGATTACCTGCTGGCCGGACCCGTCGGAGACCCGGATCTCGAGGTTGACATCGTCGAGATAGATCCCGGCGTATCCGGCGGCGAGGTGAAGCTTGGCGCGGCGGATGAAGTCGGCCCGCCACTCGGGGTTGCCCGGATCGGCGGCAAATTGGGTGCAGCTACTTCCGCCGCAGGCAAACTGGATGTAAAGCGGTGAGCCGGCGGCATCGCGCAACACCCAGTCGGGGTGGGCCTCGAGGGTCGCCAGGTCGGGCCGTTCAGGGACGCCGCGACGGTCGTTGTAGATCGCGTAGAGGTCCTGGTAGGCGGTAGTCGGCGGCGACCACGAAAGCGCCTGGTCTTGGAACGGCGGGTAGCCGCGGATCAACTCGAAGTTGGCGTTAATGAAGCTGCGATCGCTCGGCGTGGCGCGGGCGACGAAGCGCCCGAAGGCCGGGTCGACATCGCGCATCAGCCGTACCTGGCCGGCGTTTTGGGCCGGGCCGGCGACGCTCGGCAGGCCGCGCCCGGCGACCGAGCCGCAGCCGACCGCCGCCAGGCCGGCCACCGCGAACCCACAGATCAGACCGCCAAGGCGCCTGCTCGCCAGCGACTCACGGCCGAGGGGCGGCGCCGACGCCGACGTCTCAGACGCTGGTCGCAAGCTGGCTGTTGAATCGGGCCGAGTCGGAGTTGAAGGCCTGATCAGCCCGCTCGTGCTCGGCCGGGGTCCCGATATCGAACCACTCACCGTCAAACGGGTAGCGAACCACTCGCTCCCCGGCCGCGATCAGCTTGAGGACAAGGTCAGGGAAATCGAAGTGGCCCTCCGGAACGTGCTGCAGGGCCGTCGGCGAGTAGGCATAGATCCCCATGCTGACGTCGTAGTGGAGGGTCGGCTTCTCGACGTAATCGGTTACTGCCAGCGGCTCTCCCGCGGGCCCCTTCAAGACCCCGAGCGCGAGCTCGACATCCTTTTTGAAGGTCGCGATCGTCAGCGCCCCACCCTGCTCGTGGTGATGGCGCATGAAGTCGGCGTAATCGAGGGTTGTGAGGATGTCGCCGTTCATCACCAAAAACGACTGATCCGGCGGCTCGATCTGGTGCAGCGCCCCGGCGGTCCCAAGCGGCTCTTCCTCGAAGATGAACCGCATCTTCATCCCGGCTGGCACCGCACCGCTCTCGACCAGGTAAGCGCGGATCAGCTCGCCGAGGTGACCAACCAAGAAGTCGACCTGCTCGAACCCGGCCCGGCCAAGTTGATGGATGATCAGCTCCAAAATCGGGCGCTCGCCGATCGGAACCAGCGGTTTTGGCAAGACGGTCGTATAAGGCCGCAAACGCGTCCCTTTGCCGCCAGCGAGGATGACCGCGCGCATCGCCTAACCCGCCTCGGCCAGGCGCGCCACCGGGGCGGCCAGATTGAGGGTGCGGTTGGCATAGAAGCCGTCGCGCTCGACGAAATCGTCGAAGGCGCCGGCCCGAACCGCCGCGATCAGCTTCGCCGCGTACTCCCCGACCCGTCGGCGCGGCGTGAAGCCGAGCCGCTCGGCGATCTTGTCGAAGCCGACCCGGTAGTTACGCGGGTCGGTCCCGCCCTCGACCCACTCGACCACACCGGGTTCGTGAAGCGAACGACGAACCGCCTCGACAACCATCCGTTTGGTGTAGTTCTCATCGGAGTGGCCGACGTTGAAGACATCGGCGTCGACCAGCGCTCGCGGGGCCGCCAGCACCGTCTCGACCGCCGCCGAGATGTCCTCGATGTGGCAGTAGGGGCGCCAGGTATCGGCGTCGTAGACGACCAACTCCTCGCCCGCCGCCAGGGTGCGGGTGAACTCGGAGATCGTCAGGTCGAACCGCATTCGTGGCGACAGCCCGTAGGCGGTGGCGATCCGCAGCACGGTCGGCGAGAAGGACAGCTCGGAGGCATTGGTCAGCAGCGCCTGCTCGAAGGCGACCTTGGTCTCGGCATAGAGCGAGACCGGAGCCAACTCCGAGGTTTCATCGGCGGGCTCGTCGCTGGTCCGCAGGCCGTAGTTGGAGCAGGTCGAGGTGAAGAGGAAACGCTCGACCGATCCACCGTCGAGCGCCTCCAGCATCGCCGTCGGCCCAACCACGTTGACATCCTCGGAGATCTCTGGGTACTTCTTGCAGAGCGGATCGCCGACGATTGCCGCCAGCAGGACGAGGTCGCTGACACCGTCGGCCGCCTCGGCGACCGCGGCCGGATCGCGCAAGTCACCGCGCACGAACGAGAAGCGCTCGTTGTCAAACAGCGGCGAGATCGCGCTGCCGTGGTCGAAGGCGAGCGCGTCGAGCACCCGGACCCGGTAGCCGGCTGCGAGCATCCGCCGCACCATCACGTTGCCGACATAGCCGGCGCCTCCAACCACCAAGACGTGACGATCCGCGGCGGCACCGTTTTCAATTTCGTTTCGGTTCATATCAGGGACTCCGTTTTCTGGTTTAGGTCAGGTACTGGGTCTTGTCCGGTCGCTGTGGCGCCAATCGAGGGCGGTCGCATCGCGGTCAAACTCGACCATTCGGGGAAGTCGCGACCGGCCCATTCGCGGAACCTCGCCATGTCATCGGCAAGTTCGTCCAAAATCGCAACCCGGACCGACTCGGAGAGGATCGGGCGGGTCGGTTGAGCCGGTTCGGCGCGATAGACCAGCCGACGCAGCCGCCATTTCCACTCGCGCGGGATCCGGTAGGTGAGCGCCATCCCGGGGAGCTGGCGCAGCCGTTCCAAATAGAGGCGGCGCCCGTCCTTGGCACCGGTCGTATTCCACAGTCGCTCCATCTTTGGCGAGTGGTACCCGGGGTCAATCCCGCAAAACGCGAACAGCTCGCGCAGGACCCGGCGGCGCTCACAGAGGAAGCGCTCCTGCGAGATCACCAGGATGCGGTCACGCTCGAACCGCTCGGCGTAGGGGGCGATCCGCGCCCAGTAGCGACTGCGAGCAATGTAGGTGCCGTCGCGGCGCGCCAGCGCCTGATCGGCCGAGCGCCACTCGAGGCCGCGCAGCGCGTAGTGCTGGTACTCGGAGAGCATCCGCACCACCGGGTCACGAACCATCAAGACGAGCTTGACATCGGGGATCAAAGCGGCGATCCGGGCGGCCGTGATCTCGGCGTTCCAGGGGGCGGTGTAGGCGGGGGAAGACTCGCCGCGCAACGCGAACCCGGCGTCGAAGTGGCGTCTGTACCAGTCCTCCCCACGCTCCCAAGTCCCGATGTCGTCGCCCCGCAGGCGCTCCTCGCGCGACTCGGTGATACGGACCTCGGGCAGCTCCGCGGGCTCGGAGAAGAAGTAGTTGAGTTCCTTCGGATTCGACATCTGGGCCTCCGGGTGAACGTCGAGGCAGTAATGGATCGCGCTGGTCGCGCACTTCATGGCGCCGATCACGAGCAGGTTGGGAAGCGCAGGCTCGCCCGCCATCAGCGAGCCCCCGGAGGGGCGCTGGAGTGCCCGAGGACCAGCCCGACGACCTGTTCGGCGTTATCGATCTGAAACTCGTTGCGAAGCCGCCCAACGATCTCGGCTGGGCTGGCGCCCGCGATAGCCATCTGGGCAATCAAGACCCGCAGCCCGTCGGCAACCACAACCGGCGCAGGCTCGGACTCCGGCTCGGGCGGCGGCGAGGTCGGTGTCGTCGCTTCGAGGAGCGCAGGGTCCGGCGTCGGCGCCTCGGCCCGCACCTGCGGGACGGGTAGGTCCGCGATCACCACCTCCGGGATCGGCGGCGCCGCGTCCGGCGGCTCCGGCGTCGATACCACCACGGTTGGCGGCTCGGGGGTTGGCGGCTCGGAGGTTGGCGCGGCAAGGACGGGTAGCTCCGGGATCGCCACCTCTGTGATCGGCGCATCCGTGATCGGCACATCGGTGATCGGCACATCCGCAATTGGCGCCCCCCGGATCGGCGCCTTCGGAGGCAGATCCAGGGTGGGAACCTCCGAAATCGGCAGGTCGGGGGTGCGCAGCGCCGGCGGGTCGTACTCCCCGGCGGGTGGGACGGCTGGGGCGCCCTCAACGGCTTCGGCGCGATCGCCGGCTTCGGCGCGATCGGCGGGACCGTCGGCCGGCGCGGTCTCGGCGGGCTTGATCGAGAGCCGCGGCGCCGGCGGGAGCGGCGGGGCTTTCGGCAAGCGAAAAACCGGCGGGGCTACCAACGCCGGCACCTCGATCGCGGCGGGCGATCGAGGCGGTGCGCCCGCCGGAGCGGCGGCGCCGCGAAGGATTTGCATCATCTCCTCGCAGCGCTCGCGAACCTCGTCTGTCCGCGCGATTACGGTCGCGATCAACTCGACGACGAGTCGCTCTCGCTCGCTCGTCGGCGCGGGCCGATCGGGCGCCAGCGCCAACTCGTCAAGGTCGAATCGCAGGCCTTGCGAAGCCCGACGGGCCGCAATCGTGACCGCGCCGAGATGGCGCGATACCGAGCGAAGGGCATCGGCGGCAAGCGCCGAACGATCCGCGCCCGCCGAGGCGGCGACTAGCTCTGTCGGGTCTCGATCCATGTTTCCATCAGGGTAGCGGCCGTGATCGTAGCGATCCGGTGCCGACACGTATAGTCGGCACGGCACGACCGGCAAGCGACCTTGTGCTTGCCTATCGACCGGCAGGCCGAGAAGGTTGACCGAGGTTGACCAGCCCGGCGACGCTGTCGACGAGCGAACCGCTCCGACTCCCGGCGATCCCTATCGAGCGCTAGAGCTGTAGATCGCCTCGACGCGACGGTGAGCGCCGATCACGCCGATCTCGTGGCTGGCGGCGCCATCGTCGGTCCAGCGGACGAACCTGTAGGTCCTGCCGCGGTAAACCTCCCGAAGCGGCGCCGTAATCGTCACTCGCGAGCGGCGCAACTCGGTGATGTGAAGCGGTGATCGACCGGTTTGAGAACCGACCGACAGCTTCAGTGGAACCTTGCGGCGACCACTCGGCGCGTACTCGATCGCCCGCACCTTGAGCTCGCTCGTGTTCGGGTCGATCCGCACCGAGGTGGAGCCGGGCAGTCCCTGCGAATCGGTCGCGGTCAGGCGGAGGACCAAATGGGCCGGGTACTCGTGGTCGGGAGCGACGAACACGCCGCCCGCGACCCCCTCAAAGCTCCGCACCGGATGCGAGTGACAACGATCGGGGCAGTGGCGCAGGATCAAATCCCATTGCAACTGCGAGGCCGGGAGCAGTCCGTCCTCGACATCCTGTGCGGAGCCGCCGAACTCAATCCGGCGGCCGACCGTGTAGGTGCCGAACGGGTAGTCGATTCGCGGCTGGGGATGATGCTCGGAGGCGAGAATCTCGATACTCACGGTGTCAACCAAGCCGGACGAATCGGTCACTCGCAGCCACACTGTGTGGGCGCCACCCGTGAAGGTGCGTTGCGGATAACGATCGCCGACCGCATCGTCAAAGCTGCCGTCGTCGTCCAGATCCCAGGCAACTTCGAGCGGGCCGCCGCCCGGATCGGTCGAGTTGTCGGAGTTGAACTGGACGTGCAGCGGAGCGTCGCCCGATCGCGGCCGAGCGACGATCTGAGCAACCGGAGACTGGTTGCCGTTGCGATGATCGATCCGCTGGATCCGACCGCCGATGATGTCGGGGTAATAGAGCGCCCCGTCAGGTCCTACCAGGAGGTCCACCGGAGTCGCGGCCCGCTCGTCGAACGGAATCACGTGCGAGGTGTCCGGCTCGCCGTCGGGACCGAGCTTGATAACCCAGATGCAATCCCGCGAATAGTCGGCGAAGAACAGCGCGCCGTCGTAAGAGTCGGGGAAGTGGCCCGAGCGTGGATAGAACGCAAGCCCCGAGATCGAGGACCCAGCCGAACTGCAGCTCTCACCGGCGATCTTGCGGCCATGGCGGTAGGTGAGCCGTGGCTGGGCGAAGTGACGGGACTCGCTGAGGTCGCGGCAAACTCGCAGGCCGAGACTCGAGTAGGCGCTGTTGGGATTCGGACCCTCGCGACAAGGCCAGCCGAAGTTCTCAAGCCGCCCCGGCGAGACTTCGTCGATCTCCTCCCAGGTGACCCAACCGACATCGCCGATCCAGAGCTCGCCGGTGCCGGGTCGGCGGGCGATTCGGAACGGATTACGAAGCCCGTAGGCGACGATTCGGCGGCTATTTTCATCATCCGAGGAGGCGATCGGATTGCCTGGCGCCGCGCCGCCGCTGTCGGGATCGATCCGAATCACGGTGCCGTCGAGTCCGGTCGGATCGACCCCGCTGCGAAGGTCTTGGCTGCGAAGCGCGCCGCCCTCGGCGCTGGGCGGACGCAACAGCGTGCCGACCCCGCCCGGCGGGTCACCGCAGGGATTGGCGGGATGACCCGCCTGGCCGTAATCGACGAAGCTGTAGCTGGCGCCGTCGCCGCCGCTCGCATAGAGCATCCCGTCTACCCCGAACTCGATATCGCCAATCGAATGGCTCGGGAACTGCGAACACCAATCGTCGATCAGGGTGTGCTCGGCACTGGCTTGATCACCGTTCGCGGTCAGGACCGCAAGCCGTCCGCTGGTCAAACATCCGTCATCAAGTGGGCCGGGCGGGCTCGGGCAGTTATCGTAGGTGTTTCCGGCCCTCCCCCATCGCGGCGCCGCACCGCCGATCTCCGCATCGCGCGAGTAAAGGACGTAAACCCGCGGATCGGTTGGAAAGTCCGGCGCCAACTCCATCCCGAGCAGGCCGTGATCCCAGAAGTTGTAGACCTCGGTGCGAAGGTCGGCAAAAATCGTCGGATCGACATCGTCGAAGCCGTCGTAAAGCTTGATTAGGCCGCTCTTTTCGGCGACGAAGATGCGGCCGTCAGGGCTGAAGCGAACCACGGTCGGCAACTCAAGGCCCACTAACGCGGTCGACTCCCGGAAACCTCCCGGCAGGGCCTCGGCGGTCGGAACCACTGCCAGCCCACAGACCACAATTAGCGCTAAAGCGCTCCGTGTAAGATTAAAAGGCATCCATACCTAGTCCCGTTCACTACGGGGCGACCATCTTGACAGGCTGGCCCGACGAATGCAAGTTGGAACCGGGTCGGGAGCGGCCGACGCCAGTCCCTGCTCGGGCTGTCCAGGACGGACTCAGGGCCGATCGGCGCGACCCGAGCGCTGCGATCTCCCCGGTTTGATCGAGAAGATGAGGTTCGGTTCTCCTCGCCGATTGGGGGTGAAATTTCGCCGCGGTTCGCCCTGAGCCCGCTCGCAGACCGCGGATAGCGCCCAGGTGATCCGCGGCTCCAATTGAGCAACCCAGGCGACCCGCAGTCGCCCCATCCGGCAGGCTTCGCGTCTTCCATCAAAACCCCTCTACCTGCGAGGAGGAAGCCATGCGGGTCACAACCGCATTTAATCGAATACTGCAGCTACCCGGTGCCTGGGTGCGAGATGTCGAGATCGGCCCCGAAGGGACCATCGTCACCGTTGCGTTGCGTCGCGAGGGAACGATCTGCTCGGGCTGCGGCGCAGCCAACCTGCCGGTCAAAGACTGGCGCACCAAGCGCTGGCGCCATCTCGACATCGGCTCCGGCCGCTGCGTGATCGAATGCAGGCTGCGCCGGATCCGCTGCCCTGACTGCGGGGATCGCTACGAGGCCGTCGGGCGAGCCAGGCGACGACATCCTCGAAGTCGCGCTGGGGCATGCGACGACCTACACCTACGATCTCGCCGACCGCCTGACCCAGTTCGCCGAGCCGCTCGCGACCACCACGCGCTACTCCTACGATCCCGCCGACAACCTGGCCCGGATCGTCGATCCGCGAGCCACCGCCACCTCGTTCGGCTACGACGCGCTCGGCCGGATGACGACGGTCACCCAGGTGCTCGAGCGCTGCCCACCCCAGTCGGCCGGTCGGACCGTGCATGAATCGAAAGAATCGACCTGGACGGACGCGGCGTCGGCGGTCTGATCGCGGCCCTGACTAGCCTGAAGTTTTCGCCCCAAAACCACCGAAACCCGCATCCCCGCTAGTCTAGCTCCAGGGTGGGAACTCACCCGTGGATCTGGCGGTGGGCGCGTTCATACACGCTGCGAACACCAAGTCCTGGATGCCGGAGGCTGTGAAGACCAAGACGACCGCGCCGTCGACGCGTGTGAGCTGGCAGACGAACACCGCGGCGCTGGTCGTCCAGACGCAGGAGCTTTTGGAGCGCGAGCGGAGCAAACGAAAGAAGCAGGTCGTTGTGATCGTTGACGAGGCGCACCTGCTCAGGCCGTCCAACTGGAGCAGCTGCGGCTTTTGACCAACGCCGAGATGGACTCCCAAGCGCCGTTTGCCGGGATCTTGGTCGGGTAGCCGCAGCTACGCAGGTTGGGGTTTGAAAAGCCCGGCCATTGGCCGGGCTTTTTGTTGGCCGCTACGTCGTCACGATAGGTGGCGCGGCCGTGGTCAAGTTGGCTGGCGCTCTACAGCGTCTCGCTGGATCTGCCAGACCTTCATCGCCGGGTCCGTGAGCTTGATCAGGCCGCCGTTGACATCGTAGTCGAAGCTCGTCGCGTGGCCGGCCGCGGTCGTCTTCGTCAGCAGGTCGCCAAGCGCGTTTCGGGTCATCGTCGCGGCGGGCTTTGCCGGCTCGCTCACCGAGGTCACATAGCCCCGGGAGTCGTAGCCGATCGACGTCTGCTCGCCCTCGGGATTCTCGATCGAGGTGAGGCTGCCGCGGGCGTCGTGTCCTGTCCCAGGGTCGTCGTGTGGCCGTCGGGGTCGGTGACCGCGTCGGGCATGCCGTCGGATCCGGAGGTGTATGAGAGGGTAGTGTCGTTGCCGCGAGGATCGGTGATCTTCGTCAGATCGCCGCCGCTCGTCCAGTTCATCGACCAGCTCTTGGCGCGTTGATCGGTGTAGCCCGTCGGCTTGCTGGCGGCGTTGTCGTAGCTATCCGGAAGGGTCCTGCGAATCCCGGCTCGTGTCGATCTCATCGAGGCGCTCAACCAGATGCCGGACGATGTCTCGGTGAACCCGAACTTGGGCCGTCCCGGGAACCGGCCTCGCTCCGGCGATTCGCCGTTCGAACTCGGCGATGAGTTCCAAACTTTGTGGGGAATTCTCGGTGGCGATCGCCGCCTCGTGCGCCAGGAACGTCGCGGCGGCGAAGTCAACGCGAACGTCGACCGTCATGGGTATCGGCTTAGCATCGGCAAGGAGCGCCGCGAGCGCGCCTAGCGGGTCCTTTGGTCGTCCGCGCACCTGGCGTTCGTCGGCGACGACCCGGCGAGACCTCGTCCAACGCTCGAGAAGGCGGTCAATAGCTCCATAGACCGGACCGCCGGAACCAAGCTCAAAAAGACGGTGGACAACCCGGCCTTCGCGCTCTTTAAACAGGATTTCTCGCAGCGAAGCCACGGGGCTACCACCCGCAGATTACGCTCAGAATCGAATAGCGGCAGCGCCCATCACGAGACGAAATCGCAACCGCCTCGTGCGTGGACCGATAAACCAACGAGGAGTTACCTGGCGACCCTCCGCTCACGATCCGTACCTTCCTGCAACGCCACCCAGCATACCCATCGCGCAGCCCGACGCCGGTACGACCACGGATGCTCGCCCAACGGCCTTTCTCGCGAACTCCGAGGAAGACCACCCGGCACCCAACCGCCGCCATGCGGGAAGAATATCGGAGGCGGAGGCTACACCCCAGATGCCCGAACCGGCGATCGCTGCAGATACACCGATGCTGGTAATCCCGCTGTTGACCCTGTTCACTGCGCCTTGCATCCCCTGTACGCAGTCTCCTGCCAACTTTACGACCGCGTTGTCCGGGTTCGGATGATTCTTGAGGTAGACATCCAACCGATCCGGGTTGATCGCAAGGTCCGTCATAGCGGCCAAAGACCCAAAGACATCCCCGCTGACGCCTCCAGCAAGCGGATTCTCGTCATCCATCCAATACCCGACCGCCTCGGTTGTCGCCGCCCCTGGATCGGTCACCATCTGAACACCCGCGCCCCACGCGTACCCGACATCGTCGAAGATGCTGCGCCCGGTGAGGTCCGCGAGGTTGACAGGGTTGTCCGCTGCGTAGGCGTTGCGGTTGCCGAGCTGCCCCAACCCGAGGGCGGCCACGACCAAATCCTCACTCGTAAACCTTCCCAGTCCCGGCGCATACTGCCGCACCCCCATCTGCACGAGTCCGAGCTCGGCATCGCCGCGTCGCTCGTAGGCGCCAAGCCAGCCCATCGGAAGCTCGGGTCCCGAGCTCTGCGCGCCCCAGGGATCGTATGCCTGCCGGGAGCCGACACCCCCGGATGCGTCGGTCAGGGTCGTCACGTCGCCATGTGCGTCGGCAAGCGGGAACGACGTGGCGGAGCCATCGCTTTGCTCGACCAGCCCGCTCGGCCCCTGGAAATACTCTGCGCTGGTGGCGCCGGAACTGCCGGTATCGGCGACCGCGATGTCGGAGAGCCCGGAGAAGTGGACGATCTGTGAGCTGGAGCCTTCGGTCCGCTCGCTGCGCCGACCGAAGGCATCGTAGGTGTAGTCGATCGGCGGGTGGCTGACCGGAGTTGAGCCACCGCCCCCACCGCCGCCCGTGAGGCCGCCGATGATCTGAGCGGGGGCACCGGCCACCGAGCCGGTGTCGGTGGCATCGACCGTGCGCAGCTGGTCGAGAGCGTCGTAGGTGTAGTCGGTGACCGAGTACGTGGTCGACTGGTTCGTAAGCCGGCCAGCCTCGTCGTAGCTGAAGGTGCGGCCAAAGGAGGATCTGACCAGTCGGTTCAGCGCGTCGTAGACGAAGGTCTCATCGCCAGCGCGGGTGCGGTTGCCCGCTGCGTCGTAGGCGTAGGTGACGGCCGGATCCGACGGTCCGTCGAACTTGACCAGACGGTTGAGCTGGTCGTAGTCGTAGGTCGTGACGGCACCGGTGCGGTCGGTGCTCCGGGTGCGGCTTCCGTTTGCGTCGTAGACGTAGATGAAGTCTTGCAGGGTCGCGGTAGCGGTCGCCGAGGTCGTGCGCGTGATCCGGCCGTCGGCATCGTAGGCGTTGGTGGTCGTGACGCCGTTAGGCAGATCAACCCCGGTGAGGTTGCCCTCGGGGTCGTAGGAGTAGTCGATCGGATTGCCGTCGGGGTCGGTCAGGAGGTCCATCTGGC
>JAHEXU010000168.1 GCA_023251975.1 bacterium | reverse complement strand
TCCAGCGGTCGAGGCCGTCATAGCCGTCGGTCGTGATGAAGCCGCGGCCGTCGGTTGCCGAGCCGAGGTATGGTAGGGAAAGCATTGGTAGCTGTGGACGATCGGGGCCGCCGTGAGCCCGATGGCTGGCGCATTTCGGGTTCTGGGGAGCAGACCTACCTCAACGATCTTCGTGCTGACTAATTGGCCCGAGAACGCCGAGGCATCGAGCAGCCGCCCCAAGGGCCGGAATCCGGCGTCTTTTTCGGCGCGGCGACGATTTCGATGTCGCGGGTGCCTCGAAGATATCCCCAGGCGTTGACGGCGAGGCCGCCGACCAAAACGAACTCGATCTCGGCATCGACGAGTCGCTCAAGAAGCTCCCGAAGGCGAAGGCCGCTCACTTGCGCGCCGCACCTGTGAACCTGGAGAGAAACTCGCGCAAGGCGAGCCCCTCCGCCAAATTCTCAGACAGCGAACGCTTCGCATCCTCGCGCAGGCGGCGCTGGCGAGAAAGCTCGTTCTCCCGCCACGGATCAGGTCCCCCCTGGTCGAGCTGCTCGGCACGCTCCGCATCTACGAGGTGCAGTCTGACGGCTCGCGTCGCAGTAGGCGAACCGTCCACGATCGACTGCCGGTCCGCAACAAGGCCGGTGGCGGTGTAAGCCCGGCTCAGCGGACCGAGGCTTTATGCGACCCCGATGGGCGGAAGCAACCAGGTCAACTCAGCGCCGCAGCCCCTCCGCTGGCGCAATTCGAGTTGGCCGCAGCGCCGGATAGATTGCTGCCAACACCCCCACCACGGTCTCGATCGCCGACGCCGGGATCACATAAAGCGGCGCCATCGTCGTTGTCCAATCGCGCAGCGCCGAGACCACGCTCGTCGCGATCACACCCAGGCAGCAGCCCAAACGTGTTCCGCTGGCCCAATCCCGCATGAATGCTATTGGCACTGCGGAATCGACCAGCGCCCAGCAGGGACGTAAAGTTCGGCGAGGCCGACCGCGTGGACGCCGCTGCCGGAACAGAAGGCGTGGGTCTCGGCGCTGGTGGCGTTCCAGTCACAGCGCCAATACGCAGGGCCGCCTTCGACCTGCCCGCAGCTGTAGACGTTGACATCGCGGTCGCCTCGCCGTTGGAGGAGACCGACCAGCCACGACTTGACCTGTTCGAGGCAGAGATTGAAGTCCCAAGCGGGATCGGCGTAGAAGGCGCGCATCTCGCACTCGTAGGGGTCGGTCGTGCCGTACTGGCCGGCGGCGCGCCAGTCGCAGACCAGATTCGGCACGGCGCGGCGCAGGTAGCAGCTGATCGCACCGCGATCGATCGCCACGGTGCCAAGATCGTTGACCAGCTTGAGCAGGCGCGGATCGGCCGGTTTCGATTCGGGGCCAAACGGCTGGAAGCCGCGGGTCAGGGCGCAGGTTGAGCAGGCCATGGTGCCGCGGTAGCGGCGGACCGTCATCGAACCACCGCTCAGGGCGCGGGTCGCATCACCGGAGTGCCAGCGACCGTACTGCAGGTAGCTGCCCCGGGCGTCCTGGCCGAGCACCAGGTTGACGTAGATCGGTCGGCTGACATCCTGCAGCGAGATGATCCCGGTCTTTTTGACGCCGCACGGGCTCTGATAGCCGCTGGCGACCTGGGTACAGGTGAAGCCGTTGTCAACCCCGACCGGGCCGATCCGCTCCGAGATCCCGTTCACATTGACGGTTGCCGTCGGGCTGTGGGCGAGAACGATCGACCAACTCGCGTGGGTCGGATAGGGCAACCCGCGATTGCTGATTATCGGCCGCGCATCAACCAGAAGTTGATCGCCCCGATCGACTCCGCTGAGGCGCTGTGAGTAGACGACGTCGTAGTCGAGCGCGGTCCCCATCGGGACGACCGAGGGGCGCGGCGTGATCCGATCGGTGCTCCGGAAGGTCTTGATCGGGGCGCCCTCGTCGCCGGGCTCGAAGACCGCGGCGTTGATCTGCGACCGGCCCTGGGTAATCCGCTTGTCGTCGTCGCTGGTCCCGACGACGACCCGCTGATCGGGTCCAGCGGCCGAGTTGAAGACGCTGACCAGGAGGTTGAGGTAGCAGCGATCACAGAGCGCCAGAACCTTTTCGTCGACCAGCTTTCGGGTCCACGGGACCTGCTGGACGCAGTGGCGGTTGCGATGATCGGGCTGCTCGGTGCACTCGTACTGGTAGACCTTCGAGACCGGGATCGTCACCGCCGCGCCGGTCGCCGTCTCCTCGCTCGCCAGGACGAGCTGAACCCGCACCTGCGGGTCGTAGTCGTAGTACTGACCGACGCAGGGTTGACCCGGCTCGAAGTGATTGGGATTGGGACGGATACAGATCGTCAGCTCGATGTCGGACGCGGCCTCGATCGTCTCGCCGAGCCGCAGCGTCCCGAGCTCGCCAGGGTCGAGGCTGATCACCGAGCGAGTTTGCTCCCACGGGCGCGGCGAGATCGGGATCGTCTTGACGAGATCGCCCGACCGCGAGGGGTTTACCACGGTATGGATATCGGCGGCCTCAGCGCTCGGCGCGGCGATCGCCGCCAGCACCGCTCCGAATCCGACCGACAGCAAGCCAACCCATCGCGGCGTTTGGACCAATCTCGACTTCTGACACCTCTTCATCGACCCCACCAATCGGCTACACGGCCTCGGTCCATGATTACGCACCGGGTTGCTCGACGGATCGCCTTGGGATGTCCGTCCAGCAAACCGACACGATTACGCGTTCAGCCGCGCCAGATCGTCGCAAAAGTTCGGATAGGAGATAGCTGCCGTATCGATCCCCTCAACCTCGACGCCGCGCCGCGAGGCGACCCCGGCGATCGCCCCCAGCATCGCAATTCGGTGATCACCGCCAGCCGAGATCGCGCCGCCGTCCAGCCCGTCGCCGCCCTGGACGACAAAACCATCCTCGCGCTCCTCGATCGCGCCGCCAAGCCCACCGATCACCCTGACCGCGGCCGCGATCCGATCCGACTCTTTGTTGCGTAGGTCCTTCGCCCCACACAGCACCGTCTCGCCCGCAGCGAACGCGCCGAGCAGCGCCAACAGCGGCAGCTCATCGATCGCCGCCGCCACCTCGACCGCCCCGACTAGGGTGCCGGTCAGTGCACTGGCGCGAACGATCAGGTCGCCGACCGGCTCGCCACGCGCAAGCGGATCCTCCATCACCTCGATCCGCGCCCCCATCCGATTCAGGATCGCCAGCAGTCCGATCCGGGTCGAGTTCAGATTGACGCGACGAATCCGCAACTCGCTGCCCGGCACGAGCAGCGCCGCAACGATGAAAAAGGCGGCCGAGGAGAAGTCGGAGGAGACATCGATCCGGGGGCAACGAAGCCTTGACGCCGGTTGCACGACGAGCCGTCTCGGATCGTGACTCCGACCCGGCATGCTCGCCAGTTTGTCGACCCGGATCTCCGCCCCGGCTGCTCGCCACATCCGCTCGGTGTGATCGCGACTCGGCCCCGGTTCGACGATCGTGGTCGAGCGACGGGCGAGCAGTGCCGCCAAGATCAGACACGACTTGACCTGGGCGCTGGCGATCGGCAGGGTGTGATCAACCCCGTCGAGGGGTGAGCCCTCGACCACCAACGGGGTCAACCGGCCGTCGCGAATGCTAACCCGAGCGCCCATCTTGCGCAGCGGAATCGCGATCCGGTCGACCGGCCGGGCCTTGATCGACTCGTCTCCGTCGAGGCTGAAGCTGCCCGATCGCTGACCAGCCAACCAGCCCGGCAGAATCCGCAACAGGGTGCCGGCGTTGCCGACATCGATCGAGACGGGCTCGCGGCGACGCGACGGACCATATAATCCGATCCCGCCGATCTTCACCTCGATCTCGCCGCGCGGACCCGGCAAGCCGAGCTTGACCGAGGCCCCAAGGGCCTGCACCGCCGACAAGGTCGAGCGGGTGTCACCGGCGTCCAAATAGCCGTTGATGTGGCAGGTCCCTTCTGACATCGCCGCCAAGATCGCCGCACGATGCGAAATCGACTTGTCGGGCGGCGCCTCGTATCTGCCCCGAAGCGGCGCCGCGGGATCAAACCGGGCTGTCTCACTCATCGCCCGCTCCCGACCCCCGACTCGGCCTGGTTCAGGACACTCGGTCGATGTCCCAGCGCGGTCACGATCTGGGCCGCCCGGGCCGCCTCGGCCGCGCCGGCAATCCACAGCGTGATAGCGCCGGAGAGCATGTCGGCGGCGGGGTGCAGGGCCATGTCCTCGATGTTGACGCCGTCGCGGCCAAGTGCGAGCGCAATCTCGGCGACGACACCGGGGCGGTTGTCGACCACGACCCGCAGTTCGACCGGTTCGCCGCCGACCAAGCGCGCCTCGAACAGGCGGCGGCGATCCTCGGCCGCCGTCCCTTGCCAAACCGCCAACTCCGCCCCGTCGCCGCGTCGCAGCAACTCGGCGGCGGCGGCCAACCTGGTCGAGGCGCCGTCGAGCGCCGCCGCGATCGCCTCAGAATTCGAAGCGTAGATATCACCCCAGATCGCCGGGTTCGACCCCGCCACCCGAGTCGCATCGCGAAAGCTCGGCCCGACTTCGGGGATCCGCTCGCCGGGGACGCCTTTGATCGGGCCGAGCGCCTGCGCCGCCCCAGAGACCAAGACGTTGGCGAGGATGTGCGGCAGGTGACTGACGTTGGCCATCAGCCGATCGTGATCCCCGGGGTCGATCGCTAGCACGCGCGCCCCGAGATCGGCGAGCAGTCGCTGCAGGCGCTCATAGTGAATTCCGGAGGATGCGGCGGTAGGGGTGAGGTACCAGCGCGCCCCTTCGAACAGCTCCGGGCGCGCGTTCTCGACCCCCGAGGTCTCGGCGCCAGCCAACGGATGACCTCCGATGAACCGGGCCGAGTCGGCGGCGCCGAGCAGCTCGTCGACCTGGCCGACCAACGCCTGCTTGGTCGAGCCGACATCGCTGACCACAGCGTCGGGATCGCCTTCTCGCAGCGCCCTCCCGACCAAATCGAGCAACGAGCCGACCGGGGCCGCGCAGAAGATCACGCTCGCCCCGGCACAGGCATCCCCAACCGACTCGGCGACGCGATCGACGACGCCAAGTTCGAGGCCGCGGCGTCGAATCATCGGATCGGGATCCCAGCCGGTCACGGTGGCGCCGACCCGGCGACGCGCCGCCAGCCCGATCGAGCCACCGATCAGGCCAACTCCGCAGACCGCGATCGTAATCGTGCCGTCCCCCCCCATCGTCCCCCCTACACCACCGGGCCGGCGCTGGCGCCGGGCGTCGAGACGATCTGGTTGTGTGGTCTGGACATACAGTCAATCCGTAACGAAGGGTGGGGAAGCGAGGGGTCGCGCCGAGCACCTTTGCGGCGGGCGCCGGGTGGATGTCGTCGTGCGGCCTCGCGGGATCAGGTTGCCGCGCGGCCGTACGCCTAGACGAATCGCCAGCAGCGGCAGGCAACGACGAAGCCGCGGCGGCGACCGGTCATCGTGGCCATAATCGAGTCGGGGGGCGACTGTGCTGCGCGCATCATCGCGCAGGGTACCAGATCGCCGCCGCCCTTACTGAGGCTTGACCAGATCGCCGAGGGCGGCAAGAAAGCGTAGGTTCTCCGCCTCGGTGCCAAAGCTGACCCGAATGTGGCCCGGGCCGCCAAGCGGCGTCCCGGGCCGCACGATCACCCCGGCGCGGCCGAGGCCTTCGACGATCGCCGCTTCGTCGTATTCGCGATCGCCGATTCGCAGCGGTAGCCAGGTGAAGTTTGTGTGACTTTCGGGAACGGTGAAGCCAAGCTCGGTTAGCGCCGACTCGACCTCGACGCGAGCAACGATCGTACGCTCGACCCGATCGGCGACGTCGTCGCCGTGCCGCAGCGCCTCGGATGCCGCCGCCTGGGCAAGCAGGTTGACGCTGAACGGCTGGCGAACCGCATCGACAGCGGCGCGAAAGCGGGCCGACCCGAGCGCGTAGCCGCAGCGCAGCCCGGCCAAGCCGTAGACCTTGCTGAAGGTGCGAAGCAACACCAGGTTGGGAAAGCGCGGCAGCAGGTCGACCGTCGAGTCGGGGTCGTCGAGGGTCTGCATCTCGATATAGGCTTCGTCGAGGATCACCGTGACGTAGCTCGGAACCTGCTCGAGAAAGGCGGTGATGTCAGTGCTCGGCAGGCAACTTCCGGTCGGGTTATTCGGGTTGCAGACGATCACCAGCTTGGTCGCGGCGGTGATCTCGGCCCGCATCGCGTCAAGGTCGTGGTCATAGCCGCTCGGGCCGCCGAGCCCGACCCTGATCTCGCGGGCACCGCTGAACGGCCCGAGCTGCGGGTAGATCGAAAACGACGGCCAGGCGTAGACAATCTCGTCACCCGGCTCGCACAGCGCCAGCGCCGCCGCCAAAAGGATTTCGCAGGAGCCGTTTGAGACCGCAATCCCGGCCGGGTCGCGGTCAAACCGCGCGGCGAGGCGCCCCCGCAGCTCCGACGCATATTGGTCGGGGTAGCGATTGGCCTCGCCGACCAAAGCCGCTACCCGCTCGATCACCGCCGGGTGGGGACCCCACGGCGACTCGTTCGAGGCGAGCTTGACGACATCGGTGGCCTCGAAGGCGCGGCGCGCCCGGGCGATGTCCATCCCCCCCTCGTAATGGGGCAGCGCGTCGAGTCGCTTTGCGTAACGGATCGCCATCGGGCTCGGATACCTACTGGGCGGAGCTTAGATCGACCCGCAGCGCCTGGGCAGCGCCGAGGTAGGTGTGAGCTGGCAGGTGGCCCCACCGCGCGTAGTAGTGGAGCAGCACCCGGATCACCCGCGGCATCGCTCCGGGGACATCGATCTGGCGCGTGCAAAGCAGTGGCACCGCCGAGAGGCCGAGTCGACGGGCGGCAACGGCGGGAAACTCGGCGTCGAGGTCGGCGGTGGCGGTGAGGATGCAGCTCACCATCAGCTCGCTCTGCAAGGCGTTGCGGCGGATCATCTCCCGCAGCAGGGTGTCGGTGGTGGCGAGGATCGATTCGCTGTCGTTTCGCTCCGCCTGGGCGGCGCCACGCAGCCCGAACAGACGCAACTCGGCGTGCCCCGATGGCGGCGACTCAGTCATCGCGCGCATACTCCCAAAGCTGCGACATTTCGGTCGGCCCCAGTTGCCTGGCGGCGCCCTCGCGCAGCTCGCTGAGGC
>JAHEXU010000286.1 GCA_023251975.1 bacterium | reverse complement strand
CAAACAGCAACCCGTCCTGCTCGCCGGCGTGATGGATCGGGACTACGTTGGGGTGGCGAATCGAGACGGCAGCCCGACATTCGGCAATGAATCGTTTGCGGAAAACCGGGTCATCAGCGAGGTCCGGGGTGATCAGCTTGAGCGCGACCAAGTGATCGAGGGTGATCTGGAGCGCCCGATAGACAACCCCCATCCCACCGCGACCGATTACCGCCTCGATCCGATGCCCGGCGAACTCGACCCCCTGAGCGAGCTCGGTCACCCGCCCAACCTCACCCGGAGGTGCCGACGATCGCGGCTAACCGATCGATCGTGTGCAGGGCCGGCTCGACCCCGGCGTGGAACGGTGAGACGATCAAGCGGTCGACCCCGGCAGCAGCAAAGCGCTTGATCCGCGCCGAAACCTCGGCCTCGGTGCCGATCAGCGAGGTCGCGTCGACCAATTCATCCGGGATCGCCGCGTAGGCCTGATCGCGCTTGCCGGCGAGGAATAGCGACTGGATCTCGAGTGCTGCCGCCTCGAACCCGAACCGGCAGGCGAGATCGACGTAAAAGTTGGTCTCGCGGCTCCCCATCCCGCCGATGTAGAGCAGCAGCGCCCCCTTCGCCATCGCCCGAGCGGTCTCGAGCTCGCGGTCGATCGCAACCTGAATCGTTGGTGAGATCTCGAGATCGGACCGCGAGCGCCCGCCCTTTGCGAACCCGGCCTCGAGGTGCTCGCCCCAGGTCTCTGCGAACGCATCGGCGCTGAAGAAGACCGGGATCCAGCCATCGCAGCACTCAGCGGCAAACTCGACCGACTTGCGACCGATCGCGCCGACGAAGACCGGGATCCGATTGCGAGTCGGGTGGAAGTTGAGCTTCAGCGCCTTACCCTGCCCGGTCGTGCCGGGGCCGTTCAGCGGCAGCGGGTAGTGCTTGCCGGAGTGCTCGAGCTTGCCCTCACGGGCGAGGATTGCTCGCACCACTTCGATGTATTCGCGGGTCCGCCCCCACGGCTGCGGGTAGGGGACGCCGTACCAACCCTCGGAGACCTGCGGTCCCGACGGGCCAAATCCGAAGATGAAGCGACCGCCCGACAGCGCGTCGATCGTCGCCCCGGCCATCGCCGCCGCGGCCGGGGGACGGGCGGGAACTTGCATGATCGCGGCACCCAGCTTGATCCGCTCGGTCCGACCTGCCAACCAAGCGAGAACCGAGACGACATCGGAGCCGTAGGACTCGGCGGCCCAAACCGAATCGAACCCCGCCGCCTCGGCCGCCAGCGTCACCGCCAGCGCATCCTCACCGGTCGGGCCGATCCCCCAATAGCCGAGGTTTAATCCAAGTCGCAGCGAACTCATCGCAGCGCAGCATATCCGCGATCGAGGCCCGAGGAAGGAACCCGCGGCAGGTCCTGACCTGTTTAGATCGTGGTGTGAACAATCGGGCTGGACCAAGCGGGCTGAGCAGCGGCGAGGCGGCGGCCCGGCTCGCTCAACTCGGCGAGCCGGTCGACCCCGGCTCGCGCTCGCTCGCCTCGATCGTGGCGGGCAACGTGTTCACGCTTTTCAACGCGATCCTGTTCTTTTTCTTTGTCTTGGTGCTGTCGCTCGGGCTGTTCGCCGACGCCCTTTTCGGGGTCATCGCGATCATCAACTCGGGGATCGGGATCCGCCAGGAGATGCGGGCGAAGGCCGAGCTGGAACGGCTCGCCCTGCTGGTCGCGCCAACCGCCAAAGTTGTCCGCGACGGACAGCTGGTCAGCCTCCGCGACATCGAGATCGTTCCCGGTGACATCATCCGGGTCGAGCCGGGCGACCAGCTGATCGCCGATGGCCCGGTCCTCGCGACCCGTGGCCTCACCCTCGACGAGTCGCTTTTGACTGGCGAGCCCGACGGGATCCGCAAGCTTGTCGGCGACCGCGCCCTGTCGGGATCGTTCGCGATCGCGGGCTCCGGCTACTACGAGGCCGACGCGGTCCGCGACGACAGCTACGCCGCCAAGCTGGCGGGCGAGGCGCGAGCCTTCCGCCACCCTCCCTCGCCGCTGCAGGACGAGGTCAACGAGCTGCTCAAGGTGACGACGATGGTGATGGCGCCGCTCGCGGTGATCCTCCTTCTCGCCTTCAACCTGCGCTCGGTCGGACTGACCGAGGCGGCCCAGACCGCGACCGCCGGGCTGATCACGATGGTCCCCGAAGGCCTGGTCTTGCTGATGAGCGTCACCCT
>JAHEXU010000012.1:28781-33772 GCA_023251975.1 bacterium | reverse complement strand
AGGCGATCGCGCCGATGTCTTTTCAGCCGGCTACATCTGCCCGAAAGGGGCCGCGCTCGGCCAGCTGCACGGCGATCCCGATCGACTCACCACGCCGCTGATCAAGCGCGAGGGGCGTCACGTCGCGGCAAGCTGGGATGAGGCGTTTACCCACATCAACAACCAGCTCGGGCCGATCCTCGCCGCAGATCGCAACGCGCTCGGGATCTATCTCGGCAACCCGAACGCCCACAACCTCGACGGCTTGGTCCACCTCCGTGCCCTCGCCAAGGCCGCCGGCACCCGTAACGTCTTTTCCGCCTCAACCGTCGACCAGATGCCAAAGCAGGTCGCCTCGGCCCTGATGTTCGGTGGCGGCCTCAGCGTCGCGGTCCCCGATGTCGACCGTTGCGAGCACCTGCTGATCCTCGGCGCCAACCCGCTTGCATCCAACGGCTCGCTGCTGACCGCCCCCGACCTGCGGGGGCGCCTGAAGCGGCTCCGCGCGCGCGGCGGCCGGATCGTCGTAATCGACCCGCGGCGCACCCGGACCGCCGCCGCGGCCGACGAGCACCACTTCATCCGCCCCGGCACCGACGCCCTGCTGCTCGCGGCGATCGCGACCACCATCTTTGAGGAGGGACTTTCCGACCCGGGCGCGACGGCGGCGCTCGCAAATGGCCTCGACGAGCTGCCCGAGTTGCTGGCCGGCTTCGACCCCGAGTCGGTCGCCGACGCGTGCGGGATCGAAGCGCCGCAAATTCGCCGCCTCGCCCGCAGCTTCGCTGCCGCTGAGCGGGCCGCGATCTACGCCCGGATCGGCACAACTACGCAAGAGTTCGGGACGGTCGCGAGCTGGTTGGTCGATCTCTTGAATCTGATCACCGGCAACCTCGATCGTCCCGGCGGGGCGATGTTCCCGACCCCCGCCGCCGGCGCGACCAACACCGCCGGTCAGCCGGGACGCGGCCGCGGGGTCCGCATCGGCCGCTGGCACAGCCGAGTCCGCCAGCTCGGCGAGGCTCTTGGCGAGTTGCCGGCGATCTGCCTGGCCGAGGAGATCGACACGCCCGGCCCCGGCCGGATCACGGCGCTGCTGACCTTTGCCGGCAATCCGGCGCTGTCACTACCGAACTCGGCCCGCCTCGAGGCGGCGCTTGGCCAGCTCGACTTCATGGTCTCGATCGACGCCTACCTGAACGAGACAACCCGTCACGCCGACGTGATCCTCCCGGTCCCCTCGCCGCTGGAGCGCGGCCATTACGACCTGGCGCTCTACCAATTGGCGATCCGCAACGTCGCCAATTACTCGCCGCCGGCGCTACCGCTGCCGCCGGGAATGGTCGAGGAGTGGCGAACGATCCTGCGCCTACTCGGCGTCCTCTCCGGACTCGGACCCGACGCCGACACCGACCGGCTCGACGAGATGATCGCGCTCGAGATGGCGCGTCGCGAGAGCACCAACCAGGGATCGCCGGCCGAGGGTCGAGACCCCGCCGAGATCCTCGCCGCGCTCGGCGATCTCCGCGGTCCGGAGCGAATCGTTGACCTGCTTTTGCGGTGCGGCCCCTACGGCGCCGGGTTCGGTGTGCCCGCCGCCGTTTCCCCGGGCCTCAGCCTCGAGCTGCTACTGGCAAACCCGCACGGGATCGACCTCGGCGCCCTCCAACCTCGCCTTCCCGAGGTTTTGCGAACCCCGTCGGGAAAGATCGAGCTATGCCCGCCCGAGATCACCGCCGACCTGCCACGCCTCGCCGAGGCCCGAGATCGCCCCAACGAGCCGATGGTCCTGATCGGACGCCGCGATCTGCGCTCCAACAATTCCTGGATGCACAATCTGCCGAAGCTGGTCAGCGGACCGCCGCGCTGCACCCTGCTGATCAACCCAGCCGATGCAACCCGACTCGCCCTCAACGGTAGCGGCCAAGCCGCCGTCAGCGCGGCTGGCCAGACGATCTTGATCCCCTACGACGTGAGCGACGAAATGATGCCCGGCGTCGTCTCGATCCCGCACGGCTGGGGACACCAATCCGGCGGCGCGGCGCTGTCGGTCGCCTCGCAACACGCCGGGGTCAATTCCAACCTGCTGAGCGACGAGCTCCGGTATGACATCCCCTCCGGTAACGCCATCCTCAACGGAATCCCGGTCACCGTCAGCGCCGCCTGACCAAGCCCCTCTTGCCCGCCCAGGCTCGTCGTTTGCGACTCGACCGGACCGTGCCCAAACGGCGCCGCCGGCCGGTCGAGTCGCACCGACTTCGCCGCCGGGTCGTCTTACGCCACGGTCGACAACGAGAGTTCAGCGACGATTGCGGTTTACTAGGCGTATCGATGTCCGAAGCGGCGAGCGAACCACCAACTCGGGACCCGTTCGCTGCCTATCAGTGCCTGGCTGGCCGCTTCGACGAGGCGATCTCCCCGGATGGGGCGCCGCGGGCGCACACCCGACGCATGTTGGAGACTCTCGCCAGACTCGGCGAGCAGCGCTTGGTCCGCGCCGCCGAACGCCGCGAGACGATTTTCCTCCAGCAGGGGATCACGTTTGACTCGGCGGGACCCGACGAGGGCAGCGGCGACCGTCCGTTCGCACTCGACCTGATTCCTCGCATCCTCACCGCGTCGGAGTGGAACTTTATCTCGGCCGGGGTGGCACAGCGCGTCAAGGCGCTCAATCACTTCGTCTCCGATGTCTACGGGGCCCGCGAGATCGTTCGTGAGGGGCTCGTGCCGTGGCCGCTGATCGCATCGCGCCCGGGGTTTGCCCGGCCCGCCCACGGGATCGAGCCGCCAAACGGTGTCTTTTGCCACGTCACTGGCTGCGACCTCGTCCGCGACCAGGCTGGCGAATGGCGGGTGCTGGAGGACAACGTCAGGGTGCCGTCGGGGATCTCCTATGTGCTCGAGAACCGGATCGCGATGGGCCGGATGCTGCCGGAGCTTTTTGGCGGCTACTCGGTTCGTCCCGTCGCCAACTACCCGGAGTTCCTGTTCAACGCCCTCGCCGCCGCGGCGCCAAGCCCGCGCGGCCGCCCGACCGTCGTCGTTTGGACGCCGGGACCGGCCAACAGCGCCTACTTCGAGCATGCGTTCCTGGCGCGCCAGATGGGGGTTGAGCTGGTAGAGGCCTCCGACCTTGTCGTTCACGACGGCACCTGCTTCATGAAAACGACCGACGGCCTCGCCCGGGTTGACTCGATTTACCGGCGGATCGCCGAGGAGTTCATCGATCCGGTCGAGTTCCGCCCCGACTCGCTGCTCGGGGTGCCGGGATTGGTCAACGCGGCGCGGCTCGGCAACGTCGCGATCGCGAACGCGCTCGGCACCGGCATCGCCGACGATAAGGCGATCTACCACTACGTGCCGACGATGATCCGCTTCTATCTCGGCGAGGAGCCGTTGCTCGCCAACGTCGATACCTACCTGCTCGGGGATCCGGAGCAGCTCGAGAACGTACTCGGCCGACTCGATCAGCTGGTCGTCAAGCCGACCGGCGAGTCGGGCGGCAAGGGGGTATTCATCGGACCCTCGGCAACCGAGCGCGAGATGGCCGATGTGCGCGCGGCAATCGAGGCGGATCCGGCGAACTGGATCGCCCAGGAGGTGGTGTGGCTGTCCTGCGCGCCGACCCTGACCGCGGCGGGGACCGTAGCGCCGCGAGCGCTCGATCTGCGGCCGTTCGCGGTCTATGGGGAGCGGATCGAGATCGTCCCGGGCGGCCTCACCCGGGTCGCGCTCGGCGAAGGCTCGATGATTGTCAACAGCTCACAAGGCGGCGGCTCGAAGGACACCTGGGTGCTGACCGAGCCTGACGACGACAGCCTCGCGCTCGCGCCGGGTTTGACGCCCCAGTTCGAGCCCCCCTCGCTGCCCGCGCTCCCCCAGGTACCTTGGGCGACGCAGTCCCAGCACCAGCAGCAACAGCACGCCCGACGGGTTGCGGCGCCGCCGCGGGCAGGGATCGGCTAGGCGGATGCTGGCGCGAATCGCGAGCGAGCTTTACTGGGTGGGCCGTAACATCGTCCGTGCCGAGCACACCGCGCGGATGCTCGACGGCCTGTTCCTGCTCGAACTCGAGGGCGGCGCCGAAGATCCGGCGTCGGTGCCGCTGTCGTGGCAGTCGATAGTGGTCGTGATGGGGATCGAGGACGCGGAGGCGGCCGGTTCGGACATCACCCGCGAGGGTGTAATCCGGAGTTTGAGTGGGGATCGCGACAACCCCTACTCGCTCATCTCCTGCGTCGGGGCCGCCCGCGAGGGGGCGCGCCAGCTTCGCGAAACGCTGCCCGCCGAGGTCTGGGAGTCCCTCAACACCTACCACCTGACGATGCGGCGGCGCAACCTCGAGCACGGACCGCGGACCGGTCCGGACTCAGCCTACTCCTACGTCAAGGAGCGCTCGGCGCTTTTTTGGGGGCTCTGCCTGGCGACGATGCAGCGCGACGCGGCCTACTCGTTTCTCGGGGCGGGCGCCCGGATTGAAGCCGCCGAGATGGTATTGCGGATGCTGCGGGTCGCATTCCCTCCGGTTCGCTCCGCGGACGACGAGAGCTTGGAGCTGCCCCGGCGCGACGGCAATGCGATCGCCCTACTTCGAGCCACCGGCGGCTTCCAGGCGTTCATGCGCTCTGCCGCCGCGGCGCCGCGCGCCGAGCCGGTCGCGCGCTTCTTGTTGTTCGAGTCCGCCTTCCCCGACTCCGTCGCAGGCTCGGTCACCCAGCTCGGGCGGCTGGTCGGTCGGATCGACCCGGCCGGATCGACCGCAACGCTTCGGATCGCGCGCCTGATCAGCGACCTCGGGCTACGCAGCCGCAGCGAACTCACCCCCGCAGAGATGCCCCGTGCCTTCCGGGAGATCCAAAACGAGATTGAGCGAGTCGAGTCCGACATCGCGGCGCGCTACTTTTCACCCGACGACCAGGGGATCCAGCACGCGGTCCTTTCATAACGCCCAGAACCCCCCCCCTACCCTGCCTCGATCCGACCTCCAGACCCCGCCGCGATGCGCTTCTCGA
>JAHEXU010000012.1:0-28771 GCA_023251975.1 bacterium | reverse complement strand
TCGCTACCGCGACTATTTCCGGACAGAGGTAATCCAGTTCACGATCCCCGCCATGCACGAGCAGATGCGAATCCGAGCCGAAATCAGGGTCGAGACAAAGCCGCCGCCGGAGCCGGGGCTCGACCCTGATTGGGAGGAGTATCGAAAACCCGCCGCGCAGACCGCCGCCGAGTACCTCGGGCTACTCGAACCCGCCGCCGACCCGCTGGCGATCGCGGGGCTGATCGCGGAGACGCGTCGCGCGACACCGCGACAGACGATCAACGCGGTCTGCGAGATGATCCCGTCGCGCTTTACCTACTGCCAGGGGGTCACCTACGTCGGCTCCACCGTCGACGACCTGTTGCACGGCGGGGCCGGAGTCTGCCAGGACTTCGTTCACCTCGGTCTCACCGTCCTGCGGGGTCACGGAATCCCGGCGCGCTATGTCTCCGGCTACCTGTGGGCGGTCTCGGAGGGGAGCGACGAGCGCTCCGCCGAGGTCAACACGCACGCCTGGCTTGAAGCGATGCTGCCCGGTCATGACGGGACCCTCGCCTGGATCGGACTTGACCCGACGAACCGAAAACCCGCCGGAGCGGAGCACGTCAAGATCGGCCACGGTCGCGCCTACTCGGACGTGCCGCCGATCCGCGGCGTCTACCGCGGCCCCGGCCAGGCCGCCCACGAGGTCAAGGTGACGATGAACCTGCTCGACGATGCGGCCGATCATGGTGGGGGCTGAGCAATGGGCGAGCCGAACGGCGCGGCGGCGGTCCGTGGAGGGTCTTTGCAGAGAAGGTTTGCAATGGCGCGTCGCGATCCGGATCTCGCCGTCTTGGAGGGGTTTCACCCCCTCAAACACGGCTTGCGCTTCGGGGCCGAGATTGAACTCGCGGTGAGCCCGGACCCGGCCCGGCTGCAGCGGCTCGCGGCCCGGCTCGCACCCGACATCGCGACCCGGTTCGACGAGCTGGTTGAACCGATCAGCGCCGCTCGGTTCGCGACGCTATGTGAACGGCCGCCCTATGAACCGCTCGCGGCGGTGGCGCGCCGACCCCGCTTCGACCTCACCGCCGCGCTCGCCGCGCTCGGCCCACTCGTCGTCTTGGAACGCCCCCGCGACCCCGGCAACAGCGGCGCCGCGATCAGGGTCGCCGCCGCCGCCGGAGCCGCCGCCTTGCTCAGCGTCGACGCGCCCGACCCCTGGTCGGCGGCAGCTCTGCGCGGTTCCGCCGGGCTTCACTTCGCGCTCCCGGTCGCGGGCCTCGACAGCTTGCCCGACACGGTTGCCGAGCGGGGAACGCTGGTTGCGCTCGACCCGGGCAGCGAGGAGAACCTCGGAGAACGGCCGCTGCCGCCAAACCCGACCCTACTCTTCGGCAACGAGCGCGACGGGGTCTCAGCCAGCCTGCTCGAGAGGGCCGATCGGCGGCTGCGAATCCCGATGCGCGCCGGCGTCTCGAGCCTCAACCTCGCGACCTCAGTGGCCGCCGTCCTCTACTCGTATTCAAGCGTCGCCCCGACCCGCCGCTGAGGTCGATCTGGGCCTGGCGGACTCGCCACAACGGGGGCAACGTTCCGTCCGACACCCGCCGTAAGGTCGAACATATGTTCGTAAGGCAAGGAACGCTCGCGTTGGACTTCGGATCGTCCGCCCTTGAGGACAACATGGCGAGCACCGTGTCGACCCCCGCCTACAGCGCGATTTCTCTCTACTGCGGCGCCGGAGGCCTTGACCTCGGACTGACGCGGGCCGGCTTCGCCGTTCAATGGGCGATTGACATCGATCGGTTCGCGAGCGAGACCTACAACGCCAACCTGGATCCGTACGGCTTTTGCGGGGACGTTTTGAAGGTCGATCCACCTCACGGGCTTCGCCCGGATCTAGTGATCGGCGGCCCGCCGTGCCAGGGCTTCTCGGTGATCGGGCGGATGGACCCGAGCGATCCACGCAGCTGGCACGTCGACCACTTCTTCGATGTCGTCGGTGCCCTGCGTCCGCGTGCGTTCATCATGGAGAACGTCAAGGCGCTCGGCTCCAGCCCACGCTGGGAGCAAATCCGTGAGCACCTGCTCGAGCGCGCCGCGGACCTCGGCTACGAGCGGTCGCTGTTTCTTCTCAATGCGGAGAACTATTCCGTGCCCCAATCCCGTGAGCGCATGTTCTTGGTCGGGCGGCTCGACGGAACTCCGCGGTGTCCGACCCCGACGACGCCCGGCGAGCCGCCAACGGTGCGCGCTTCACTCGCTAATCTGCCGCGATTCGGTGAGCCTGGGAACGACGAGTCCTGTGCGGCCCAGGTCGTTCCCGCCCGCAGCCCAATCATGCGCCCGACGGCATTCGCGGCAGCCTGTTGTTCAACGGCTCCGGCCGTCCTTTGAGGCTTGACGCCCCGGCTAAGGGCTCCCGAAAGAATAAGTGCGTCATTTAGGCGGTCGAGGAGCGAGCGGGGCGGTGCCGACGTGAGGCCGTAATAGCAGCGCTATTGCGGTCTTGCGGCGGTGCAGCATCCGCGACGCTGATCGGCCGCGTAAAGGCGCAGTTATTCTTTCGGGAGCCCTAAGACACTGCCAGCGTCGATGGGCGGGAACGCAACTCCAATTATCGACCAGGACGAACTCGACCACGGGACAGCGCCATGGGTCGTCGAGTACCACCGACGCCTACAACAAGGCGGGTCGACCGCTCAAGCGCGCGCCGAAGCGGCTCCGCCGCATCACGGTCCAAGAAGCCGCGGCGCTGCAAACCTTCCCGCTCGAATGGCGGTTCTCAGGCCCGCGCGTAGCGCAGTACCGCCAGATTGGCAATGCGGTGCCGCCAAACCTCGCCGAAGTCGTGGCGCGAAGCGTTTTTGAGTCGCTGCAGCTCGCCGATCAAGCAACCGTGACCCACCAAACCGGGCCCACCCCGATCGCCGCGTGAGGCCAAGCGTGGCTATTCCCACCGGGTAGCGATAGCCGCCCAAGTCTCGGTGGTTTCGTTCGCAACGCGAATTTCACCGAGCGCCTCAGCGAACACGCGGGGCAGACCGGCGCAAAAGCGATCGACTTCGATGGCGCGGGGGCTGAGCGCTTCACGCAACAGCTCACGCGTGCCCGAGGTAACCCGCAGCACAACGCCGTGCTCCTTCTCGGCGCGGCGAATCGCCGCCGACCGATCGAAATCGAGCAACGAACCCGGTCGAAGCACGCTCAACAGCGCACGCCGGATGTGGGGATCGGCAACATCCCGGGCAAGCGTGTCGGCGGTGGCTTCAGTCGTAACGACCTGTTTGACCTCGGCGCCGATCACCGCGACGCCGCCGCTTTTGATCGTAATGTCGATCCGGCGCGGATCGTTGCGCGACGGCAATATCGCATCGAATCCAGCCATACGGTAGGCGGCAGCAACCAAGGCCATGCCGCGAGCACCGCCCTCGGTGTCAGCGCCGACGAATCCATTGAGCACATCAACCAGGCTGCTCAGGGTGGGCGCGTCGGCGAGGGTGGCGGGGGTCCGCTCAACGCCGACTCCGGGGGCGACGCCGCGGCGCACCCGAATATAGGCCGCCAGGGCTCGGGTCGCCTCGTCGCCGGTCATGCGATTGACATCGGCCAGCCAGGTGATGATCAGCTGGAAGAACGGCTTGTGGTCAGCGCGGATCCGATCAAGCGCGATATCCCACCTCGTCGACCCCACCAGCGTGCCGTGGTTGATCGGGTCGCGATCGCTGCTAGAGCCGATGTCGTAGCCAAACGCGCGCCGCTTGCCCCCAAGCGCCGTGGCAGCCGCTCGGAGATTGAATGCGCGGCGCTGCCCTCCTGCGCCTGGAGCACAAAGGCGTCGATCGCATCGTCGGTGGCCTTCGCCAGCAGCACCGATCCGACGGCCGCGATGAACGCCACCGACGGGCTTTGACCGAGCTGCTCAGCCCGTGTGATCCAGACGGCCGGAAGATCTTGCCCCCCGATCGCCAGCAGGTACGCTCGCTCCAGCGTCTGCGCAAGCTCGTTGGTGCGCAGGGTGATTGCCATTTGCAAAGACTACGCGCGGGTGACGAGTCCGCGCGTACGGTCGCATCCACCGCAGGCAGCAGCTCGTGCAGATGAACGAAACCGGGCCCGCCAGAGCTCGCATCGTGCGTCGCACGATCGTGGTGCCTGATTCCGATTCGGGCGCCCGCGGACGACGGTCCCGGTGCATCTGCGTTGCCAGCGATCTTCGTCGGCCCGTCGCGAGGATCCGCACCGCGAACAGGACGCTGCGAACGCTCCATCCGGCTCTCAACACGGCGAACGGGCTCGGGCACCTCGCGCATCCGATCGGGATCGAGGCCCAGTTGGTCGCTGCGGTGAAGCGACAGGAGGCCATTCTCGTTGGGCGCGAGATATCGATCCGGCCATCCAATGCGGCCGATTCGAGCTGTTCACCGCAGCGAAGCATTAACTCCTGGCAGTCGCGGCCCCCGAACGGCGGTGGAATCGGCTCGGATTCCTCGCGCTCGCTTTAATTCGCGGAATGGGAAGCGCCTCGCACGACCCCGACGCCTCGTCCTTGCGGATCGCTCTCGCCCAGATCAATCCGACCGTGGGAGCGATCGAGGCGAATGCCCGATTGATCGTTGCCCAGATCGAAGCGGCGCGCGAGGCGGGCGCGGCGTTGGTGTTATTCCCCGAGCTGGTGATCTGCGGCTATCCACCCGAGGATCTGCTGCTCAAAGAGCACTTCGTCGCTGCCTGCGAGGAGGCACTGGAGGAGGTTGCCGAAGCGGCGCGGGGGATCGTCGCGTTGGTCGGATTCCCCGAGGCGACCGAAACAGATGTCTACAACAGCCTCGGGATTCTGGCCGACGGTGCCCTGCACGCGACATACCGCAAGATCCATCTGCCGAACTACGGCATCTTCGACGAGCGCCGCTACTTTGCCGCGGGGGAACATCCAGGCCTGCTCAAGCTCGGGTCGGTCGCGATCGGGCTAACGATCTGCGAGGACATCTGGTTTGCCGGGTATCCGAGCACCGACCTGGTCGCCGCGGGAGCGCAGTTGATCCTCAACGCCTCGGCATCCCCTTACCATCGCGGCAAGGGGTCGTTTCGCGAGCAACTGGTCGCCGAGCGGGTCGCCGAGACCGGAGTGCCACTGGCGCTTTGCAACCTGGTCGGCGGACAGGACGAGCTGATCTTCGATGGTCACAGCGCCGTGGTCGGCGGCGACGGCACGACGCTGGCGCGAGGGCCGCAGTTCGCTCCCGAGCTGATCGTCTGTCAGCTCACCCCGACACCCTCACGAGCCCGGATCGGTGCCACGGGGGTTGAGGTAGTGGCTCGATTCGACGCTCCCGACAGGCCGAGCCATCAAGCGGCCCCCCCGGCCCCCCTTGCCGCTCCGCTGAGCGATGTCGCCGAGGTCTACCTGGCGCTTCAGAGCGGTCTTCACGACTACTGCGCCAAGAATCGATTCGCCGAGATCGTGATCGCCCTGTCCGGCGGAATCGACTCCGCCCTGGTCGCGCTACTCGCGGTTGACGCGATCGGAGCCGACGCGATCCACCTGGTCTCGATGCCCTCCCCCCACTCCAGCTCCGGCACCCAAGCCGACGCCCGCCAAATCGCGCTCAACCTCGGATCAGACTTCCTTGAACTGCCGATCAACGCCGCCATGTCGACCTTCGACGAGTTGCTGGCGAAGCCGTTCTCGGCCGACACCAACTCCGCCGCCGCCGCTTTGGCTGAGGAGAACCTGCAGGCGCGGATCCGCGGAATGATCGTGATGGCGCTATCGAATCGATTTGGCTGGCTGGTCGTCGCAACCGGTAACAAGAGCGAAATGTCGGTCGGCTACGCAACCCTCTACGGCGACATGGCGGGCGGGTTTGCGCTGATTAAGGATGTCCCAAAAACCCTCGTCTACGATCTCGTCCGCTACCGAAACGAACAGGCCGAAACCGAACTGATCCCGCAGTCGGTGATCGACCGGGCGCCGTCGGCCGAGCTCCGGCCTGATCAGCGCGATAGCGACTCGCTGCCTGACTACGAGCTGCTCGACCGGATCCTCGAGGAGTACGTCGAACTCGACCGCTCACGCGAGGAAATCGTCGCCACCGAGATCGATGCCGACGCGGTTGACCGGGTGCTCGGACTGGTTGATCGGGCGGAATACAAGCGCCGTCAAGCTCCACCGGGGGTGAGGATCTCGCCGAAGGCGTTCGGCCGCGATCGTCGCCTCCCGATCACCAACCGCTTCGGCGGCTGACCGGCGACCCGCCCCGACGAGCTACGCGGCCGCGGTTCAACCCAGACGAGAAACGCGCCGGAGAAACGCGCCGGAATTTCAGCTCGCGATGTCGATATACCAGCGGCCGTCCACCTGGACAACATCGACGTAGCCGCCGTCTTCCAGCGTGGCGCGCGCTGTTTCGCCATCTATCTGCACCGAATCGACTTCTTTCAAGGGCGCGTCCGGCCGGCTCGTAATTGGGAGATGTCGCCTGCACCGCGCCAACTTCCCCGGGGTTGAGAACTGAAGCGGTGAAATTATTTCCTCACACAGCGTGGCCCGATCCCGGGCAGCACTCAGCTGTTGAGCCCTTTCAATCAGCAGCCGGATCTGGACCGACGAGTCATCTCCACATCCCAAAGGGCCGACTAGGAGAAACCCAACGGCCGCCAGCGATAACCAGTGCGCGATACGTAGTGGACGTAATCGCTTGTGGCTGGCGCGCATATTTGCATAGTAGCTGACGGGCGTGTT
Source organism: bacterium (assembly GCA_023251975.1). Lineage (GTDB taxonomy): Bacteria > Actinomycetota > Thermoleophilia > Solirubrobacterales > 70-9 > JAHEXU01. The sequence goes on along the minus strand of JAHEXU010000012.1, from coordinate 22,059 downwards.
GCGCCCCGGATTGCTTTCAGCGAAGACCTTTCGCTGCGATCATCGGCCCCGATCGCTTCGGCACCTGGGCTGAGACCCAGCCGAGCGACCTTCTCGGCGGCGGTTGTGGCATCGGGCTGCTTTTCGACCAGCCGGATCAGGTTGGGTGCGAGCAGGAGCCGGGCGACCAACAGGTCGACCAAAAGTCTGGCGGCGGTCGCGAACCCGAACTCGGAGAAATTGCCGCGGCCACGCTGACGACGAGCTGCGCCGGGGCGGGGCGGAGGGTAGTTGCAAACGGCGACAGCGCCGCCTGCCCGCTACTTCGAACTCGGTTCAACCGATCGGTCGCCGTGAGGTTGACAATGCGCCAGATCCCGATTGACAACAGCATCCCAAGGGCGGCAAAGCGGGCGCCGAGATGCCGAGATGCCGAGATGGGCGGCATTTCGCGTGATTCGAAGATTCGCCCCAGCGTGCAGGCATACTTCTCAGGGCCGGGGACCCGCTGAATCCCTTGTCGCTCACGATTTGCGATGATTGATGGATGTCCGACGATCACCTTTCGCTACTCAGCCCAAGTGTCCTGAACGAGACATTCCCCGGGCGCTGGTGGGTGCCAACAGCCGCCGGCCTTGAGAGGCTTGACGGCGAGACCTGCGTCGTCAGGGCCCTCTGCGCTCCCACTGGCGCCGATCCGTTTTCGGCTGCGGAGATCTGGGTTGGCGTGGAACATCGGAGCGGGAACCGCTTGATTGGATCAATCGCCGAGTCCGCTGTTGAGTTGCCCGGCTACCAGATCGGCGATCAGATCGAACTTGAGCTGGACCAGATCTTTGACTACGTGACCGTCGGCTCAGACGGGTCGCTCCGGATGAATATCGAGCGGGCGCGAATCGCCATCGGGCGACGCGTGCTCGTTGGGCTGACTGCGATTTCGCCTGACGGGCAGATTCTCGAACGACGCCAACTCGCCGCAGAGCTTATCGCGGTACGAGAGGACGGTCTGGCGCTCATGGCCGACGAGGGCGGTTCATTCGGTCTGCCGCCAGACATCAGGGGGCTTCGCGAGGCTGCACCTGGCGAATACCGACTGCGCGAAAGTGGGGAGGTCATCGCAAACCCCGACTACACCTACACGTCGACGATCAATCTCGCCGAGGGACATTCGCTCCCCGTTGAAGGGTTCGTTCCGCCAGCAGGTGGGTGAAGAGAAGGAATCAGGCGCGGTTCGGTAGGCATCCGCAGCGACGATCCGCCACGTCTCAATTGACACATTTGTAGCTGACGGGCGTGTTGTGCCCCGAATTGCTTCACCGAACGCCTTTCGCTGCGATCCTCGGCCCCGATCGCGTCGGCACCTGGGTTGAGACCCAGCCGAGCTGCCTACTCGGCGGCGGTTGTCGCACCGGGTTGTTTTTCGACCAGCCGGATCAGGTTGGGTGCGAGCAGGAGTCGGACGACCAACAGGTCGACCAAAAGTCCGGCGGCGGTCATGAACCCGAACTCGGAGAAGACGACGAAGTCGACCGGAAGCAGCGAGGCCAGGCCGATCGCCGCGGTCGCGGTGACGACGAGCTGCGCCGGGGCGAGGCGGAGGGTTGTTGCAACCGGCGACAACGCCGCCTGCCCGCTACTTCGAACCCGGTTCAGCCGGTCAGTCGCCGTCAGGTTGACGGTGCGCCAGATCCCGATCGACAGGAGGATCCCAAGAGCGGCAAAGAGGGCGCCGAGATGGGCGGCATCGCGTGATTGGAAGTCGAACAGATCGTGCAAACCGGAGCTGCCGTAGGCAAGCTCCAAGAAACCGACCGCGGCAGCCGCCGGGATTACCGCGCAAAGACCGATCGGCAGCGCCCCGAGCAGAAGGCGCGGGCGAAGCGAGGAGCGCGCCGCCACGATGGCAAGGGTCGCAATCACGATCGCGGCAAGCAGTAGCAAGGCAGCCCGCTCGGAAAGGCGGTTCGCCACCTCGTCGGCAGCGGCACTGCGACCGCCGACGAGGGCGTCGTAGGGCTCGACGGCGGCGCGGACGGCGGTGACGATCTCGACGGCCTGGGTCGAGCCGGGATCGGCGTTGATTCGCACCCGAATGGCGGTGTCGTCCTCGGCGGCCTGCGGGTAGGAGACGCCGTCGACGCCCGCGACCGCACCGATCTCGGCGCGCAACTCGGCAACCCGGGGGTCTGAAATCGGGAACGGCGCGTCGACCAAGAGGGGCTCGGCGAGGCCGGGCCCGCCGATCGCGACAATTTTACTGTCGGCCTGCTTGGCCGCCTCGTCTTCGGGGAGATCTCGGGAGCCCGAACCGATCAGGGTGAGCCCGCCGCCGATCACGCCCAGTCCGACGCAGGCGACCGCCAAAATCCCGGAGAGCGCGGCAACGACGCGGCTCGAAAGCAGCCCCTCGAGTCGACGCCGCGGCGGCGGCGGCTCCCCGGCCCGTCCGCGGGCGCCGCCGAGGACGAGAGCGGCAGCAGTTGTGAGCGGTGCAATCACGGCAACGACCAGGCTTGCAACTGCGACCGCGATCGCAACCGCCTCGAGGTCGTGATCGCGGACCGCCAGACAGGTCGCGACGGCGAGAGCGGCCGTAGCGATCGAGCTGATCCAAAGTTGGCGCAGCAGCCCTGACAAGCTTGCCGCAAGCGCCCCCTGACCGGGTTCGGGAGAGACCGGCCAGCGGCGGCGATGGCGGCGAACCAACTCGATCGCAACCTCGAATCCGAGCAGGGCAGCGACGACGCCACCGACCGGCAGGGCGATCACGGTTATTTGCTCGACCGCTGGCGCCACGGTGACCAAGGCGGCGAGGGTCAGGCCGGCGGCCATCGCGGCGCTCAACAACGGGGCGAAGATGAGGCGTACTCCGACCGCCAGGCCCGCCAGCAAAAGCAGCGCCGGCAGGGCAATCAGGGCGCCGCGCCCAAGTTGTTCGAGACCGAAATCGCGGCCGTCGACCAGGCCGGTCAGCCGACCGTCGGGGTAGAGAGCCAGCGGTCCACTGTCGACCTCGTGATCGATCGCATCCAGTACGACTTCTCGATCGGCGTGGTCGGCGTCGGCGGCAAAGGTGATCTCGTAGACGGTCGCGAGTTGGTTGGCCGAGACCGCCGCGGTGCGAGCCTTGGCGACCGAATCAAAGGCGCGGAGGCGATCTTTGATCGTCCTCAACGCCACCTTCGAAGCTTCCGAGGTGATCAGGTCTGCGTCGCTCTCGGCGGCGACCACCAGCGACAGCGTTGCCTCGCGCCCCAAGCCCGCTCGCAGCGTCGCCTCGGCGCGAGCACTGTCAGAGTCGGCGAGCTGACGCCCGTCGACCTCGACATCCTTGTAGCCAAGCGATGCGACAGCAAACGCGGCAGCGGTAGCGAGGAGGCAAAGCAGGCTCAGCGGTAACGGTCGAGCCAGGGCGGCCCGGGAAATCAGACGTGACATCAGCCCGGCAGGGTAGTCGGAGCGGCGCATCGGCGACGCCAAGCCCATACTCTTTGGGCGTGAGTTTGAAACAAGACCAGCGGGCGATGCTGCAACTTCTGCTCGAGCGCGGGCAAACCTACGACGATCTCGCTGGCCTGCTCGGGATCGAGACCGCTGAAGTTCGCAGGCGCGCCCGCGCCGCTTTGACCGAGCTTGGAGGCTCCGATCCCGACGCCGATGTCGGGTTAACCGACTACCTGCTCGGACAAGCCGATCCGATCGGCCGCGCCGACGCGGTCCGCCACCTGCAGCGTGAGCCCGCCGCTCGCTCCCTGGCGGGCGAGATTCTGACCAAGCTGGCGATCTTGACCCCCAACGCCGAGTTGCCGCAGCTCGATGCGAGCGGACCGATCCGAGCCAAAAAGCAACAACCGGTCAAGAGAGCGGCGACGAGCGCGACGAGTCCGCTGGACCCCGAGCCTTCGCGTAGCGGCCTTGATCCACGCCAGACCCGAATCTTTGCCGCCCTCGGACTGGCCGGGCTGATCGCACTGGTCTTAATCCTGGCGATCGCCGGGGTCTTTTCGAGCGACGACCAGCCATCGGATTCCACCGATCAGGCAACCGCGGCCGGTCCGAATCAAAGCGCCGTCGACCCGACCGGCGACTCATCCCGAATCGTTCTGACCGCCGCCAAACCCGGCGGCCCCGCTGGCCAGGCGATCTTCGGACGGACCGATACCGATCAGGCCTACCTCGATCTCCGAGTCAGCGGCCTCCCGCAGCCGACCAAAGACAAGGCCGTGCTGGCCTGGTTCGTGATCGACACCAAGCAGGCGGGAGCGATCGGATTCCCGTTCTTACCGCTCGACGCTATCGACGCCAACGGCGGTTACTCCGACCGCCGGGCGCTCAATCCAAGTCTCGGAGGGATCTCGCAGGCGGCCGATGGATTCGTGATCTCGCTGACCGATCGCAGCGATCTTGCCGCGGTTGTGCAGGAGGTCGCCAAGCAGGCACCCGATTCCTCCTTGATCCCGTTTGTCGGCGAAGCATTGGCCGAGGGATTGATCGTGCGAAGTGATGACGCCACATCGGCTGGCGGATCGGCTGGCGAGTCGGGGTCGAGCGGCGCAGCTGCCGATGCGAGCGCCGGAGCCGGGTCGAGCGGCGCAACCCCGGATGCGAGCGCCGGAGCCGGCGGGTCGACGACGCCGCCGAGCGGCGGCTAGCGGCCGGGTCCCGACCGCGATCAACCCGAAGCGGCAGTGCTGAGCACGATCTTGCCGAAGAGGTCGCCGCCGATCATCGCCTCGAAGGCCTCACGGGCATCACTGAGCGCGATCACCCGATCGATCGGCGGACCAATCCCGGCGACGGCGCAAAACCGGATCAGCTGCTCGAGTTCGACCTTCGTCCCCATCGTCGAGCCGCGGATATCGAGCTGCAAAAAGAAGACCCGCTGCAGTTCAGCCACCGGGTCGGGGCCGCTGGTCGACCCGGAGACGACGATCTTGCCGCCCGGCCGAACGGCCCGCAGCGAGTGCCCCCAGGTCGCCTCGCCGACCGTCTCGAGCACGAGTTCAACCCGCTCCGGCAGCCGCGCCCCCGATTCGAAGGCCGCGGCGGCGCCGAGTTCGATCGCGGCGGCTCGTTTTGCCTCGCTTCGGCTCGTCACCCAGACCCGCAGACCGCTCGCCCGCGCCAATAGGATCGCCGCGGTCGCGACGCCGCCCGAGGCCCCCTGAATCAACACCGTCTGCCCCGGCTCGGCCTCGCCGCGGACAAACAGCATCCGATAGGCGGTCAGCCAGGCTGTCGGCAAGCAGGCCGCCTGCTCGAAGCTCATCGTCGCCGGTTTCGGCACCAGGTTGCGCCGCGGCACGACGACTCGTTCCGCGAAGGTTCCCTGGTGGCGCTCCGACAGCAAGCTGCGCTTCGGGTCGAGCGTCTCGTCATCCCGCCACTGCTCGGACCCGATCACCGCGTGGACGATCACCTCGTTGCCGTCGGCGTCGATCCCGGCGGCGTCACAGCCGAGGATCATCGGCAGCCGTTCGGCGGGGAGCCCGACCCCGCGCAACGACCAGATGTCGTGATGGTTGAGGGATGCAGCCCGCACCTCGACCGTCGTCCAGCCCTCGCGGGCCTCGGGTTTGGGCCGCGGTCCAAGCTTGAGGGCGGCGAGCGGATTGAGGGGATCGGCGGCGGCGGCGTAAACGGCAAGCATCGGCGCGCCAGTCTATTGATCCGGCCAAGTGCCCGCGCGAGAACAGGTGCTTCCTTGCGCGGGGCCCAAGCGCCGAGATCCGCCGCACCAACCAGGTCGAACTCGACCGCGCCGACCACGTCGCCGGGAGGCGGCGGCGGCGCATCCGTGACGGTAATCGGGCCGCGTCAAGCCGCACTTATTCTTCCGCGGGCCCATTGGCGGGACGGAGCGGATTGGAGGGTCTCAACGAGGCCGGACCATCTTGGCTTGCCGATGGATCTCGGATCATCGATCAGCGCGGTGAGCACGCGGACAAACGCGGAGGTGATCAGAATCTGGAGGGCAATTCCTATGGACGCTGTTGGCGCGAACTCATCGGCACGACTCCCCCGCCCCTATACGAGCCGGAATCTGGCGCTCGAGCGTGCTGTCCGAGGGTGGTTGGTCACCCACCTGCTGACTCGCGGCTGCGAATGACCCGCAGCGCGGCAGGGCGCCCTTCTCGCAGATGATCGTTACCGGCCTCCTCTTTCTGATCTTCGTCGGCTGCCCTTTAATCGGGCTCTTCTTGGTGGTTGTTCCGCGACCGCGGATGGCGAAGCTGGTGGGCGCAGCACTGTTGGCGAGCTTTGCATGCGGAGTGTGGTGGGCCTCCTACGGGCTCGATCGGGGTCTCGAACCTGAGCCGATCGGAATGCAACTCGCGGCAGGGCTGTCGCTTACATTCCTGATCGCTGCGGTTGCGCTGCTCATATCGGCCGCCGTGCGTCGGTGGCGACGGAGGTCGCCGGACCCTGACTGAAAGCTCAACCCCAAACGCTCCGAAGATGCCGGAGCGGGCCGAGCCCGAGCTGGTCAGAGCGAAGGCCACAGAAAGGGCAAAGGGCCTGGAACGAAGGGTGGCGCGAGTCGGGGGCGGCCGCGGTACCGCTTGAACTCGATCGACAACAAATCGACCGGCGATTTGCGGGGCGCTACCTCAGTTGGTGACGCCTTGCCGGTCGCCGGACCGCCGAGAGTCGGCACGTCAATCGGCGAGGAGAACCCAAACTTGCGCCTCGGCTCCACGGCTCCGGCACGATCCGCCACCCGTCTGGGTGTCCGCGGGCGAGCATCCTGGCTGGATGGCGGTCGACCGCTCGACGAGGTGGTTTGGCTTCCGGCGAAAGCCCCGCATGGCGTGATCGCCCGTTCGGGGTTACCTGAGAATGACGATGATCCGCCGCGTACTCGGGACCGAAGTTTCACACAGCCCCAAACGACGGTGATACGTTCCCGCCAGGCGTCGAGGGCGGCGCCGCCCGATTGCATGGATGGGACGGGTTCCAAGGTCAAACCCAAGGGGATCGGAGTTGAGATGACAACGACAATCACACGGCGAGGCGGCGCGGTTCGCCTCACCCTCTCGGCAAAGGCGGCAGGCAACCTCGAATTGCTCGAGCGGTCGCTTGAATCGCTGGCTGAGCGACTCGGCCACCCGGCCTGCGCGACCGGCTGCGACATCCTGCACCTCGCCGAGGTTCGGACGTTTACGATGCGCGACGATGCGTCGCTCAACCCGCAGCCACTGCCGCCGAAGGATCCGTTCAGCATCCCCGACGATGCGCTGCAAGTGATCCTGCCGGCACGCGTCAACAACGACATCAACGCGCTCAAGAAGGCGCTCGCGGTGACGCTCGACAGGCTCGGCTGCGCAGCCTGCTGCTCGGGGCTCGACATCGCCTTCCGGCGTGAGTTCGACATGCTCGCCCTCGACGAGGAACTCAACGTCGAGGGCTTCGGAACGTACCGCTGAACCACCGCAGCGCCAGCTCGTTCAACCCGCCGGCGCTCGGGGTCGGGCTCACCTACTCGGCGGCGATCGAACCTCTCGTCGCCGCCGAGCCGGGGCTCGTTGACCTGCTCGAGGTCGAGCCCCAGACGGCTTGGACGCGCAGCGGCGAGGCCGCCGCACCCTATCGACGCAACCCCGAGATCGAGGCGAGGATCGCCGCCCACCCGGCGCGCAAGCTGATCCACAGCATCGGAACGCCGGTTGGGGGAACGGTCCGGCCCGAGCCGGCCCAGCTTGAGCTGCTGGCTGAAACGATCCGCCGTTTCGACTCACCCTGGGTTAGCGACCACCTCTCGTTCAACCAGACCCCCGAGCACGCGACCGGCTTCTTCTTGCCACCCCGCCAGACGCTGGCCGGGGTCGAGGCGGCGGCAGCAGCAATCGCCGATCTGCAAAGCGCCCTGCCGGTCCCGGTCGCGGTTGAGACCGGGGTGAACTACCTGCGGCCCCGAAGCGACGAGCTTGGAGACGGCGAGTTCGTCGCTCGCGTTGTCGAGGCGGCCGACTGCGGGCTCTTGCTCGACATGCACAACCTGTTCACGAACAGCCTCAACGGACGACTGCCGCTCGCCGAGGTGCTGGACGCGCTACCGCTCGATCGCGTCTGGGAGGTGCATCTGGCTGGCGGCCTCGAGCTTGACGGCTTCTGGCTCGACGCCCATTCGGGCGCGATTCCCGATCCGCTCTACGCTGTCTGCGAGTCGCTGATCGGGCGACTCCCAAAGCTCGGCGCAATCGTCTTCGAGATTTTCCCCTCGTTTGTCGCCGAGGTCGGACTCGAGCTGGTCGCCGCCCAGCTCGAACGGGTGCGAAGGCTGTGGGATCTGCGCTCGCGCCCGCAGGAGGCGCCGAGCCGCGCCGAGCCGACCCCAACCGGACCAATCACGATCGGCCGCGCCCCGAATCTAGAGCCGATCGCGACCCCGGCGAACTGGGAGCGGGCGCTCGGTGGGCTTGTCACCGGGCGGTCCCCGGCGGACCCGCTCGGGAAAGAACTCGCCGCCGACCCCGGGGTCCGAATCGTCGAGGGCCTGATCCACGAGTTCCGCGCCTCGATGATCGTCGGCGTCCTGCGCCTCAGCTCGCGGCTGATCATGCTCGCGCTCGGCACCGACGCCTTCCGGACGATCCTCAACGACTACTTCGCAAAGGTCCAACCGCAGATGTATGGGGGGCTCGAAGCGGAAAAATTTGCCGACTACCTGGAGCAGGCCTCAATCCCACTCCCCTACCTGGCGAAGCTCGTTGAGTTCGAGCTCGCGATCGCCGCGACACTGCTTGACGACGAGGCACGGATCGTCGAGTTTGAGTTCGAGCCGCTGCCCCTGCTGCGGGCGCTGGCGGCCGGCCGGTTGCCCGAAACCCCGGCTGAGCGGGGCCGCTTCGAGATCGAGCTGACCGCCGACGGCCCTGAAGCGGTCACTGGCCTGAGTCGTGACGACCTCCGCGAGGCGTTCCCGTTCCACTGATTATGGGGGCGGCCGGGCGGTCGGCCCGGCTCAGCTCAACAGCTTGCCGGGGTTCATGATTCCGGCGGGGTCAAACGACGCCTTCAACGCCCGTAGCGCCGACATGCCTCGATCGCCGACCTCGGCCGACAGGTAGGGCGAGTGGTCGCTGCCGACCGCGTGATGGTGGGTGATCGTGGCACCGCAAGCGAGGATCGCCGCAGCGGCTGCCGACTTGACCGCGCTCCACTGCCCGATCGCCGGCCCGATCGCGGCCGCGCCGCCATCGTCGGCCTCGAACCCAAGCTGCGGCGCGATCACGGTGAAGTAGAGCGAGGCGCCGTCGCGGTAGACGTGCGAGACGTGGCACATCACCAGGCCCGGGGTCCCCGAATCGCTCAGCGCCCGCCGGATCGCCGCGCCCACCTCCTCGTAGAGGTTTTGCAGGCCTGACCAGGTGTGCGCCGTCTCGAGCGTCTCGGCCATGACCCCGATCGAGAGCAGGGTGTCGCGCAGATACGGCGCGTCAAAGCGGCCCCGCTCCCAGGCGACGCCGGCCGCCTTTCCGAGCGCCGCCGCGCCGTGCGAGCGCAGAACCCGCGCCGCCCGGGCCCGACGATCTGCCACCCGCTCCCCGCTCCCTTCGAACCCGGCGATCACCATGCAGCCACTACGACGACCGCGGAGGCCGAGATAGGCGGAGAACGCCCGTCGCGCCAGGCCGCCGCCAGTTGAGCTGGCGAGCGCGATCCGCGTCTCCTCAGGGTCGGACAGGCGCAGGACATCGGGCAAGAGATCGGACTGGGCAAGCGCTCGGCAAGCCTCGCGACCGGCCTCGAAGTCGGCGATCATCCAGGCCTCGTAGCGGCGCCGCGCTGGCACTGGCCGGACTCGAACCGTGACCTCGCTGATCACCCCGAGGACTCCCTCAGAGCCGAGGTAGAGCTGTCGCAGCGCTGGACCAGCGGCGCTGTGCGGCGACTCCAGCGTTGCGACCGGCCCGAGCGGGGTTTGCATCGACAGCCCGGTGACGAGATCGTCGAAGCGGCCGTATCCGCTCGATGCCTGACCGGCCGAGCGGGTCGCAGCGAACCCACCGATCGTCGCGTACTGATAGGACTGGGGGAAATGGCCGAGCGTTAGTCCGTCGGCGGCGAGCGCCGCCTCGGCCTCCGGACCGCGCAGACCAGCGCCGAGGCGGGCGGTCAACGAGTGGCGGTCGACCTCGACGCGCTGTAGCCGCGCCAGGTCGAGCGAGATCACCGCCTGACGACGGCCGCGCAGCGGCGCCACCCCGCCGACCACGCTGGTGCCGCCACCGAACGGGACCACCGCGACATCGCTGGCGGCGCACGCCCGGAGGGTCGCGGCGACCGCTTCGGGACCGGCCGGGGTGATGACCGCGTCGGGGGCCTGGTCGAGGACCCCCGAGCGCAGTCGAACCAGGTCCGGGTAGCTGCGGCCGGTGGCATGGCGAACCCGATCCTCGTGAGCGTCGCTGAACGCCTCGGAGCCGCCTGCCGCCTCGATCACCGTCGCCGCGATCGGCTCCGCCGCCGGGATTTGGACCTGCTCGAGTTCGCCGAGCACCCGCGGCTGCCCGCTCGGCGCCGCCTCGCCAAACTCGTTCCGCAGCAGGGCGAGGAGCCCGTCGGAGGCGGTGCGGTCGCGTCTCGGCCCGGGCGCAAAACTCATCGCCCGGCCTCCTCCCCGCCCCCGGTCCCGCCAAGCGCCGCCTCAAGCCCGTCAAGCGCCCCGATCAGGGTCCGTCGCGACGCGCTCTTCATCAGCGGCCCACCAAATCGCGACAGCCCGCGCAGCTCCTGATCGCTACAGAGCGTCACCGTGGTCCCCTCCTCGGAGCCGTCGAGCTCGATCTGGAGGCCGGAAGCACGCAGGAATCGCTCAAACGGGGTACCCGCAATTGTCTGCTGCCAGTCAAGCCGCTGGCACTCGGTCGCCGCGACGCAGCGAAAGTCCGCCCGAACCGGATTGCCGCGCTCGCTCACCATCACCTGGGTGAAGCGGCTGCGGTTGACCCCGGGTACGAGCTTGACCCCCTCGACCCGGACCGTGCGTGGCCACCACCGAGGGAGATGGTGCGGATCGGAGACAACCTTCCAGACATCCTCGACCGAGGCGTCGAGGCGTCGCGACTCCTCAACCGAGGCCATCGGGCTCAATCGGTCAGCCCGCGCAGCTCGCGGACCAGGAGCCGGTGGCGTAGTTCGGCGCAGGCCCCGACCACAGTCTCGATCGAGCGCTCGGCCTCGCGGCGGCGTTGCTCGGAGGCAGAACGCATCGTCGACGCGAACAGCTGGTCGATCATCGAGGCCTCGCGATCGGCGGCGGTCAAAAAGGAGCGCAGGTTGCGGCCGTGCAGGCCGTGTTCGGCCAAGACGCGCGCCGCCCGCACGACCTCGAGCTCGGAGATCGGGTAGGTCGAGTTACCGCGACTGGCACGAACGATCCGAAACTCCTCGAACTCGCGCATCAACGACTCGTCGATCCCGGCCTCGCGGATCAGCTCGTCGCGGTCGAACTCGCCGCTCGCCTCGGTGAAGACGCCGCCGCGGTCGGAGCGAGGGCTCCGCGCCGCCTTCGTGAACTGGCCGCTCCCCAGCTCCTGGCGGATCACCCGCAGCGGCAAGAACTCGTCGCGCTGCATTCGCAAGATCGAGCGCAGCCGCTCGACATCGGTCTGGCTGTAGAGGCGGTACCCGCCCGAGGTTCGCCGTGGCGACAAAAGGCCCTGGTCCTCGAGGTAGCGAATCTTCGAAATCGAGATGTCGGGAAACTCGGCGCCGAGGATGTTGCAGACCGCCCCGATCGTCAGCGCCTTGCGCGGTCGCGAGGCGCCGCGATCGGCGGATCCCAGATCCGCCACCCGGCCGGCCGTACGGCTCGAATCGCCGCTGGGGGCGCGACTCGGCACGGGGTTCGAAGCACCGCCCGGAGCGCCCTCTCCTCCGCCTTGCGGAACTCGTTGCGAGGGCCGACCAGGCATTGCTCAGCGCCCCAGGTATGCCAGCTTGTACTTGCCGACCTGGATCTCGTCGCCGTCCTCGAGGCGGTGCGACTCAATCCGACGGCGGTTCACGTAGGTGCCGTTGAGCGATCCGAGGTCATCGATGTAGAGGCCGTCTCGGCGTCGCACCAGCAGGGCGTGATTACGCGACACGGTGACATCGTCCAAAAATACCGTTGCATCGGGGGTACGTCCGATGCTCATCCGCTCCTCGCCGAGGTGGAAGCTCTCGCCGGAACGACCGCCGCCGGAGCGGATTACCAGCGCCGCGCCCTCCTTCTCGACCAGCTCCTCGACATCGATCGGATGAAAGTCACCGGTCTCGTCGACCTCGTAAGTGATCGTCGAGGTCTCCTCGCCGGATTCGCGGCTGAGATGGGCACCGCACTTCAGGCAGTAATTAGCCCCTTCGGGGTTGACGAAGGAGCACTCTTGGCAGTGCAAGGCCATCACGAAGCCACCCTCAACCCGCCCACGCCCTTAGTCGTCCCGGTTCTCCTCGGCCTGAAACCGACCAGCGAGAATGTCGCTCAGCAGGTCGACATCGGCCCCGGACAGGAGGCTGTCGCCGGACTCACGGTTCGAGCGCAAGCGATTGACCAACTCGGCTCGCAGGATGTCGATCCGCCCGTGCAGAAGGCGACGCTGATAGGACAGCTGAGTCTCCTCGTCGGTCAGCTGTCCGATCAGGTCTTTCAGCTCTTGGTTTGACATCGCACCGATATCGGGGAACGTTTCTTCCATATCTCCTGCTGTCCGGCCTCTCGAGGTTTCAGCGAGAGGGATTGCTTGGGCGTGGTTCGCTTCGGGGTTCGATTATATGCCCGGCCGCAAAGGGTCGAGTTCGAGTTGATGCTTCAGGGGTGGTTTGCGAGCGCCCGTGCAGGGGTTTTGCGACGGCATCATTCCGGCTCGCCGGTCGCGGCGATCGCGATCGATTCGGTTAAAGCGGCGGCGGCACGCTCGGCGAGGCGGCGCCCGGTGGCGCGGGCGTAGAGGACGTTGGCGGCGATCGCGGTCGCGACCCCGATCACGAATCCGACCTCGATCAGGAGCCAATCGAGCACCATCGACCAAAAGATCCCACCCATCACCAAGAAGACGCCGAACCGACCAACCCAGTTGATCTCGATGTCGATCCCTCGCGAGAGGTTGCGGCGGGCCACCACCAAAGTGATCAGCTCGCGCAGCGCCAAGGTCAGAAGCGCCCACCGCGGCAGCAGGTGAAAGTGCCAGCAAACGGCCGCGCCGCAGAGCACCGTCAGGCGGTCGACGACCGGGTCGAGGAGGGCGCCGAGGCGGCTGTACTGGCCGGTCGCGCGGGCCAGAAATCCGTCGAGGTAGTCACCGAAGGCGACCGCGAAGAAGATCAGGGCGGCGGTGGCGTCGCGACCGTCGCCGGAGTCGAAAGCAAGGATGCAAAAGAACGGCAGCGCGGCGAGCCGCAGGTAGCCGATCAGGTTGGGCAGGGTGAACGGGCGCAGCGGTTGTCCGGCCCTGGTTTGCGGCGGCTCCGGGCCCGATCGGTCGATCCCGACCAGGCGTTTGCGGGTCAGCCGCCGCAGCTTCGCCGGACCGGATTCCCCCCCTCCCCCGGCGTCGGTGTTCATCGGATCAGGCGACCCCGTCAAGTCGCGCCAGCGCCGCGGCGCCGAGGCCGTCAAGCGATAGCGACGCATCGGCGCCGTCTCGCCTGGTCCGGGCCTCGGCGACCCCCTCGGCAAGCCCGCGCTTGCCGATCGTCAACCGCAACGGGCAGCCGAGCAACTCGGCATCGGTCAGCTTCTCCCCCGCTCCGGCGTTGGCCCGGTCGTCGTAGAGGACTTCGAGCCCGGCCGCCGTCAGCTCCAGGTAGGCAGCCTCGGCGGCCGCGCTGACCGGATCCCCGGGCTTGCCGAGGCCGACCAGGTGGACATCGAACGGAGCCAACGCGCGCGGCCAGCTAATCCCGATCTGATCGGCGAACTGCTCGATCGAGGCGGCGACGATCCGGGCCGGGCCGATCCCATAGCTGCCCATCACGATCGGCTTCTCGACCCCGTTCTCGTCGAGGAAGGTGGCGCCGAGCGGGGCCGAGTAACGGGTTCCGAGCTTGAAGATGTTGCCGATCTCGATCGCCGGCTCGATCACGATCGGGTGCCCGGCGGCGGTCAAATCGCCGGCCTCGACGCAACGGATATCGGCCGGTTCAAAGCTGAAATCGCGGCCGGGATGAACCCCGATCAGGTGGGTGTCGAGCTTGTTGGCTCCGCTGACGTAGCAGCCGGGGCGAATCGCCTCGTCGAGCAGAATCGGCATCTTCGCGTCAAGGCCGACCGGGCCGATAAAGCCGACCGGGCCGAACTCCGCCTCGATCTCCTCGCGGTGGGCGGGGCGAAAGTCGGCGCCGAGCCGGTTACGGAGCTTGATCTCGTTGAGGCGGTGATCGCCGCGAACGAGCGCCAACACCATGCCACGGCCCTCGACCACCACCGGCATCGCCTTGATCAGCGCCCCGGTCGGGACGCCGAGTGCCTGGGCGACATCGGAGACCGTCGTCAGCGCCGGGGTCGGCTGCTCGTGCGGCGCATCGAGCTCGGGGGGAAGCTCGACCCTGACCGCGCGGGCCGAGGCGATCTCGACGTTGGCGGCGTAGTCGGGTGCGAGCGCAATCTCGTTCTCGCCAGCCGGGCACGGCGCCATATATTCGTGGGCACCGCTTCCCCCCATCATCCCGACATCGGATTCAACCTTGTACCAGCGCAGCCCGGCGCGATCAAAAATCCGCTCGTAAGCGGCCATGTTGCGGGCGTAGCTTGCCTCCAGGCCCGCCTCGTCGCGATCGAACGAGTAGGCGTCCTTCATCGTGAACTCGCGGGTCCGCAGCACCCCGGCGCGCGGTCGCGGCTCGTCGCGGCCCTTCGTCTGCAGGTGGTAGAGGAGTAACGGCAGCTCTCGGTAGGAGCGGACTTCGGCGGCGATATGGAAGGTCAGGTTCTCCTCGTGGGTCATCGCCAAGACCATTTCGGCGCCCTTGCGGTCGCTGAGTCGGAACAGCTCGCTGATCGTGTCGCGGCCGGTCCGCCGCCACAGCTCAATCGGCTGGATCACCGGCATCAGCATCTCGTGGGCGCCGATCGCGTCCATCTCCTCGCGGATGATCGCCTCGGTCCGCTTGATCGATCGGTAACCAGCGGGCAGGTAGGTGTAAAGGCCGGACCCGAGCTGTCGGATCAACCCGGCTCGGACCATCAGCTTGTGCGACAGCGCCTCGGCGTCGGCCGGCGCCTCGCGGAGCGTCGGCAACAGGTAGTTCGATCGTTTCGGCATGCGGTGGCGAGGATAGCCGCGGCGGGCTACCAGGCGTCGATCTCGTACTCGATCCAGCTACTCGGCTGGGCGCCGACCGCATCATAAAGACGGCGGGCAGTGGCATTGTCGGGCGCCGTCGACCAGGTCAACCTGCCCGCTCCCTTCTCACGGCAGCGACCGCGGCAGGAGTCGATCAGGGCGCGACCGACCCCTTGGCGGCGTGCCTCGGGCGCCACGTAGAGGTCGTTCATCACCCCGATCTGGTCGGCTGCCAGGGTTGAATAGGTCCAGTAGATCGTCGCGAACCCGAGTGCCTTCCCGTCGCTGCGGGAGCGAGCCAGCAACTGCACCCCGCAGCGCGCGTCACCGAGCAGTGCCCGTGACAGCGCGGTCAGCCGTTCCTGGCGGGGCCGCGCCTCGTAGAAGTCGCAGTAAGCCCGCATCAGCGGGATCAGGTCGATCAGGTCAAGCTGCTCGACCCGATTGATTTCGAACTCGCGCTCAACCGCCATCGCGGCCAATCGTAGGGGCGCGCCCCCACCAGCGCCATCACCCAGGCCCCGGCAGGCCCCGGCTCAGGCGCCGATGCCGCCGCTGGAACCGTCGCCGTCGCCGGCCTTGCCGGTGTACTCGGCGCCGACCGACGACCGCCAGAAGCTGGTCTCGAGCTTTGACGCCGGTTTGGTCAGTTCGATGTGGACGTGGTCGATGTGCCCGGCGGTCGGGTTCGAGCAGTCGCTGTAGGGGTTCCAGCCGTTGTCACCGGCCTGCCAGTAGCGGCAGCGGTAAATGATCATCTGCACCCCCATGCGACGAGCCAGCGCGTTGGCACGACCGCGCTTGTCATCCGCCATCCAGGTGTTGATCACGGTCATCGCGAGCCGCTTGTCGGCTTTGATCCGGGCGTCCAGCATCCAGTCGAGGGCGCGGCCGGTCTCGTGGACGCCGCTGCCATCGCAACGAATCGTCCCGTAGACGACGTTCTTGCGGGTGTTGCGCTTCATGAAGCGGATCAGAGCCTTCATTCCCTTCGGCTCACGGCGGACGCAGCCATCGGCACCGTCGTAGCGAACCGGGTCCAGCTTGGCGCCGAGTAGCTCGCGATCATTCGCCGGGTTCGGGTCGAGCTGGTGGGCGAGGCTCGGCGAGACGAGCAAACAGAACCCAACGAGGGCGGCGATCGATACCGCCGCAGCGGCGATCCGGGAACGGTGGCGAGAACTCCTCGTTAAGCGCACGTTAGCTATGTTAGCGGACTATGAGTGTAAACGCTTCGAGCCGACCGAAGCGCCGCGGCGCCTGCACGGCCCTGCCACAACCGATCGCGCCGCGCTCAGGTGCGGCTGAAGCGACGACCCGCGGTCGGCGAAGCGGCCTCGTCGAGCGTCGGCGGGGCGGTTATGTCCTCGGCTGCCGCGGCTGCCGCCGCCTCCAATGCGGCCAGCTTCTCCGGGGTCAGATCGCCCGCGTTCTCCTGCTCGATCCGCTCCAGCCAGGCGGCGCCCGCGGCCGCCTCGCTGGCGTCAACCTCGACGCTGCCGCGCTCATGAAAGCGATCGATCTCCTCAAACAGCGCGTCGACCAAACGGTCTTGCGGGACCTTCCGCAGTGGCTTTCCCTGGCTGAAAATCAGCCCTTCATTCTTGGCGCCGGTAATCCCGAAGTCGGCGTGTGAGGCCTCGCCGATCCCGTTGACCGCGCAGCCCAAGACGGCAACCTCAATCGCGTCCTCGTAGGCCTCGAGGCGGTGCTCGATCTCGTTGACGACCGTGTCCATGTCGAACTGCAGTCGCCCGCAGGTCGGGCAGGCGATCAAAACCGGTCCACGCTCGCGGAGGCCAAGCGCCTTCAGGATCTCCCAGGCGACCTTTACCTCCTCCTCGGCGTGGAAGGTCGAGAGGCTGATCCGGATCGTGTCGCCGATCCCGTCGGCCAACAGGGTGCCGAGGCCGACCGCCGACTTCAGCGAGCCCGACCACTTCGTCCCCGCCTCGGTGATCCCGAGGTGGAGCGGATACGGGATCTTGGCGGCAAGCAGGCGGTTCGCGGCGATCGTATTCGGGACGTTGGTTGATTTGATCGAGACCTTGAAGTTCTCGAAGTCAAGCGACTCCATCAGCTCGACGAACTCGATCGCCGCGGCTACCAGCGCCTCGACCGGGTTCTGGCGCTCGAGGGCGTGCAGATGCTTGGGAAGCGAGCCGGAATTGACACCGATCCGCATCGGCACCTTGGCGGTGCGGGCGCGCTCGGCCACCTCGGCGACCTTGTCGCGGCCGCCGATGTTGCCCGGATTGAGGCGAATGCAGTGGGCGCCGGCGTCGATCGCCTTCAGCGCCAGGGTGTGGTTGAAGTGAATGTCGGCGATCACCGGGATCGGCGATTCGGCGACGATCGTCCGCAACGCCAACACGTCCTGATCGCGCGGTAGGGCGACCCGGACCAAATCGGCCCCGGCGTCGGCGACGGCCCGGATCTGCTCCAGCGTCGCGCTCAGGTTCGCGGTCTCGGTCTTGGTCATCGTCTGGACGACGACCGGGGCGCCGCCGCCAACCGGGACGCCACCGACGAATATTTGTCGCTTCGAAGCCATCTATGAACTTCGAGGATACTCGGCGGGCAACGGCTCAGCGAGCTCCGCGCAGCTCAAGCAACTCGCCACCGAAGGTGGTGACGAACAGGCTGGAGCGGGCGAAGCCGTGCCGACCCCGTCCGAACGCGAGATCGCTGGGGCCGCTCGGAAACGGATCGCGAGAGGCGAGCACACAGGCGGCGCCGGGCCCGTCGACCCGCCACACCTGCCCGGCCCCGTTGGCGGCGACATAGAGGCTGCCGCTACGCCCCATCCAGGTGCCGTCGAAGCCGGCGCCGCTATCGGCGGGCGGCGCCGTATACCAGGCGGTCGAATTGGTCGGGTCGGCCAGCTCGATCTTCTCGATCGCCGCCGGTTGGAAGGTCTGCGCCGCGTAAAGAAAACGTCGGTTGGAGGGGTCGATCTCGAGGCCGTTCGGCGAGGCGAGCGAAGACCAGCCGAGTTCGACGGTGCGGCGGCGGGTCACCTTGTCGATCCCGCCAGCGATGTCGTTGGAGGCATAAAGGGTCTTGCCCGGCCCTCGGACGACCCCGTTGGCCATCGACAAGCCCTCGACCCAAACCTTGCTGGCCGTGCTGCCACCGCGCGCGGGATCGATCCGGAGCATCCCGGCGTCGGGCTGAGCGGAGCCGTCGCCGGCCCCGTCAATCGTGTTGCCGAACCCGACCAAGAGCTTGCCGTCGCGCCGAGCGACGATCCCGCCGGTCCCATCGATCCCGTCGGCAATCAGCTTCGGATCGGCGCCGAGCCGCGGGATCATCAGAACCTGGCCGCCGCCGCTGAAAAACAGCCGGCCGCTGCGATCGAAGGCGATCGACTCATAGACCGGACCGCCGCCAACCAGCGCTGTCACGGTCGGTTGCTGCGGGCACGGCTCCTCGGCGCTCGCTGGTGGCGGACCGAGCAGGAGCGCCGGCAGAACGATCGCCGCAGCGACAAGCGTGTCTCGGCGCCGCCTCACCGGACGTACAGGGATTCGATCTCGGCCGCGTACTTCTCGCCGATTGGCTTGCGCTTCAGCTTCATCGTCGGGGTCAGCTCGTCGCCGCCGGGAAGCCAGTCGGTCGCGAGGATCTCGAAGCGCTTGATCTGCTCGACCCGGGACATCCGCTGGTTGGCCGCCTCGACGGCGGCGCCAACCGCGGCCTTCGCCGCGTCGCTCGCCGCGATCGCGGCGAGGTCACCGTCAATTCCCTGCTTGGCGGCCCAGACCGGCGCCACCTCGGGATCGAGCACGATCAACGCGACGTTGTATGGGCGGGCGTCACCAATCGCGATGCACTGACCGATCAACGAGTCCGCCGCTTTGATCTTCGCCTCGATCCCGGCGGGCGACATGTTCTTGCCCGCCGCGTTGATGATCAACTCCTTCTTGCGATCGACGATCTTCAGGTATCCGTCGGCGTCGAGCGCGCCGATGTCGCCGGTCGCGAGCCAGCCCTCCGAATCGATCGCCTCGGCGGTCTTCTCGGGCATGTTTCGGTACCCGGCCATCACCGCGTCACCGCGGACGAACACCTCACCGTCCTCGCCGAGCTTCAGCTCACAACCCGCCACCGGGGGACCGACGGTTCCGAGCTTGACCCTGTTCGGCGGGTTCAAAGTGGCGACCCCGCAGGTCTCCGACATTCCCCACAACTCACCGATCTCGAGCCCGATCGCGTGGAAGAACCGGAGCACCTCAAATGGGGTCGGCGCAGCGCCGACGTTGACCGCGACCGCCTCGTCAAGGCCGAGCTGGGCGCGAATCGGCGCGAACATCGCCAGGTCGGCCTGCGCAACCGCGGCGGCGAGCTCCTGCGGTACCGGGCTGCCGGCCTGACGCAGCTCGACCTGCTTGACGGCGGCGTCGATCGCGCCCTCCGCCATCTCCCTGGCCTGATCGGGCATCGCGGCGATCTTCGCCTCGAGCCCCGCCTTCAGCTTCTCCCAGATTCGCGGCACCGCGAAGAACCAGGTCGGACGAACGGTTGGCAGAACCTCGATGATCTTGCGGGGATCCGAGCAGACATGAATCGTCAGACCGCGAATCGTCGGCAGGTAGTAGTTGGCTCCACGCTCGGCGATGTGGGCGGCCGGAAGCCACGAGATCACCTTGCCGCCACGCTCGGGCAGATCGATCATCCCTTCAACCCCCGAGGTCAGCGCCATTAGGTTGCGATGGGTCAGTTGGACGCCCTTCGGCGGCCCGGTCGTCCCCGAGGTGTAAATCAAGGTCAGCAGGTCATCCGGATCAATCGCCGCGATTGACTCGGTCGGGTCAAACGTCGGATCGATCGCCTCAAGCGCCTCCAGGGTCATCGTGCCGCCCTCGCCGTCGAGCGTAATCACGTGCTCGAGTTCGGGCAGATCGGTCCGGGCGACCATGAAGGTGTCGAGGTAGGCGCGCTCGACAATCGCAACCCGGGCCGCGGCGTCGGAGCAGACGTACTGAATCTGCTCCGGCGAAGAGGTCTGGTAGATCGAAAAAGGAACCGCGCCGAGCACGACCGCGCCGAGGTCACAAGGGATGAATTCGGGCCGGTTGTTCAGCATCAAGGCGACGGTGTCGCCCGTCGAGATCCCGAGCGAGGCGAGTCCGCCAGCGACCCGCGAGGCCTTTGCCCACATCTCGTTCCAGGTCAGGGTGAGGCCGTCATCGCCGCAAATCGCCGGGTCATCGCCGATTCGATCGACCGTCAGCTTGACCGCGGCAGCCAGACTCGGCGCTGCCAACTCTTCCCCGGGACCACCGCTTACGTAGCGCTCCGACACCTCGGTACCCGTCTCCTGCGACACTGTTTCTCCTCCGATGACCTCGAGCTAGAACCTGAGTCGGCACCCTAGCGGACCCCGAACCCTTCGCCGCCGGTGAGCTTTCCGATGTCATTGGTCAGCCCGATCGTGACGACGATCACCAAGAAGACGATCCCGACCGATGACACCTTGAACATCGTTTCGACCGAGATCGGCCGACCCCGCACCTTCTCGGCAAGCGCCCAGGCAATATGGCCGCCGTCAAGCGGCAAGAACGGCATCAGATTCATCACCGCCAAGACGAGACTGATCGAGGCGAGAACCGCGAACGCCTCGCGAGGGCCGAACTCGATGCTTTCGCGGGTTACCTCGTAGATCCCGACAACACTGGAGATCTCGTCGCGTTTGTCGGAATCGAAGATCCGTGGGACGATCCCAAACACGCCGTCGACAACGATCTCACGCATTCGATCGACGGTGTAGGCGATCCCCTCGCGCGAGGATTGGGGGAACGTCTTAACGCCGTAGCGGAAACCAACCAACGGTCGCGGCCCGTCGCCGCGAGGGCTACCGGGTGGAATCGTATACTCGGGGCGGATCGAGAGTTCTCGCTCGACCCCGTCGCGACGGATCAGGAGCTTGACCGGAGTGGTAGCGGTGCAGCCGACCTCTGGCTGCGGACCCGGGCAGCGGTGTTGGTCGATCAGCCCCTTGACGGTCTCAAACAGCGCGCTGTCACGCAGTTGTTCGACCGCGACGCCGTCGACCGCGACAACCCGATCGCCCACTTCAAGCACCTTTTCGGCCGGCGAACCCTGGACCAGGTGCCCAACCCGGGCAACCGCCGAGTCGAGCCCGTAGCCGGACGCAACCAGGTAAAAGAGTCCGATCGCAATCAGGAAATTGACCCCGGGGCCGGCGAAGATCACCGCGACCCGCTTCCAGGTCGCTTGCCGGCAGTAGGCACGGGCGTGGTCGTCGCGGATCTCCGCCGCCTCGTCGTCGCCGAGCAGGAGCCCGGTCTCGGGATCACATCCATCCTGATCGGGCAGCGACCGCAGCTCGTCCGGGGTCATCCCGACGATCTTGACAAAGCCTCCGAGCGGAACCGCCCCAATCCCGTACTCGGTCTCGCCGCGCCGAAACGCGACCAGCTTCGGCGGGAAGAACAGGTAGAACTTGGTGGCCTTCATCCCGACCCGCTTGGCAACCAGGAAGTGGCCGGCCTCGTGGAGAATGATCAGCGCCGAGAAGCCGATGAAGGCGAGCAGGTAGCTCACCCGCGAACCTGCCCGGCAATCGCGGATTCGGCCACCCGCCGAGCTCGCGCGTCGATCTCAAACAGGGTTGCGAAGTCGCCAACCGGCTCCGCGCCGAGCTCCTGCAGCGCCGCGTCGATCACCTCGGGAATCGTGACGAACTCGATCCGGCCGTCCAAAAAGGCCGCGACCGCGACCTCGTCGGCGGCATTGAGCACGCACGGCGCGACCCCGCCAGCAATCCCCGCCTGTTGGGCCA
>JAHEXU010000011.1 GCA_023251975.1 bacterium | reverse complement strand
TTTGATCTCGGCGTCCTGAGCTCGTCGGAGGTCTACAACCCGAGTAGCGCCGACGAGCGCTTCTCGGTTGTCTTCTACGGCCGCTACAGCGCCAACATCAACCAGATGCGGATGGTCGGTGATCGGATGCTCGGGACCAACGGCGATGCGGTCGAGGAGCAAATTCTCGGTGGACTCGGCTCCGGGATCGCCTCGCAGGCCGAGCCGAAGCGCTACCCGGTGGTTGTTGCGAAGATGCCGCGGCTGGCGTTCGCGATCCCGAAGCGCCTCGCCGCGGTCCGTCGCGAGACGAACCAATGGTGGGCCGAGGCAACCTCGCCGCAGAGCTTTCAGGACGGCGCCGCGGCGCCGCGGCGCTTTCTCGATGCGAGCCGTCGCTTTCAGGCGGTGATGCGCCATCACGCCGCGGCGACGATGCTCGCCCAGGCCGCCTACGACCAGGTTCGTCTGCTTACCGAGGCGGCGGGACATCCCGGGCTTGAGCGTCGCCTCGTAACCGGCTACGGCGACTTCGAGGAAGCCGAGGTCGCGGGCGATCTCTGGTCGGTTTCTCGCGGAAAGGCAACGATTGAGCAGTTCACCGCCCGACATGGCTACCACGGCCCCAACGAGGGGGCGGTTCACAGCCACTCCTGGCGTGAAGACGCCGCTCCGCTGATGGCGCTTGTCGAGACCTACCAGACGATGCCCGATAGCGATGACCCGCATCGTGCCGAGGTCGAACGGTCCGTCGAGCGCGAGCGCGCCGAGGCGCAATTGCTGGGCTCGCTCGGCCGAGTCGGGTCTGCCCGGGCGCGGGCGGTGCTCGGTTTCGCGCGGCGCCACGTCCCGCTCCGCGAAATCGGCAAGGCGGCCTTCTTGCAGACGATCGACGGCGGTCGCGCGGCCGCCCGCAGTTACGGCAGCTGGCTGGTAACCGCCGGTCGGCTCGACGATCCCGAGGACGTTTTCTATCTGACCAAATCGGAGGTCGGCGAAGGTCGGATCGACGACCTGCGCGAGCTGGTCGCGGCGCGCCGAGCCGAGCGCGAGGAATATCGTCAATTGCGACTCCCCGACTCCTGGCAGGGCAACCCGGAGCCGATCCGGATTCTCGACGAGGCCGAAGATGACTGCGACGAGGTTGACGGCCTGCCGGTGTCGCCTGGGATCGTCGAGGCGCGGGCCCGGGTCATCACCGACCCTGATGGTGGGGTCGAGATTGAACCCGGCGAGGTCTTGGTTTGCGAGACAACCGATCCGAGCTGGGCCGCTTACTTCTTGGTTGCCTCGGCGCTGGTGATCGACATCGGCGGCGCGATGTCGCACGGCGCGATCGTCGCCCGCGAGCTCGGCGTTCCCTGCGTCATCAATACCCGCAACGGAACCCGCCGAATCCGAACCGGCGATCTGGTCGCCATCGACGGCGAGTCCGGCAAGGTTCGGGTTCTCGAGCGGGCAGCCTAGCGCGCCCGCGCCGCAGTTCGAAGGCGGTCAGCCCGCGCTCGCCGAGACCGCGCGTGAGCGCTTCAGGTGGAGGATCCAGCGGGAGAAGGCGTCGAGCAAAAAGAGCCCAACGACGCAGGAGAGCAGGGCGGCCGCCCAGCGGACCAAGCCGCTCGGCGTAAAGCAGCGGCATTTCGATCAGGAGATCGAGCACGAAGGTGATTGCGATCCCGATCCAGAAGGCGCGCAGGTTGAAGTTGCGCGATTCGATCTCGCGCAGGAACAGGTAGGGGGACGCCGCCAAAGAAGATGATGTAGGTCGGCAGGCCCCGCATCGGCACCGGCCCGATTGTCTCCAGCACGACGTTTTGACCGCTTCGAGGATGGTGAACCAGGCCGAGGACGTCGTCCACCGGCTCATTGAAGTAGGCGAGGGCGCCGCCGACAAACAAGATCAGGGCGAGCGGCGAGCCGGTCCGCTTGACCTCGCCAAGGCAGAAGATCAGGAGACCGATCGCGACCGCCCAGATCGCGATATCGGCGTAGACGTGGGCGTGCGGAAAGGTCGTGTGCGGGGCGGTTGGGAAGTTAAAGGCATCCATCGCGACTGACGGCCCGATCGTCGGCGGATCAGTCTCGCCTCGGCCGGATCAGAGCGCCGCTGCGGCGAGCGTCGGCTTGATGCTTGTTGGGACGCGGCCCTCCAACGAATCGACGAGTTCGCGCGCGGAACGCTCGCCCGTCACCGTCGCGGTGTTGACGTTGCCGGAGGAGTTGTAGGAGCCGGCGAGGTGGATTCGAGCGGACCGATCACGGCCGGCGTGGAAGCGGCCGAGCTTCCGGTAAAGCCCCGGATGCGAGTAGACGAGCACCGGGTACCAGCGGATGACCCGGATGAACTCGATGTCGTCGCCGATTCCCGGCAGCGCCTTCTCGACCTCGCCGATCATCGCGGCCAGGATCGTTTCGTCATCGTCCTCGGCGTGCGCGACCGACCATTCGTTCAGCATGAACATCGTGCAGAGGCCCTTGCCGTCGGGGCAGCGACGGGCCACCTTGTTGTGTTCGAGGATGATCGCGAACAGGCCTTCGGAGACCGGTCCCGGCACCACCACGAATGAGGTCTCGGCCGCTGGGCGGCGACTCAGCGCCAGGTTGATCGAGATGCAGCTCGTGTAGTTGAGATCGCGAAGAAAGCTCGCCCGCTGTGCCGACAGCCCGGGCACGATGTCCGGGACTCGATTGCCCATCGAGCTGACGATGCAGCCGGCGGCGCTCTCGGTCCGCTCGCCGTCGGGGCCGCGGTAGGTGAGTGGTTTCGCTCACCTCGGTCACCTCGACACCGAGCCGGACATCGTCGATTCCGGCGGCCAGCGCCTGGGGAAACTGCGAGTAGCCCTCGTTGAACGCGCAGAGCTTCGACCCCAGGACCTTCTGCCACAAGAAGAAGAACTCGACCATCGAGATCATCTCGCCGGGCACGCCGGCGCCGCCGCGCACCACCGGGTCGATCAGGTAGTCGTAGAACTCGCCGTCGAGGCCGCGTCGACCGGCGTATTCGAGCGGGGTCTCAAAGTCGTGGGCGCTCGCTGAGGAGAGATCCTCGTAGGAGAGGAGCTTGCGCATCCTGAAAGGCGTCGAGCGCGAGCCTGACCGCCTTCAGTTTGGCGCCCGGGGAGAGCAGCGAGGTGCGGGCGGCGTCGAGGGCGAGCCGGTTCGCCCGCAGCATGTGCATCTTGTCGTCGCGCATGAACCCCATCAGGTAGGCGGCCGGGAGGAGTTGGTCGCTCAACCCGCAATCGCCGACCAATCGCATCACCGACTCGTAGGCCTCGGGGAGGATTGTTGTCCTGGCTTCCATCAAGAAGCCGTCCTGCTTGATCGTCAGCAACTGGCCGCCGACTCGATCGCGCTCTTCGAGCACGATCGGTGAGTAGCCGCGCTCCTTGAGTCGCCAAGCGGCGGCGAGACCGGATGGACCTGCTCCGACGACGATCACCGTGCCCTTGTCGTCCATTGCCTTAAAAATATACGCGATGTTTAGATCGCAGACACGATGTTTGGGCCAGATACAACGACCGCGTAGAATCGAGCTGTGGCAGGTCGTTCCGCAAGTCCGCTGGTGCTGGAGCAGTCCGAGCGCCGGATCATTCTGGTCCGGGCGCTAATCGAGGCGATCGAGCCGATTATCGACGCCGGAACCCCGTACGCCGCGCTCAGCGTCGAGAGGATCATTCGTGCGGTCGGCGTATCCCGGGCCACCTTCTACTCCTATTTCAAGGACAAGGGCGACCTGCTGAGGGCGATGGCGGAGGATCTGACCGCCGATATCGGTGAGGGGAGCGAGGCGTGGTGGCGGCTCGCCGATAACGCTGGCCGTGACGAGCTGCGCGAGGCGCTCCGTCCCGCCATTGACGCCTACCTGCAGCATCGAATCCTAATCCGCGCCGTCGCCGAGACCGCCGCCTACGACGACCAGGTTCGCGAGACCTACGGCGCCTTGATGTCGCAAACGATCGACCACCTCAGCGCCCATATCACTGGTCAACAAGCGCGTGGTCTGGCGGCACCCGAACTCGACCCCGAGCGGACAGCAACCTGGCTGGTCTGGATGCTGGAGCGCGGCTTCTACCAAGCGGTCAGCATCGCCGACCCCGATGCGGTCGAGCCCTGGGTTGAGTCGCTAACCGACCTGATTTGGCGCATGGTTTACGCTGGCGCCCGCCCTGAGTTGAGGCGGGCCGCGTCGTGAGCTACGAGGCGCTCAGCGGCCAGGTAGGTCAGCAGCATCGATTCGTGCCTGAGCGCGGTTCCAGCTCGTTGGCGCCAGGCTCATCGGCTGGCGGTGGCCGCCGACTTGGGTCCGAAGGTGATCGCGCGGAGCTTTCCAGCCAGGGTCTCCGGTTCCAGTTCGGCTTCCGGTCGGGCGACGACGAGCGAGACTATCCAGACGGACAGCAGCGATAGACCGAGCGTGACAAACCCAGCCAGGTAGGTCCACAGGTAAGCGACATCGCTTTGGTTGAGCGTAATCCACATTGGCCAAGCCGTCGCGCCGTTGGCGATCCCGTCGGCCATCGGGATGATCGCGATCACCGCAGCCAGCTTCCAGCCGGTGTCAAGGTGGGGGCGAAGCTTGTAGATCAGCGCCCCGGCGACCATCGGCATCACCGGGTTGATGAAGCACCACCAAAGCGGCAGGCCCCAGATGTTGAACGGCTGGTGACCGTAGTAGAGATAGGTATCAAGGGCGATCCCGGGCGTCTCGAGGAAGACATCGACGATCGCGTCGAGGCCCCATAAAACAAACAGACCCTTCATTCCGATCCCGCGTTCGAACAGCTTGAACGAGAGGTAGCCAAGGCCGCCGACATACCACGGGTAGACGAAGCAGATATAGAGTGGCATCGTCCGATCGAAGATCGTGAACGCACCGGTCGCCCCTTGCTCTTTCATGTAGGCGAGGCCGAGCACGTCGACGATCGGTTCAAAGCAGGCGGCGATAGCGCCGCCGAGGATGCAGAACAAAAGCAGCGGCCCCTTGCCGCCGAGCAGGTGTCGAATCGCGATCGCGAGACCGATCCCCAGCGGGATGAAGATGAAAATGTTGAAAACCGTCTCGGCCCTCTGCGGCATCTCCGCGTCGAACGGAGGCTGCGGTATCGCGGCTGTGAGGAGGCTGTGCATCGGGCGCGGTTGGTGTGCTCAGGCGGCGGTGAGGTGGCGGCGGATCACCGAGTGGTAGGGGTCAAACCAAAGCTCCTGGTAGGTGCCGTGGGAGACCCGACCGTCTTCTGCTTCCCAGCGGTAGACGTGGTCGCGGAAGGTGGCGTTCGGCCAAGCGGGGAGCGCGGCTGCCGCGATCGCGGTGCCCTCGAAGCGATGGGTCACCCCCGACTCGTCGTCCGCCTCGACGGTCTGGCGGGTAGCGCTGTAAAGGCGCGGGTGGTGCTGGTGGACTTTGCGGCGGACATCGGTGATCGCGCGGGTCTCGCCGTCGACGCAGATCCAGGCGAAGGTGTGCGCTGGACGGCCGGCCGGGACATCAAAGTGACCCAACCAGAGGGGGTGGCCGCTCGGCGCCTCGATGCTGACCTGGCTCCAGGAGAGGTCTTCGCCGAAGCATATCGGCGACCAGCCGACCCCCGGCATCGCAACGCTGCCGCCTTGTCGCTCGGCGCGAATTTGGCGCCAAGAGCGATCGCGCGGCGCGAAGCAGTCGATCGGATGGGTTTCCCCGTGCAGCGTCAGCGAGCCGGTGCAGCGCATGTACTGCTCAAAGCCGCCCGGTTCCTGGCTCGGATCGGCGTCGGTGTCTTCGCCCGGGACGACGTGGCCGCGCGCCAGCAGCGGCGAGATCGCTCGCTGATCAATTTTGAAGTTGGTCGCGCCGTCGCGGCTTTGGTAGGAGACCTGGGCGTGTCGGCCGAGTTCGGGATAGGTGATCCGCAATCCGTTGGCGGTCTCGATCGGCCCGTCGGGTTCGGCCTGCGGCCACGGCATCGTGTTTTGGTAATCGAGGAAGTCGATGTCCATGAGGTTGACGTTGTCAAGACCGCTGAAGATGCAAACCCCGCCCTGGCAGAGCGGAAAGGCGGGCTGGTAGCGGATGTAGATGAAGGCGCCGAGCGCTGCCTCGGGGATCGAGAATCCGAAGTAATGGGTGTGAACGAGGTGGCTCGCCCAACGTTCGCCGGGTTGCGGCAGCGGCAGCAGAAGGTCGGCCTGGGGGGAGACGATCGGTAGCGACATTGGGGCCGGTGTATATCACAGTTCCGACAGCGAGGCTGGACATTATGTAGGATCGGCGGGATGGACGACCGAGTTGCACAGCTCCTGCACCGGCCCGGGGGCGCCGCAGCAGCACTGAACCACCGACAACGTCGGCGAGGCAGCACCCGGGGTTTTGACGGCGCTGAGCTGGAGCTTTTGGGGCGACCGGGGTGATCGCGCAACCAAACGGCTGAAGCGGCGGCTCGGGGTGATCTCGGCCGCTGAGAGCGGGCGATTTGGGCCATCGGTGCGGCCGTATGACGGGCGGATCGCGATCGCACTGAAGTTCTTGGCGCTGCTTGGCGACCGGATGCCGGGGACCAGTGGGGAAGAGGTGATGAGTTGGATTTTCGGGAGGGTCCGGAAACGATGCGGTTCGCGCCGACAGCTCGTCGCTACCCGGCGGCGGCCGCTCGGACGGCGGCGAGCTCTGCCACGCCGCCGTGGTTGCTCGCGAGTTCGGGATTGCGTGCGTCGTCAACACCCGTGACGCCAGTAAGCGGCTACACGACGGCGATCGGGTCCGAGTCGACGGCACGAGTGGCCGGGTCGAGCTGCTCGGCGAGGCCGGTTAGCGCTCCCGCCGCAAGTCGGGCGGGGGCGGATCGGTGATGTTCGTATCGGCGAGCGTGATTCGCGTGCTCCAGCCAGCCGTCGATCGCGCTCCGCGGCGCCGCCGGTTTGGGGCGCCTGCCTCGGCCTCAGGGCTGCGATGCCCCTGGGTCGCGTGTTGTCGGCGAACCGCAACAACGCTTGTACTTGCGATCCTTTCCGCACCAGCACGGTTCGTTTCGATTCGGCGGCCAAGGCCGTCCGGCACCGGCATCCCTCTCGACGGTGACGAAGGTCCCGCGGGAGCTACGGTGGGCCGGATCGCATTCTTGTTCCTCGCACCACGCCGCGTAGCGCTCCAAGTCGATCGTCACCACTTCGAGCGACCCGTCACCATCGGCGCGTCGGCGGCGCATCGTCATCTCCATTCGAGCGGCGCGGTCGTCAAACGGTTCATCGATTACCAGCCCGTCCGCCCACCCGGGCCAGCGCTCGCGCGCCAAGTGCTCGGCGGCTTCTGACAGCCACACAACGGTGGCAGTGCTGCCACCCCCCGGGCCGGCGGAGCCACGCTCCGAGCGGTCTAGCTCTGCGGTCTGCTCGTCTCTCCGGTCGCCCCGCCTCGCACGGAATACATTCACCTCGCGCTCCAGCTCGTCGTGCTCGCGACCCAGTCGCCCGAACGCGGCGCGGCGCTCGTCCGACATCTGATTGAGGAGCTGCTCGGAATCCGCGTCGGACAGCGCGACACGCAGACCGTCGGCAAGCCACTCGACGGCCTCCTCGTCACGGCGCGCCTCGCTGTACGAGATGCCACCTGCGTTGAGCATCCAGATGTCTGCCGGGCTCGCAGCTCGCAGCTGCGCCCAGAGCGCGTCCGCCTCCGCATGGCGACCGGCGAGCAGGAGCACACGCGCGATTTCGCAGCGACCGTCCGGTTCTACCTCCCAACCAAGCTCGATCGCCCGCTCAAACGCAGCAATCGACTCGTCGTGCCGACCCTGACGCGCAAGCTCACTCCCGAGGTCCGCGAGCATGCTTGTTATCAGGCAGCGCGGAGCCGCCGGATCGGCAGCGAGCCGCTCGACCTGCTCCCGAGCATCATCGAAGCGAGACGCCTGCAGCATCTCGGCAAACTCGCGCTCAAGCGCCTCCTCATCCTCGGGTTCGTATGCAATCACCGCCCCCGCACGGTACCAGGCTCCGCGGAGTGCGCCGATCAGGTGGTTTTGCAGGTTCACTGACCACCGCGGCCGTCAACGGCCATCGGAGAATCCCGAGCGGATCCTGGCCGATCCTGTAGTTCAGGGGTGTCGGCCTCGTAGCGGAAGGTGGGCTTGCCGCAGCGTGTGGAGCGGACCACGAGGCTGCCGGGCAGCACCGCTCGCGGCCCCGGCCGTGATCGAAGCCCAAGACGACCGAGGGGGCCGCCGCAGCGACCGCCAAAAGACCCAGGACGCGATGGAGCGCGCCGCGAAGGGGCACACGGTGCGGGGTCGAAAGCCCACCGAGCCCCGTGCCGCGCTGGCGTGAGCCACGGCCGATCACGCCGCAGCATCGGCGCGCGCAAAGGCCCGACAGGCCGAGCGCGCCGATCGAGGCTCAAGCCGAGGCCGCTGGGAAATCGCTGCCCGGCTCCAAGCCCGGACCGGACCGCGCCCTGCAGGCGGCCGAGGCGGCACTGGCAGCGGCCACGGCCGCAGCGAGCGCCGCCGCGCCTGTCAAGCGCCGGGCCAAAATCACCGATTCCGACAGCCGGGTCATGAAAACCCAACAGGGCTGGCTGCAGGGCTACAACGCCCAAACCGTCGCGGACTGAAACCAGATCGTGCTCGCCTACCAGCTCAGCCAGGGACGCCAACGACGTCGACCTGTTCGAGCCGATGGTGGCCACGCTCGCCCGACACCCTGGACGCGGCAGGCACCCCCGATCTCGTCGCGCTGCTCCTCGACGACGCCGACTACTGGAGCGACGCCAACGCCGCCGCGCCGGGCCCCGACCGGCTGATCGCCACCCTGAAGGATTGGAAACAGCGCCGCGCCGCCCGTGAGGCCGGGACCATCACCGGCGAGGCGACGGGATCGAAAACAAAACTGGTCGGCGAATCGGTGGGAGCGGTCTGGCGGAGGCCCCGCCCTCCGCAACGAATCGGCTTCGCTCAACCGGAGTTCGTGCCGTCGCGATCTGCTCCCGAACTCGGGTCACCCGAGCGCGGGTCGATGACCGACACGCTTGAGCCGTCGAAGTCGCGCGCGGTCAGGGTCACGATCGCAAGCCCGGTTGCAAGCGCGATCGCCGTAATCAAACGGCCCTTCGCCGGCACCCCGCGACCACTGCTACGGCGCGAAGCGAGCAGTTCCGCCCCATCGCGTCCCGGGCGCAGCTCCCACGGAACGCAACGAAAAGCAGCTGAGACTGACATCAGCCAGGTCAGTTGCGGGATCGGCCACGAGCATCGTCAAAGCCATCCTTCTTGCGCCCGGGGGAGATCGGAACGGCGCCCTGGCTTAGCCTCGATTCACCGATCCGGACGGCGAATCCCCGCGCCATCCTGGCGCTGGAAGCTAATTTGCGACTACCACGGGGCACCACCCCGCGGGTGTCCGCAAATCGACCCACAGCTTCGCCTGGCCCGCGGATTCACTCGACCGGCTCGGTGGATCGAGGCTTCGGGAGCCCTTAAGGCTCCCCATCGCGGCGGGGCCGTTCCCAAGAGCAAGCCAGCCGCTGGTATCCGAACTTGCACCGTGGTATCATGGCCTCATGACCAAGAATCTGACGATCCGACTTGATGAGGTACTTGCCGCCGATACGGCTGCGCTGGCCCGCGTCGACGGCACGAGCATCAACGAAACGGTCAAGGAGGCGCTTCGGGCTGCCGTTGAACGTCGGCGTGAGGATCCTGAATTCGGCGCGCGACTAGGCAAGATCATCAAAGAGGATCGGGAGCTTCTCGAACGTCTCGCGCGATGAGCGTCTATATTTGGACCTCGCCGACTACGTCGTAATTGCCGCCGCACTCACCGGCCCCAGCCTTGAGACCGTGGGGCGTCTGCCGAACCTTGGGCTCGCCGACTCCGCGCTGCATTCACCGGCCGCGACCTTTGACGGTACCGACTTCTACCCTGGCAAAACGCTTCGGGGGGGGGGTATAGTCGATCGTGGAAGCAGGCTGGTCCATCTGGTGGCTTGGCACTGAAACGGACGAACTGGGGTGGTTGCAATGAACCGAAAAGTCTTAGCTATCCTCGGGGCTGTGGGAGCGCTGGTCGGAATGTCGGCTGGGCTCTTCTTCGCCCAAGACGAAGAGGGTGGTCAGGTGCCGCCCGGACCGCACAAGACCGCCGCCGCGTGCCCTGCGCAGACGGAAGCTTTGAAGGGGGCCGACATCCACGTTGATTTCTACATTCCGGACTGTCCTTCGGCCGCCGACATCCACGGACTGGTCACGCCGCACTGGAATCCGGACATCGTCGCGCTGTGTGAGGAGCATATTGCTCAGGGTGACGCGCCGGGGCTGTGTCGCGAGTACGTAGAACACGCCCAACGATACGGATACGGCGACGCAGAAGCTGCACCGTGATCGGACGGAATCGGGCTTCGCTCCCCCTCGACACCCGCGAGGCCAGCGAGCGGCTATGAGACTGCGATCGGGTCCGGGTCGATGGCGCGAGCGAGCGGCTGGAGATGCTCGGCGGGGCTGATTCGGCCCGCCGCCGGGCCTTTATTGGTCGCCGAGTCGAGGTGATCGAGCGAATGGCGTAGCCGTGGCGCGTAGCGGGCGCCGAGGTAGGTGGCGAACCAGCCGAGCGCGATCGTTCCCCACCCCGCCAACCAGGTTAGGGCGCTGCCCGCGTGGTTTTGCAGCGCGGCAATTACCGACCAGGTGACCGAGCCATAGCTGACGTAGCAGCCCGCCGGCAAGACGAACGGAATCGACAACTCGATATGGCGGATTCGGGTCGACATCAACGCCATGATCGTCAGCGCCAGCAGCAGGTTAAACCAGCGGTTGGTGGTGATGAACCAAATCGGCAGCGGGAACCACTCCTGCGAGTAAAACGGTTGGCGCTCCCCCCAGTAGGTGTAGAGCCCGGCTAGCCCGGCGATCTTGATGATCGGGATTTCCAGCAGCAGATCGGCCAGCGCGATCAGGGCCTTTGGCTGTGCCGCCGGTAAGCAAGGATCGCACCGGCATCGTCGCGCCCCTGCTGCAACGACTGCTCGGGGTTGACCACGCGAGCGTCCTGGCGCGCTACCTCGGAGACGCACCGCCGCTCGAGCGCAGCGCCGTGCTGGCCCGCGAGTACTTCGATCTGGCGGATGGGGTGCCGCTCGATCCGGTCCGTGCTGCGCTTATGTTGCCCTGCGAGTCGGCGATGCTTGGGGTTTTGGTCGCGCTTGGCGAGCCGGCGGAGGTCGCCTCCTACCTGCAACCCAACGGCCTCGAGACGGCGACGATCGGACGACTGCGGGCGCGCTTGCTCGTTTGAGCGGATCTGTCCGGACACCTTGATCGAGCAATCCGTTTGCCTGATACTCTGCTGCGGTAGGCGCGGCGCGCCGCCAACCATGATTTTAAACGCCCGCAGCGCGGGCTTCGAGGAGGAAGCGTGAGCACCGAGACCGTTGAGCAACAGCCGGTTGAGATCGAGTCTTCGAACGGTTCCGAGGCTGGCGCCAGCGCCGGATCAGGCGCGGTCGAATCGATCTCGGTCGAGAATCCGGCGACCGGTGAGAGTGTCGGGTCGATCGAAAAGCTTGACGCCGACGCGGTCCGAGCTCTGGCCGACGCGGCCCGGGCCGCCCAACCCGGCTGGAGCGCGATTGGGTTCCGGGCGCGCGGTGCGGTCTTTAATCGGGCCCGGCGCTGGCTGCTCGACAATCGTGAACGGTTCGCCCGGACGATCATCGACGAGACCGGTAAGACCAATGAGGATGCCGGGCTCGAACTCGCGGTCGCGCTCGAGTCGTTTGCCTACTGGGCAAAGCACGCCGAGAAGTACCTGCGCGATGAGCGGATTTCGGCCCGCTCGCCGATGGTGCTCGGGCGCAAGGTGATAACCCGCTACGAGCCGGTCGGTTTGGTCGGCGTGATCGGCCCCTGGAACTACCCGTTGGTCAACGCCTTCTGCGATTGCGTCCCGGCGCTGATGGCGGGCAACTCGGTCCTATTGAAGCCGTCCGAGGTGACCCCGCTAACGATCTTCTTGGTCGCCGAGATGATGGAGGCCTCGGGCCTGCCAAAGGGCGTGCTCGGGATTGCGACCGGCGACGGCGAGACCGGCGCGGCGATGATTGACAACGTCGACTACGTCATGTTCACCGGCTCGACCGCAACCGGCCGCAAGGTGATGGAACGGGCGGCCCGGAACCTGACCCCGGCCTCGCTTGAGCTCGGTGGCAAGGATCCAATGATTGTTTTGGCCGACGCCAACTTGGAGCGGGCGACCAACGCTGCCGCCTACTTCTCGATGAACAACGGCGGCCAGGTCTGCATCTCGGTCGAGCGCGTCTATGTTGAGGAGCCGATCTACGACGAGTTCCTCGCCAAGGTGACCGAGAAGGTCAAGGCGTTGCGTCAGGGGCCCGACAGCTCACCGGGTTCGACCGAGGTGGGTGCGGTGACCTTTGCGCCGCAGCTCTCGATTATCGAGGCGCATGTCGCCGACGCGGTCGCGAAGGGCGCCAAGATCGTGACCGGCGGCAAGCGCGCCGAGCACGGCGGCGGGCGTTACTTCGAGCCGACGATCCTGGTCGACGTCGATCACTCGATGGACTGCATGACCGAGGAGACCTTCGGCCCGACGATGCCGATCATGAAGGTCCGCGACGCCGAACAGGCGATCGAGCTTGCCAACGATTGCAAGTACGGGTTGCAAGCTTCGGTCTGGACGCGCGACAACGCCCGGGGTGAGCAGATCGCCCGTCGAATCGAAGCCGGCGCCTGCCTGGTCAACGACGCTCAGATCAACTACGCCGCTTTCGGCGCCCCGATGGGTGGCTGGAAGACCTCGGGCGTCGGCTCGCGCCACGGCTCGAACGGAATTCGCAAGTACTGCAAGACCCAGACCCTCAGCGTCAATCGGATGCCGACCAAGCGCGAGCCATACATGTTTCCCTACTCGAAGCGGACCACCAACCTGCTAAACCGCGCCACCAAGTTCGTTCACCGCCGCGCCGGGTAAGCGGCGACGAGCCGGCTGACCTGGTCGGGGGGCGCGCCTGGGTTGCGCTCCCGCTAATAATCTCAGTCCGCAACCCGCGCCAGCCCCAACTGGGAGGAGAGAGCCAGTCCGGGGCTGGCGGCGGAGTTGCGGCTTTTCAGGACGGGTTGAGGGGAGAACCCGACCTGAAGGTGATCGGCATCGAGGTCAGGGCGTTGGCCCAGTTGGTGCGCTTTCGCACCGGCGCGTCCGCCAGCTCGATGTTCTCCATCCGACCCAGGATCTGTTCGAAGGCGACCCGAAGCTCTTGGCGGGCGAGCCCCGCACCGAGGCAGAAGTGACGACCGCCGCCGCCGAACGCCATGTGCTCAATCGAATCGCGGGTGATGTCGAAGCGGTGCGGGTCGTCGTTGACGCCGGGGTCGCGCGAACCGGCGGTGTACCAGATCATCACCTTGTCGCCTTCGCCGACCGGGCAGCCCGACAGCTCGGTATCGGCGGTGGCGGTGCGGCAGAAGTACTGGACAACCGAGGTGTAGCGGAGGATTTCCTCGACCGCGTTCGGGATCAGCGACGGGTCGTCGACCAGCATCCGCATCTGCTCGGGATGCTCGAGCAGGACTCGCATTCCGTTCGCCAGGGTGTTGCGGGTCGTGTCGTTGCCGGCAAACACGAGCAGGCCGAAGAAGACCAAGATCTCCTCATCCTTCATGCTCTCACCGTCGACCACCGCGTTTGCCAGGGTGACCACCAGGCTTTCGGTGCCGGCCTCTTTTTGGCGGGTGATCTGCTCGAGCAGGTAGGGGGCCATCTCCATCATCACCGGGTTCGCCTCGTCGGAGACGCCGGAGATCGTGGCCGCCTCAATCGCGTCGATCCAGCCCTCGAGGGTGTGAATGTCTTCGCGGGGCAGGCCCATCAGGTCCATCAGGACGCTCAGCGGGAACGGGACCGCGATCTGCTTGACGAAGTCGCATTCGCCGCGCTCGATCACACCGTCGATGAACGCATCGATCGTCGCGCGAACCTGTTCTTGGCGCTTGTTGACCGAGTTGGGGACGAACGCGGTCTGCAGGATCTTGCGGAACTTGGTGTGGTCGGGCGGGTCCTTGTAGAGGAGCAGGTTCTGGGTCAACATCAGGTTGAAGACGGCGTTGCTGTTCGGAAAGATTCCGGCGACGTTGGAGGAGAAGCGGTCGGTGCTGCGGCTCACCTCGGCGATGTCGGCATGGCGGCAGACCGCCCACAGCCGGTTGCCCTCGGGTCCGACGCCGCTGTCGGCGAGCGGCGTCTCGGCCCGAATCGCGTCGAACATCGGGTGCGGCGGCCCCTCGGCGAAGGTCTCGTGGTCGGTTAGGACGGTCGCGTCGGTAGTACTCATCTGGATCTCCTCGTTGTACTCAGGGTGGCGTTAGCCGGGCAGCTGGTCGAACGCGACGTTCTTGTCGAGTCGCGGTTCCGGCGGCAGCCCGAGGACTCGCTCGCCGATCGTGGTGGCAAGAATCTCATTCGAGCCGCCGGCCGAGCGGAGCCCGGGGGCGAACGCGGTCGTCTCGGCCCAGCGATTCCCGGCGACCAGCGCCTCGGGCCCGTAAAGATCGATTCCGAGTTCCCCCGCCGCCGTCGTCGATTCGACCAACGTCACCTTTTGAAGGCCGACCTCCGGACCTGGGGTTAGCCCCGATTGCAGCGCGAACAGGGTCTCCTTCGAAGCGGCCGACAGCGCCATCAGATCGACCGCCAGCTCGGCCAGGCGGCGGCGGATTATCGGGTCGTCCCCACGGCCCGAATCGCGGACCGCTTCGACCACCGCGTCGAGCTCGATCCCGAAGCTGCGGGCGTGGCCGGAAATCGCCATCCGTTCGAACATCAGCACCGTCAGGGCGACCTTCCAGCCGTTGCCGACCCCACCGATCACCGCGTCGGCGGGCAGCTCGACCCCGTCGAGGAAGACCTCGTTGAAGTGGGCCTCGCCGTTGATCTGGCGGAGCGGGCGAACCTCGAGCCCGGCTGAGTCCATCGCGACGATGAACATCGTCAGGCCGCGATGCTTGATCGCGCTCGTGTCGGTTCGCGCCAAAAGCATCCCGTAGGAGGCGAACTGGGCGTTGGTCGTCCAAACCTTCTGCCCGTCAATTGTCCAGCCGCCGCCGTCGCTGAGCTTGGCGCGGGCCTTGATCCCGGCGAGGTCGGACCCGGCGGCAGGCTCGCTGAAGAGCTGACACCAAACCTCCTCGGCGTGCAGGAGCGGCCCGAGGTGGCGGTGCTGTTGCTGCTCGGAGGCATGCACGATCATCGCCGGCCCGAGCATCCCGATCCCGATGAAGTCGAGGATCCCCGGCAGATCGGCGCGCTCAAGCTCGTCGTCGACAATCATCTGTTCGAGCGGGCCGAGGCCGCGGCCACCGTGTTCGGCCGGCCAGGCGACCCCGACGAAGCCGCCCTCGGCGAGCTTGCGCTGCCAGGCGGCGCGAGCAGCGACCGAGGCCGACTCGGTCGCGCTTTCGGGTGCCTGGTCGGCAATTTGTGCCAGGTAATCGCGCACTTCTGCACGGAATGCCGCCTGCTCGGCGGTGTCCTTGGGTTTCAACTGTCGGCTCCCTCTCGGCCGCGATCCTACGACGTGTACAAACACAGTGTACAGCGATCGCGCTGAAATGGCGGGCGGCGCTTGCGGGCTGCGGTCCTGCGCCCTGGGTGGCTCCGACGAGGTGTTCAAACAGCCTGTACAGTTCGCCCCTGGACGCGACCGGGCGCGCCAGCGAGTTATGGCTTGAAAAGGAGCAGGGAGATGGGCGAGGCAAAGGAATTGGAGGGCCGAATCGCGGTGGTCACGGGCTCGGCCCGCGGGATCGGCGAGCAGACCGTCCGCAAGTTGAGCGCGGCCGGCGCCAAGGTGGTTGTGTCCGACCTCGACGGGGATCTGGCGCAGTCGGTCGCCGACTCGCTGCACGGCGACGCCGCGGTTCACAGCGGCAACCTGACCGCTGGCGGCGTCTGCGAGCAGCTGGTCGAGGCTGCGGTCGAGGCGTTCGGCGGGATCGACATTCTCGTCAACAACGCCGGCTACGCCTGGGACGCGCCGCTTCACAAGATCACCGACGAGCAGTGGGAGGCGATGATCGCGATCCACACGACGGTCCCGTTTCGGATGCTCCGGGCCGCCTCGCCCTACCTGCGCGAGCCGGCCAAGGCCGACCAGGCGGCCGGTCGCGAGGTCTTTCGCAAGGTCGTTACGGTCACCTCGCTGTCGGGGGTGATGGGCAATGCCGGTCAGGTCGCATACGCCGCGGCGAAGGGTGGTTCGGTTGGGCTCACCAAGGCGCTTGCCAAGGAGTGGGGGCCGCTCAAGATCAACGTCAACGCGATCGCCTTCGGGGCGATCGAGACCCGGCTGACCGCAGCGATCGGGACCGTCGGCGAGATCGACCTCGGTGACGATCGAAAGCTCCCGATCGGGATCCCTGAGCAGGCACGATCAGCCTTCCACAACTTCATCCCGCTCGGTCGTCCCGCCACCGCCGAGGAGGCCGCGCGCGGCGTCTACTACCTCTGCTCGCCCGGTTCTGATTACGTGCACGGGCAGGTCCTCGGGGTCAGCGGTGGCCTCGCGCTGGGGATGACGAGCTGATGCCAGCCTTTTTGAGTGATGAGCAGAAATTCGTCCAGGAGGCGGCGGCCGACGCGCTGTCGCGCGTCTGCTCACTGGAGTCGATCCGCGCGGCGCTCGACGGCGCCGAACTCGTGCAGCAGTGGGCGACCGCCGTCGAGGCTGGCTGGACCGGGCTGTTGGTCGACGAGGAGGCGGGCGGAGCCGGCCTCGGTCCGACCGAGGCGGCGCTGGTGCTGGCCGAGGCAGGACGTCGGCTGGCGCCGCTGCCGCTGATCGGCCACCTGGTTGGGACCGCGGCTATTGCCGCCGCTGATCCCGGCGATCCGCGGCTGGCGGCGCTGGCTGGCGGTGAGCTGCGCGCCGCGGCGGTGCTCGGTTCGGCCAGCGTGAGCGCCGACGAGGGGGGCCGCCTGAGCGGTAGCGGCGGGCTAACCCCGGATCTTCCCGGCGCCGACGTGCTGGTCGTGATCACCGCCGCCAGCGCCTGGTGTGTCGATGCCGATGCCGTCGGGTTGGTGGTCGAGGCGATCGATTCGTTCGATCCGAGCGTCGCGGTGGCGCGGCCCTCGTTCTCCGGGGCCGCCGCGAGTGCGCTTGCACTCGACACCGCAGCCCGCAACCGTGTCTGTGCCCTCGCCCACCTCTTGGTCGCGGCGTCGCTTTGCGGAACCGGGCGCTCGGCGCTTGAGCTCGGTGTCGAATACGCCAAGCAGCGGTTCGCCTTCGCCCGTCCGATCGGTTCCTTTCAGGCGATAAAGCACGGCTTGGTCGAGGTACTGCGTCGGCTCGAGGTGGCTGAGGTGCTGGTTCGTGACGCCTGTTCGGAGTACGCCGACAACCCCGAAGGATTCCGTCGTCGCGCCCTCGCCGCCCGCCTCGGTGCCGCTACCGCGGTTGACCTCGCGACCCGGAGGTGCATGTCGGTCCACGGCGGGATCGGAGTCACCTGGGAACACGATGCGCCGCTTTACTTCCGACGCGGACAGCTGCTGCGCCGCCTCTACGGAAGCCACGACACGGTCTCGGCTGAGCTCGCGGGCGCCCTGCTCGAAGGCTGACTCGCTGGCGTGCTCAGCCGGTGATTCGCAGCGCGACGCCGCGGCTCGGCGCCAGGGTGATACCGCTGAGAACAACCGGGTCGGGGTCGCGGCGGACCGGTTCGAAGCGCCGCCGGGTAACCGCTATCCGCAGAATCTCGGCGATCTCCGCCTGCGCGAGCGAGGCGCCGATGCAGCGGCGAATCCCGCCGCCAAACGGGATCCACGA
Organism: bacterium; assembly: GCA_023251975.1. Classification (GTDB taxonomy): domain Bacteria; phylum Actinomycetota; class Thermoleophilia; order Solirubrobacterales; family 70-9; genus JAHEXU01. The sequence goes on along the minus strand of JAHEXU010000011.1, from coordinate 16,303 downwards.
GTACGGCTGCTGCTCCCCTTCAAGGAATCGCTCGGGGCGGAATCGCTCCGGTTCGGGGTAGATGTCGGCGCGGTGATGGACACAGACCGCAGCCGGGTAAACCCGGATCCCGGCTGGCAGCTGATACCCGCAGACCTGTCGAGGCTCGGTCAGGGTCCGTTCGCTGGCGTCGATCACCGGCCGCAGCCGCAGTACCTCGCTGACGACCGCCTTCAGGTAGGCGTCGTCGTCGGGCTCGGAGCGCAGTCGCTCCTGCACCTCGGGATGCCTCGCCACCAGCTCAAACGCGAAGGCCAGTCCGGTCGCGGTCGTCTCATGTCCCGCCGCCAGCATGGTGATCAGCTCGTCGCGCAACTCGGCGTCACTCATCGCACCGCCGTCGTCATCGCGGGCTCGCAGCAGCGCCGACAGCACATCGCCACGACGGTCGAGGTCAGGCGCGGCGCGGCGCAGGGCGATCTCCTCATAGAGCAGGTGATCGGCGGCGGCGAGCCGCGCCTCGAAGATCCCGCCGGGGCTGTAGCGCCCGAGGTTGGTCCGCATCGCGTCGGGCAAGAAGAAGGCCGGGCCGAGGTTGAGCAGCGCCATCAGGGCTTCGCGCAGCCGAGCGATTCGATCCGGGTCGCTGACGCCAAAGACGGTCCGGGCGATCACATCGAAGGTGACCTGGCGCATCCGCGCTCGGACCACGATTGTCTCGCCGCTTCGCCAGCCGTCGATCTCGGTCGAGGCGACCTCGCGGATCGTTTCGCGGATCGATCCGAGGCGGTCGCCCTGCAGCGGCGGTGAGAGCAGCTTGCGCTGGCGGATGTGCTCGGGGCCGTCCAGCACCAGCACCGAGGAGGAGCCGAGGACCGGCTCCAGCGGCGAGTTCGCCTCGCCCGCCAGCAGGCTCGACTGGTCGCCGGTGAACATCGATCTAATTTCATCGGGGTCGGCAACATAGACCCCGGTGCCAAAGCGCAGGTATGGGACCGTGAAGGCGTCGCCGTAGCGACGGTGCCACGTCAGTAGCGAATCGATCGGCCGCCACATGAAACGCGCGGTACAGGCGATCGAGCCAATTCTCGGCCCGGGAGGAAGCGGCACGACCGAGATCCTATTCGAGATCGTGACGGCGAACTGATCGGTTGCATGACCGTCAGTCTCAAGCCAACGGAGACGGCTCTCTGGCGCGCAACCGACGCCGTTGGCACCGAATCACGCGGTTCACCCGGTCACCCTCGCCGACACGCACCCTCACCCCAGATCGTGCATCAAGCTGGCCCGTGAACCACGCCTGAGCACATAAATTCGCCTCCTGAGCTGGGTAAAGCTAGGCATCGCAACCAGCATCCCCAACCCAGGCGGCCCCACCGTGAAGTGAAAAGAAACGGATCGTCCGAGACTGTCGAGATCACGGCTGACGGCGAGGGACTTTGCGACACACGCCGGTGCGCTTGCGCTGTCGAATCTCAGTGATCGGCTCGGCCTCACGGCCGAGCTCTCGAAGGCCCTTGGCGGGGTCCGAAAGCGCCGCGGCCGCCACGACCCCGGCGAGGTGATCCGTGACCTCCCAGTCGTGTTCGCCCAGGGCGGTGAACACCTCGCAGACCGCCGCGCTTCGCGATCAGCCCGATCTGTTCGGGTCGGTGGCCTCGGGCTCCACCGCCTTTCGGCTGATCGACGCGATCGGGGAGCGCGAGCTGGAGGCGATCAGTGCCGCCCGGGCAAAGGCGCGGGAGCGGGCCGTCGAGCTCGGCGCCCGTCTCATATCACGGGGCTGCGACTACGCCGACCTGAGCCGTTGAACCCTGATCCCATCGAAGCGTTCGAAGTCGCGGTCCTCGGTTAGGAGGGCCGAGACCCCCCACTCCAGACACACTGCGGCGATCGAGGCGTCATGGATCCGGTTCCCAACCGCCCCCGATCCAAGCGTGACTTCCCTCAGCAGCGGCACGAAGCGATCGCCGGGCATCAAGACCCGCGCACTCGGGCTGGCGAGGATCGCTCCAAGTGCCGCGAGGGCAGCCTCGAGCGAACTCGGGGGCTCGAACACCTTGCGATGTGTCGCAACCCGCAAGAACTCCGCGATCACGAAGACGGGGACCCCCCAAACCGGCTCCCCCTCGGCCAAGTCAGTAACGGCGACGAGCGCCGTATCGTGTTGAGGACAGTCCGCGCGGTGCGCGTACAGCAGGATGTTGGTGTCGACAGCGATCAACCGGCCCGCCCGGCGTTTCAGTCGGGCTGGTCGAGCAGCTCGTACAGCCGATCACGGTCGGCCAGGTCGACGGTCGGTGCGCGCCGTCCCCTGATGACCGGGAGATTAAGCCGAAACGCCTTCGTGCGACGGCGATCGGTGAGCACACCCTGCAGCCCCTCCTCGATCAAAGCCGTCAAGGTCACCCCCCGTTCCGAAGCGACGCGCTTTGCCGTCCGCGCCAGCTCGGGATTGAGGTTGAGGGTTGTACGCATACGTGCAGATTAGCAGACGCAGATGTCTGCTTGGCACAGCGAAGCGCACGATGCTCGTTTCGTCATCTCGGGCTTAGACCGCCGTTGATGCTCCGTGGTCCTCGCTGGTGCCTCGCCTCGTTGTTTGCCGCGATCGCGCTCAGGCCTTGGCGTCCGGATCGGACGCCGCGCAGCCGACCGCCCCGCTCGGACATGAGTGTCGCTGGATCACCGACGCCGAGGGCCGGGTCGTGATCCTCCAGGGATGGGGCATGGTCAACAAGCTGGCGCCGTATCACCCGGCGGCGATTGGCTTCGGCCGTGACGATGCCCGTTTCCTGCACCGCAACGGCTTTGACACGATCCGCCTCGGGATCATTCACAAGGGACTTGAGCCCGAGCCCGGCGTCTACAACGAGGCCTACCTGGCTCGGATCGCGCGAACCGCGCGGATGCTTCAGCGCCAGGGGTTCTGGGTCCTGCCGAGCCCGACAACGGCTTTCCCGCCAACTACCTGTTCATGCCGCCCGTCTCCCGGCCGTCGACCACTTCATGACAAACGCTGCGGGCCCCGGCCGGGTCGGGCTGCAGGGCGATGGGGACGAGTGGTTCGCGAGTTTCGCGGCGACGAGCGGATCCTCGGCTACAACATCTTCAACGAACCGTGGCCGGGGTCGCAGTGGCCGAGCTGCGGTAGCCCGGCCGGTTGCCCCGCCCCCGACGCTCTGCTGAGTGCACTTACACAACAATCCGCTCTTGTCCGGGCTATCGTTGCCTTGGGGACCGTTTGCATTGTCGCATTTGCGATCGCATACGCCGCTAAGACCGGCGATAAGTCGCCCGCTTCGACATACGACGCCAGAGCGCCCGCTCGAGCCACGCCGCACAACGTGGATGCACAAACCAACGTGGATGCAAAAACGGTTGTAATTGGCTCTTACGACGTGACCGATCCCATCCAGATCATGGAAGGACTCGAGTTGGCTGTCGTCGGCACTCCCATCTCGGTTAAGACCGCGAGCTTTACCGACAACCCGGACCTTCCCGCGGATAAATTGGAAATCGCGCGGACTTTTGGAGAGTACACCCAGTTCACGGTTGATATCTCACAATATTTGAAGGGGAGCGCCCCCGATCGACTGCTGGTCCGAACTCAAGATCCCGAGGTGGTCGATGCGATCAAAGTGGGGCATCGCCAGCTCCTGATGCTGTGGCGTGGCGAGTCGATCTACACCGGTGGATGGCTTACCGGCGTCCCCGCGGTCGGCGATGTCAGCCCGAGTGGCGATGTCCTAACCGCGGCCGGGGTTGAGACCTCGCTCAACGAGCTTCGCTCCGCTGGAGACTCCGCGCCCTGAGGGGCGCTGGGGTCCTCGCTGCCGGTCGCTGATGCGGCCGAGGCTGCTTGGCGAGTCGTGCCCGTCAGGCCCCGGTGCCCATCCCACCGGAGACGCCGAGGGTCTCGCCGGTGATGTAGGAGGCACGCGCTGAGGCGAGGAACACGACTGCGGCTGCGACTTCCTCGGGCGCGCCGATTCGCCGCATCAGGGTGGCGTTTGCCATTGCCTCGACGACCAGATCGCCTTTCGGACCGTGGCGGTTCTCCTCTAGCATCGGGGTCTGGATCGGGCCGGGGAGGACGTTGTTGGCGGTGATTTGGAAGCGGGCGTTCTCGCGAGCGATCGACTTGGTGAAGGCGATCACGCCGCCCTTCGCCGCCGCGTAAACCGATCCCCGGTAAGAGCCAAGGCGCCCCGCCTCTGAGGAGACGTTGATGATCCGCCCCCCGCGCGCCGCCTGCATTGCCGGCAGCGCTCCCAAGGTGCAGTGAAGGACGCCTTCGAGGTTGATGTCAAGCTGGGCTCGCCACCGCTGCGGTGTGTATTCGGTGAAAAAGGCCATGTCGTCGACGCCGGCGTTATTGACCAGGACATCGAGGGTGCCGAGTCCGGCAACCGCTTCGATTGTGGCCTGCGGCTCGGCAACGTCGAGCTTGACGGCGCTACCGCCGAGCCGTTCGGCCAGTTCGGGCCCCTCGGTCGAGCTTCGGTAGCCGACCATCACTTCGGCCCCTTCGGCGGCGAAGCACTCGCAGATCGCGGCGCCGATCCCGCGGGCGCCGCCGGTCACAAAGACCCGGCGACCGCTCAATCCCAGGTCCATCGCGACGCCTCAGCTTCCCGTGTAGGTGGGGCGTCGGCGCTCGATTACGGCGCGCAGACCTTCCATCGAGTCGGCGGTTGCCGACAGCGTGCTGACCGTTTCGGCCTCGTCGTCGAGCGCATCTTGGACGGTCCGACCGAGACCCGCCCAAACCAGCCGTTTCGTCTCGGCAAACGACAGCGTCGGTCCCGCCGCCAGTTGCGCGGCCAGCTCGGCACCTCGTACTGCCAACTCGTCGTCGGCGACGAGTTGGTTGAGGATCCCGAGCCGGAGCGCCTCGTCGCTTGTCAGGGTCGGGTTGGTCAAAAATAGCTCCATCGCCTTTCGAACCCCGACGATCTGCGCCAGCGTGACGCTGCCGCCGGCGTCGGGGGCCATGCCGACCCGGGTCGCACCGGAGATGTAGCGTGAGCCCTCGGTTCCGATCGCCAGGTCGGCGGCGCAAACCAGCCCGAGCCCGCCGCCGCCCGCCGCCCAGCCCTGGACTAGTGCGATCACCGGCGCCGGCAGGTCGAGCATCGCCCGAGTCGCGATCTGGAGCTGGGCTGTTGCCCACCGCAGGTAGTCGGGCAGCCCATCGCCCTTCGCCGCGAACTCCTTGACATCGCCGCCGGCGCAGAAGTTGTCGCCTTCGCCGCTCACCACCAAGACGCGCAGGCCCGCCGCCTCGCCGCATAGGCGCATCGCCTCGACCAGGGCTTCCAACAGCGCCTGGTTGAGCGAGTTCGACGCTTCGGGGCGGTTCAGCCGCAGCCGGGCTATCCCGCCGTCGAGGTCGAGCAGCACCGGGCCGTCGCTGAGCAGTGTCTCGGTCATCCTGTCTCCTTCTCACGCTTGCCGCCGATAAACGCTCCGATCCCAGCCGCGGCGCGAGCGCTGCCGAGATGTTCGAGCACGACCTCGATTTCCGCCTCCAACCCGGTGGCGAGCCGGTGTTCGAGGCCGCCGCGAATCAGCCGCTTGGTTTTCGCCAGGGTGGCGCGGTCCTTGTTCGCCAGCGCCCTCGCCAGGCCAGCGGTTGCCGCGGCGAGTTGGTTGGGCGGGTGGGCCGAGTAGGCGAGCCCCCACTCGACCGCCGCACGACCGCCGATCCGCGAGCCGGTCAGGATCAGGCCGAGGGCGCGCTGTCGGCCGACCAGTTGGGTCAGTCGCTGGGTGCCGCCGCCGCCCGGCACCATCGCAAAGTTCGAATGGTTGTCGGCGATCTGGGCATCCTCGTCGACCAGGCAAATGTCGCACGCTTGCATCAGCTCGAACCCGCCAGCCATCGCGACCCCCCGGACCGACGCGATCACCGGCACCTCGAGCTCGGCGATCGTGGCGCAGGTGGTGGAAAAGGTCTCGAACAGCGCCCGCAGCGCCGCCGGATCGGAGCGGACGCTCTGTAGGTGGTTGAAGTCGCCACCGGCGCAGAAGTTTGCTCCGGCGCCCTCGATCACGATCACGTCGGCGTTCGCGGCGCCCTCGCTCAGCGCCTCGCCGAGCGCGGCGGCGAGGCTGGTCGTGATCGCGTTCATCGCCTCGGGTCGATTTAGCGTGATCGTGCAGACGCCGTCGGCGGTGGCGCGGAGGACTTCGTTGCTCGGCGAGTTCATCAGTCGCTCATACTACCCGAACGCGGTGTCCAGACAGGGCGTAGTATTGTCTTGGAACCGACCGCAGTTTTCGAAACCCGAGGAGAGCAGACGCCAAATGGCCACCGAACCGAAGCCCGACGTAATAGTTGTTGGCGCGGGGCACAACGGCCTCGTCTGCGCTTGCTACCTGGCCAAGGCCGGGCTCAAGGTCGAGGTGGTCGAGGCGTCGTCGACCCCGGGAGGGATGACCTCGACCAACCCGATGGCGCCGGAGGCTCCCGAGCACATGATCAACGAGGCTTCGATCCACGCCTCGCTGTTTCGCACCACCAACATCGACAACGAGCTCGAATTGTCGTCGCGTTATGGCCTGCGGATGCGGTTGATCAACCCAGCCCACGTTCATCTCGGCCCGGAGGGCGAGTCGATCGCGATGTGGCGCGAGGCCGAGCGCACGGTCGAGGAGATAAAGCGGTTTTCGCGCAAGGATGCGGCGCGCTGGCTTGAACTCTCGAACACGATCGCCCATGCCACCGCGATGGGGCTGCCGATGATGCAGACGAACCCGCTGCGCCCCGAGGGCAAGCGGCTTTTGGAGGCGCTGAAGGCGGTCGCCAAGGGACGCAAGGAACTGGGGCGGATCATCCACTGGGCGAGTGTCTCGCAGCGCGAGGCGATCGAGGAGTACTTCGAGCACGACATGGTGCGGGGGCCGCTGACGGTCAACCTGCCGTTTATGCGCTTTGACGCCGACGCTTCCGGTTGGGCACTGATCTACCTCGGCGTCTACCAAAAGTGGGGGGTGGCCATGTTCGAGGGCGGAACCGGCGCCTTCCCGGCGGCGCTGATTCGTTGCCTTGAGGCCAACGGTGGCAGGGTTCGCTGCTCCGCCCCGGTCGAGCAACTGCTGATGTCGGGCGGAACCGTCACCGGCGTTGTTTTGGAGGGTGGCGAGGAGCTCAGCGCAACTCGCGGCGTCGTCACCTCCTGCGGGCCCACGATCACCCTCGGCAAGCTGCTGCCTGAAGGTGTTCTCGACGAGCAGTTGGCGCTCCGGGTCAAGAACATCCCGACCACCTCGACCGGCTACGGCAACATCAAGGTCAACGTCGCCTTGAGCGGCCGGGTCGAGATGACCCGCCACCAGCGGTGGCGAAAGGACAACCTGACGGGCGATTCGGTCGACCTGCGCCTGCCCTGCGTCACCTGGTCAACCCACCAGCAGAGCCTCGACGCGGGCGAGGCCTGCACCCGAGGCCAGGTACCCGAGATGATCCCCGGGCTCGCCCAGGTGACGACCGCGTTCGACCCCGGGATGGCGCCTCCCGGGCACGACACCTGGTGGTTTTGGAGCGGGCTGGTTCCGTCGAAGCCGATCGAGGATTGGGAGACGGTGCGCGAGACCTGCGAAAAGGTCATCCTCGACGACTGCGCCAACTACTACGACGGCCTCGACAAGCTCGAGATCGCCCGGCGGACCCTCACCCCAAAGGGCATCGAGGAGCGATTCAACGCACCCGACGGCAACGTCTACCACGTCGACCCGATCATTACCCGGTTCGGTCCCACCCGGCCCGCGGCCGGGCTCGCCGGCTACAAGACTCCGGTCCCGGGGCTGTATTTGTCGGGCTCTGGTACCCACCCGATTGCAGGGATCAACGGGATGCCGGGGATGAACGCCGCCAAGACGATGATCAGGGATCTGAAGGCGTAGCTGACCGACCCCTCCGATCGGCAGCACCGATCCGGGGAATCGGCGCTACGATAAGCGCGATATGGCCACCCTTGAGAAGGACGAGGTCGCCGAGATCGCGACCCTCGAAGCCCTCTACGAGCTTGGCCAGGCAAGTCGGCTCGGCCGTCATGCCTGGTCGGAGGCGTCTGACTGGGCGACGCTGCCGCTCGATCGCCGCGACCTGCTCGACATGATCGACCGAGTCGTCGAGCGGATCGCCGCTCGCACCGAGTGGGGCCGCGACGTAGTCCTGTGGCGGCTCGGTTGCCAGGCTCGCCAGACCCACGAGCGCGAACGCCTCCCGATTGAGCAGCTGGAGCGCTGCCGCGAGTTCATCGCGATGCTCGACGCCACCCTGCTTGCTCCGCTGACCCATCGCGACGATGCCCGGCGAGTTCTGTTCGAGGTGCGAGACCTCTACCGGGTGGCTGGCTTTGAGATCGAACGAATGCACCGGGCCCTGGACTTCCGCGCCGGGCCGAGCGATCTCTCGGCGCTCGACTTCGTCGGGCTCGGCGAGCTGTCGGCGGCTTTTGCCACCTACCGCCAAGCGCTTCGCCCCGACGCCCCCGGATCGGTCCGCTTCGGATCGCCCCTGCCGCGCCCCTGCGCTCCCCACATCGGCCGCGCTCGGATTCACGCCGCTTACGACTTCCCCGAACTTCTCGGAGCCGAGATCGCCGAACGGATTTTCTCCCATCTTGCCGCCTGCGGCGCCTGCGCCGAGGCGGCAGGGAAAATCCGCGCCGCCGATCGCGCTCAGGACATCGATCGACAGATCGACTTGATGCGCGATGGCCGGGTCGACCCGGCCGAGCTGATGCGGCGGGCCGAGCGCCTGTCGCGGGTCGCCGAGCGACTTGCCGAGGCGGGCCGGAGCGCCGGGCTTCACTGCGCGGCTTCGTGAGCCCGATCCGGTGAGTGGCGTCGGCGATCCGGTTGCGATTTTCACCGCGCTCAACGACGCCGCAGTCGACTACGTCGTGATCGGGGGGATGGCGGTGATCTTGCACGGAGTCGTCCGGACCACGATGGACGTTGACATCATGATTTCGCCGCTGCCGACGGGGCGGGATGGGTTTGAGACCGCGTTTGCCGCCCTGGAGGCAACCGATCGGGGTGGCGAGCCGTTCGGGATCCAAGGGTGGCCGCAGGGCGAGAACGTCCGGGTCACGACGGCTTGCGGGCCCCTCGACATCATGCCTGCCGATTCCGGACCGCCGCTTGAATGGGCCGACATCCGCAACGCCGCGCGCCGGGTGATCCTCGCGTCGGGTTGCGAGCTCAAGGTGGTGTCGCTCGAGCACCTGGTGGTGTTGAAGCAGCGGGCCGGCCGCTACACCGACCTGGCCGACCTCGAGTCGCTGGAGTGCGTGCACGGTCCCCTGCCGCTGCTCGAGCCGGTGGTTGCGAGCTGACGTGGCTCGGCGCTGCTCACAGTTTACGGCGCAATGCCGATACGATCAAGCGATGGTGCGTTCTGTTACATGCCATGGAGGGGCCGATGTCGCCGCATCGTGAGGAGGTCGTCGCCGAGATCGCGACCCTCGAAGCCCTCTACGAGCTTGGCCAGGCAAGTCGGCTCGGTCGTCATGCCTGGTCGGAGGCGTCTGACTGGGCGATGTTGCCGCTTGATCGCCGCGAACTGCTCGACACGATCGACCGGGTCGTCGAGCGGATTGCCGCCCGCACCGAGTGGGGCCGTGACGTAGTCCTGTGGCGGCTCGGCTGCCAGGCCCGCCAAACCCACGAGCGCGAACGCCTCCCGATCGAGCAGCTAAAGCGCTGCCACGAGTTCATCGCGATGCTCGAGACAACCCTGCTTGTCCCGCTGACCCATCGCGACGACGCCAGGCGAGTCCTGTTCGAGGTGCGAGACCTCTACCGGGCCGCGGGTTTTGAGATCGAGCGAATGCGCGATGCCCTCGCCGTCCGGGCCGAGCCGAGCGACTTCTCGGCGCTCGACTTCGTCGAGTTCGGCGAGCTGTCGGCGGCTTTTGCGACCTACCGCCAGGCACTTCGCCCCGACCCGGTCGGAGCGCCGCGCTTCGGATCACCGTTGCCGCGCCCCTGCGCCCCCCACATCGGCCGTGCCCGGATTCACGCCGCTTATGACTTCCCCGAGCTGCTCGGAGCCGAGATCGCCGAACGGATCTTGTCCCATCTCACCGCCTGTGGCCGCTGCGCCGAGGCGGCACGGCGGATTCGCGCCGACGATCGCGCCCAGGACATCGATCGCCAGATCGACTTGATGCGCGATGGCCGGGTCGACCCGGCCGAGCTGATGCGGCGGGCCGAGCGCCTGTCGCGGGTCGCCGAGCGACTTGCCGAGGCGGGCCGGAGCGCCGGGTTGTACAGCGCGGCTTCGTGAGCCCCATCCGGTGAGTGGCGTCGGCGATCCGGTTGCGATTTTCACCGCCCTCAACGACGCCGCGGTCGACTACGTCGTGATCGGGGGGCACGCGGTGCGGCTGCACGGCGCCCCGCACACCACCGAGGATGTGGACGTGATGATCGCGCCGGGGCGGAAGAATCGGGAGCGGCTCGAGCGGGCACTGCTGGCGCTCAGCGCTAGGACCCGAAGCGGGCCGTTCATCGCCGCCCACTGGCCTTCTCAGGCGGCCCACCTCGGGGTCGAGACCGACGGCGGGCGCCTCGACGTGATCGAGGAGGGCCTACCTCCGCTCAGCTGGACCGATGTCCGTCGCGACGCCTGCACGATTCCGCTTGGCGGGGTCGACGTTCCGGTCGTCAGCCTGCGTCATCTGGCGACAATGAAGCGCCTCGCCAATCGAGTAAAGGACCGTAGCGCCCTCGACGCCCTGACCCAGATCCACGGTCCGCTGCCCGAGTTCGAGCTTCCTGATCTCGATTATTGAACCGGATCAACCGGTCGGCGCAGGATCCGAGACTTCGCTTTCGTTGGCTCCACGGAGCCCGGATGGATTAATCTACAGCCAGTCCTCGCCGCCGTATTGCATGACGACGGCATCATCCTCAGGGTGGCCGCGCTGGAATTCGCCAAGAGCCGCGACCAAGACGCCGATTGCCGCACGACGAAGCGGGAACCGACACGAGACGCTAGCAGCCCAAAAGTCGGCGTCCCTTCGCGGAGGGCAGCCGCGAGCAGGGGGCGAAAGTCGCCAACATCGCGGGTTACGATCGCCCGCCCGCTCAGCACGATCCGTCGCGCCTTTTCCAGCTCGGCTCGTAGCCGCACGTTCTCGGCCAGCAGTCGCTTGTTCAGGGCGCGCTCAGGCTGAGGGTTTGAGGTTCGATCGCTGCGATCCGGACGCGGCGCGGATGGCGAAACCGCCGCTCACGGCCGGTTGCCAGACATGAAGGACGTCGGCCCATGGGTGCAAGATTCGCTGCAACCGGGAGGAGTCCTGCACGCTCGACGGAGGGCTGGCGGAGGTTGGGAGGGCGCTAACTCAATACGACTTTGAGGTTGGATCGAGGAACCGAGCGGCGCCTCGGGCGTCGGGTCAACCGGTGGCGCCCGCTATTCCGTAAAGGCTGATCGGTGCGGCAGCATGCTTCGCAGTTGCGCCGCTGGGGCACCTCGGCACGGAGTCCGGAGGGAGTTCGACGCCCTCGCTGTGGTGCGCCCCCTTGCTGCCCTCGACAATGGCGCCGAGTTGATCGAGTTGCTTGGGAGTCAGTCTGAGGTTGTCGCCGCCGCAAGTCACCGGCCCCTTGACGGTGGCGATGACGGTGGTGACCTTGTAGTCGGCGCCGAACTCCCGCGCCGTCACGGATCGGTCGCTCGGCGCGCTCTCCGAGCCGGAGTCATCCGATGTAATCACGATTCCCACGGCGACCAGCACTGCCAAGCCAGCGAGCCCCGCGAGGTAGCGGCGGTTGATCTTGGGCATCTTCATCGCGATGATCCTCCGTTGGATGTGGCTGGCGGTCCGGACCTAGTCCGGCTCGCCAGTCCATCCGGGTCCGTGGGCGTCGCCGGAGCGTGGGATTCAGACGCTACCATACGAGGGGAGCGCTAAGTGCAGCACCTTCCAAGGGACACCCCAAACCGCATCAGCAAGCGGTAAACCCGATCTCCAGCGCAGTCCGAACGCCTTCAACCCGCTTGACCCGCGCCTGACGCTGAAACGGCTCGATCTGGCGCTTCCGAACCCACGAGCACAGCCGAATCCGGAACCGGACGGACCCAGCCGAGGCGCCGCGGCGGCCGACGATCCGCAGTTCGCGGCCGGAGTAGTTTCGCGACGCCCACGAGGGCGAGGGGTGCCATCGAACCCCATCAGCAATCGGAAACCCGGTCCCGCGCCCACCCATTAACCACCTCCGGGCCGCTTGACTCGCACCCACCGCTCAACCGCGGCGGCCCCGAGCGGCCTGGGCGATCAAGGTGCGATTAGCCTCGGTATTCGCGGCATATCGCACCTCCATCTGCTCGAGCGGGCGATCTGGAATCCGGATGCTCGTCGAGTACCGGGGCGGCGCCGGTGTTCTGGTGTCGCGCGATCCTCGGAACAAATCAGCCCGATCGTTGAGATCGATCGGATTATCCGACGCCGCGAGCGGGACAGCGAGACCGGATGGACCCAACCGAGGCGCGGCGGCGGTGCATGACCCGCGGTTCGCAGCCGGAGTGGTTCCGCGGCGCCCGCGAGGACGGGGTAGTGCCGATCGAACCCCCTCAGCAATCGGAAACCCGGTCCCGCGCCCAGCCGTTGACCACCTCCGCCCCGGTTGACTCGCACCCTCCGCTCAACCGCGGCACCGAGCGCCTGGGCGATCAAGGTTGAGGGCGTGAGGTGGGCCGATCGTGGCCGTGACTGGGTTGGGAGCGGCGCGAAAGCACTGCTGTCGGGCGCAACGGCCCGATTAGACGCTTACTGCAAGCCCGCGGATTTAGCTCTGATGCTGGCGCTTCAGGGTGATGAAGCCGCGGACCAGGGAGTCGGCCTGGTAGCGGTAGTAGTCGGTGCCGGGAGGCGGGACGAAACTAACCTTGTAGCACTTGAACCGCAGGCGGAACCGTTGTTCCGTGAAGGTGTTCAGCGTCGCTTCGGACTTGCATCCCTGCCATGGGAAGCTGTTGAACGGCTCCACGCAGCCGAACGTCTGGGGTACCCAGCCCCTGGTCGGCCCGGTGGTCTGGCGGATGTTCCACTGGATCCGGACCTTGTTGCCGAGATTCCCGCCGATATTTGCGTCCACTTCGACCCTCCTGAGGGCGCTGTCCGAGCAGTCCGTCGGCGTGTCTGGCGCCGGATGTTCACGATCACAGCTAACTCTGCGGTCGTGGTGGGCGCTGAAGGTTGAATCGGTTGCGAAGCTGCTGCTGACCAGGCCCGATGTTCCGTGCCCGCCGATGTGCAGATCTCCCGAGCCGCCGAAAAGTGACTCCTCCGCGCTCGTCGACACGTCGCCGATCCAGGCCGCCGTGACTCCCTCCACGCAGGGCTCGTTGGACCGACCAGCGGTCAGGTGCCCTCCCGCCGCGTAGGCGCCGCCGACGACCTTGTATTCGTAGTCGGCAGCGCCGCCGCTTCCCGCGGCCGACTGGGGGCCGACCAGCAAGATTGGCATTAGAGCCAGCAATCCTGCTGCCACGACTCCGCCGAGGAGAGGAAACACCCGCTTTCCGCCCTTGTTCATGCGTGGTCGCCTCCCTCGTTGAAACCGCAAGCAGCTTACCACGGCCTAACGATGGCCCCCAAATCTTGTTGTCGAGGCGATCGTTCAGGTCGGCTCCCGGCGGTCCAGATGCGGCTTGACAAACGGGTTTACGTACGAGGCGTGAACGCGATGCTCGACCTCGTGCCCAACGTGTTCCCCAGTAAGGAGACAGGCAGGGTGGCCGTTGGCCCCGGGGACCGCGAAACGAGGAGACGACGCCAGATGAGCTGAAGCAAGCGGGTCGAGGTTTCGATCGGGCTGTTGCGGGGCTCGCCCAGTGAGGCGGGCGGGCAGCGCTGCGCGATTGGCCGCAGCAGGCTGTTCTTCGGCGCCGAACCCTGCAGAGTTCGCGTCGGCGCAGCTGGAGGCGCACCGCGAGCGCCCCGCCCCAGGGGGCGAAAGTCGCCAACGTCGCGGGTACGCCCGCGCCCGGTCCGATCCGGAGCCCTGGCCGATCGCGCTGATCAGGACTGCGCCGTGGGCGCCGCTGCAACGGCGCTGCGCTGAGCCGCCGTGTAGAGGGGTTCGGGGGCCATGTCAGCTACGTTGGGCCAGCCGATCGTCCCGAGCTCCGGATCGATACGGACCCTGGCGAAGTACGAGGGATCACGAAGCGGCTCGAACACCCCGGTCCACTCATGGTCGGTGAAGTCGACCTCCCCCACAAGGCCATCCTCGAAGCTCAGCTCGAGGCGTTAGGTGCCCACGACTTCGACCGCCACAATATCGACGAGCTGCTCCATGCTGAGAATCTTAGGGCTCCCGCAACGATAACCGCGGCTTTACGCGGTCGATTACCGTCGCGGCTGCGGCACCGCAGCAAGCCCGTTAGGCCAGGGGATCGATCGGTAACAACGGCTCATCCCGACGGGCTCGCTCCCAGTTCGCGGCGAGCTCGGGCCCGTGCAGCGCAGCCCAATCCCGGACCAATCCGAGCGCACGCGGGGCAGGGAGCGGGCGATCACAGCCCCGTCGAAACCCACCGACGCCGAGCGCCCGCCGTAGCGGGCATGGAAGTGTGGGCGTGCGTGCGGCCCCTCGTTCCAATACATCGCGATAACGACGCCGTAGACAGAGCGGACACGGGGCACCGACCAAGGTTATGGCGCACCGCGGCGGCGCAGCCAGCGCCCAGCACTCGGTGCGCTACACCGACCGCGTGATCCGCACCGAACGGCTGAATGCTTGCTTGCTGAAGGTCCCTTGATTTTGTTCATCTGAAGGGCGTGCGGCTTCCCGACGAGCCCGTCAGGGCTCAGGCCGTCGTCCCGAGTGGTTGGCATCTTCGCGTGCGCAGCGTCGAGACGACTAGTCAACCTCGACCTTCACGGAGCGGCGGTCCGATGGTTGTCGCTCTTGTGCTCTTGGGGATGCCGCAGCAATCGACAGCGTTCGCGAGCGGCCGTAGGGCTGGCGACGGGTCGAGTTCGAACGGGGTGCGCCCCGCCGGCGGTCGGTCCGGCGCATTCGAGCGAGCCCACCGGCCCTTCGACTACCGGCCCTTGTATTCGGCTCGGCGCTTTTCGCGGAACGCCGCGACACCCTCGGCGTAGTCGTCGGTCGTCGCGTGGAGCTGCTGGGTGCGAGCTTCGTGCGCCAATTGATCGGCCAGGCCGGCCAATGCCCCCGAGCGCAGCAGACGCTTTGCATTCGCGAGCGCGACAGTCGGTCCGTTTGCGAGTTCTGCCAGCAGTTTGTCGGTTTCAGCCCCGAGCTCGCCGACCGCGGTGACCTGGTTGATCAGGCCCCAGGCAAATGCCTCCTCGGCCTTGACCCGACGCCCCCGTAGGGCCATCTCGGCGGCGCGGGTGAGACCGATTCGAGCGGCAGTGTGCACCAGGGCGCCCGCATCGGGGACCAGCCCGATTCGAACGAACGGCAGCATGAAGAAGGCCGACTCCTCGGCGATCACCAGATCGCACGCCAGTGCCAACGAGCATCCGAGTCCGGCGGCGGCTCCTTGGACCGAGGCGACCACCGGCTTTGGCGCGGTGGTGATCGCCTCGATGATCGGGTTGTAGATCGTCAGCAGGCGGACGCTGAGGTCGGGATCGCCGTGCGGTGTCAACTCGCGCTCGACGGTCAGGTCGGCACCGGAAGAAAATGCGCTGCCGGAGCCGCTGATCGCGACCGCTCGGATCGCCGGATCGGTTGCGGAGCGCTCAACCGCAGCCAGCAACTCTCGACCCATCGAGGGTGTCCAGGCGTTCAGTGAAGCCGGTCGATCGAGGACAATCCGGGCGGCGGAGCCGGAAATCGCAAAGCGAACATCGTCGAAACCGCCAATGTCGTCGAGATCGGTCAAGGCAATCGGATCAGTCGCCGATGGAGCGTCAACGGAAACCGGCGGACCAGCTTACAGCCCGTACGGACGCATTGTGCATATCCAACCAGAACTGATAACCTGCGCACCTGTCGGCTCGGCGCGGTAACGTAGACAGTCGGCAGGTGCGGAGAGATGTCAAAAGACGAGGGCGCTGCAAGGCCCGCGCGGGAGCGTATCTTGAATAGACGAAATCGAAAGCTGTCAGTGATCGTCGTTATCGCGATCCTCGGCTCGGTCCTGTTCACCGCCGCCGTCACCGCCCAAGGCGGCCAGGTCCTCGGCATCGGCGGAGCTGGCGTCTCGATCGACCTGCCCGACGGCAACTCCCTGCCCGATGTCGGCGGCACCCTGCCCGCCTGCTCCAACCTCCTCGACGACGACAACGACGGCCTGGTCGACTCCGCCGACGACGGC
>JAHEXU010000167.1 GCA_023251975.1 bacterium | reverse complement strand
GGGGCTGACCAACGCGGTCACCGAGATCATCGTTGGCGCCGGCGCCCGGCTGCGCTACATCTGCACCCAAAGCCTCGCCGCCGACGCCTGGATCTTCTCCAACCAGCGCGCCGAGGTCGAACGTGACGGGTCGCTGGAGTGGATCGCGCTCGGCTTCGGCTCGGGCGGCGGCAAGATCCGGATGGAGACCAAGCTGGCGGGCCGGGGCGCCGAGGCGAAGGTGACCGGCGCCTACGCCGGGACCGGCCGACAGCACCTTGATTACGACACCCGCCAAGAGCACGCGGCCCCCGACACGACCTCGGACCTCGCCTTCCGAGGCGTCCTTGGCGGTCGCTCGACGGCGGTTTGGCGCGGCATGATCCGGGTCGACAAGCCGGCCCAGCGAACCGACGCCTTCCAGGACTGCCGCAACCTGCTGGTCTCCGATCGCGCCCACGCCGACGCAATCCCGGGCCTTGAGATCGAGGCCGACGATGTCGCCTGCACCCACGCCGCCGCGATCGCCCAGCTCGACCCCGAGCAACTCTTCTACCTGACCTCGCGCGGCCTCGATGAGGCCAGCGCGCGGCGCCTCGTGATCGCCGGGTTCCTCGCCGAGCTGACCGAGCGGGTTGGCGACGGCCCGGCCCGCGAGTCGGTTACCGCCGCCCTCGAAGCCCGCCTCGAAACGATCCTCGCCGCCAGCTGACACCACCTAATCGACCGAACCATCGAGCGGCGAAGCAGGAGATCGGGCGCGTATTTGGCTGCCGCGGTACTGGCGAGCGCGGCGGCGGTCGGATATCTGGCCCATCGCGACGACTCGATGTCGACCCCGGAGCGAGCGAATCCCTTTTTGCGGCCGGCGCGACAGCCCGATCCGAGGGTCGCGGCAGGCGATCGGCCGAACATCATCGTCATCACCAGCGACGATCAGACTCGCGAGATGCTGAGCCCAAAGACGATGCCCGCAACTTGGCGATTGTTGGTCGAGCCCGGCCTTTCGTTCGACAACTACATCGTCAGCTCACCGCTGTGCTGCCCCGACCGAGCCTCGTTTCTGACCGGCCAGTATCCGCACAACCACCGCGTCCTCGGCAACCACTACGGCGAGCTGGTCGATAAGCAGGAGGTGCTACCCGCCTGGCTGCGCGACTCCGGATACCAGACGATCCACGTCGGCAAGTACCTCAACAACTACGAGGTGGCGGTGGCGGACCGCAGCTCGGTCGCGCCGGGCTGGACCGACTGGTACACCTTCCTGCAGGGTCGTTACTTCGACTACAACCTCTACGTCAACGGGGCGACCGAGCACTTCGGAACCGACGACGCCGACTATCTGCCGCGGGTGCTGAACCGAATCGCGGTCGACTCGATCGCCCGATACGGGCCGGCGCCGCGACCGTTTTACCTCCAACTCGACCAGTTCCCGCCGCATTTTGGATCCGGTCCGAGCACCCAAGGGTGCGAGGGGGCGGCGGTTCCTGACCCTCGTGACACGGGCCGCCGAACCCCGCAGATTGAACCGACCCCGTGGTCGAAGCCGAGCTTCAACGAGCCCGACTTCGCCGACAAGCCCCCCTACATGCGCGACACGCCGCCACTTAGTCGGCTCGAGCAGCGGCGGCTTCGAGAGCATTTTGGCTGTGCGCTGCGCTCGCTGCGAGCGATCGACCGCGGCGTTGCGGCGATCGTCGGGCAACTGCGCCGAGTCGGCGAACTCAACCGGACCGTGATCATCTTCACCTCCGACAACGGCTATCTGTTCGGCGAGCACCGGATCCCCGAGGGCAAGGAATTCCCCTACCGCGAAGCGTTCGAAGTGCCGCTAGTAATCCGAGCGCCGCCGCGGCTGCTGGTAGCCAAGCTGCGCGGCACAACCAACTCGGCGCCGGTCGCCAACATCGACCTGGCGCCGACGATCCTCGACTGGGCAAAGACCACCCCCTGCCTGAACGACGGACGATGCCGCAGCCCCGACGGCGCGTCGCTGGCGCCGTTTTTACGCGACCAGCCGGATGCCTGGCCGTCCGACCGCGATCGGCTAATCGAACTGGGGCTACGAACCAGCGATCGCGAGCAGCCGTGGGTCTGTGCCTTCAGCGCGCTGCTCGGCCGGAGTCGCCTCTACGTCGAGCACTCACTGACGGCGCGCCGAGCCGGGCGCTGCGAAAAAAGCCGGGCGATCGAGGACTACGACCTCGGAGCGGATCCGTGGCAGCTCGACAACCTGCACCGCCCGGGAGGCGGGCCATCAGGCGCCGAGCGGAACCTGCGCCGGCGTCTGCACCGGCTCGCCGACTGTCGCGGCTCGCGGATCGGCTCAGAGCAGCCGTTGCGACGAACCGAGGACAACCGCGATGCAGATCCCTACTGCGACTAGGACGATCGAGGCGCCGGCGGCAACATCGAGATGCCACGAAAAAAGTAGGCCAAGCGGGACGCTGATCGCCGCAATCGCGGCTGAGAGGGCCATCATCGCTGGGAGGCGCCGGGTCAGCATCGAGGCAGCGGCGGCGGGCGCGATCAAAAGGCCGAGGACCAAGAGCGCACCGACGACCCGAAAGCCGATCACGACGCAGAGCGCCAGCCCGACCATGATCGCGAACTCGACCCGGGCAACCGGGAGGCCAAGCGCGGCGGCGCGGCGGCGGTCGAACGAGACCAGCACGATGGGGCGATAAAGCAGCGCGAAGGCGCCGAGCAGGAGCGCCGCCAAAGCGGCGGTCAGCGGCAGCTCGCCGGGCTCGACGGCGAGCAGGTCACCGAACAAGAAGGCGGTCAGATCGACCGCAAAGTTGGAGGCGCGGGAGATCAAAACGACCCCGAGCGCCAGCATGAAGACGAACATCAAGGCGGCCGCGGTGTCCTCCTTGAGCCCGGCGCGACGGCGGATCGCTGCGGTTCCGGCGGCGGTGACGAGGCCGCCCGCGAGGCCGCCGGCAAGAACCGCAAACTGACCCGGATCGGACTGCCCGCTGCTGAACAAAACCGCGACCGCAACCCCGGGAAGGACCCCGTGGGCGTAGGAGTCGGCGAGCAGCGACATGCCGCGAATCACGACAACGCAGCCGACGACCCCGCACATCACGCCGACGATCAGGGCCGCGAGGGCACCGGTGCGGATGAACTCGACCCGAAACGGTTCGGCGAAGAAGTCGACTACCGACCCGACCAGCGCTACCGCGAGCCCGCTCACGCCGCGCCCGGGTGACGATGCGAGGTGTCGACCAGCCTGCCGCCGATCGTGGCGATCGCGCCGTCAAAGGTCTCCTGCAGGGTCGGCTCGACCAGCACCTCTTGGGGTGGGCCGAAGGCAACGACGCGGCGATTCAGCGCCAGGACAAGGTCGTAGTCGGCGGCGGCGGCGAGATCGTGGGTCGCGACCAAGACGCAGCGGCCGTCGCGGCGCCAGCGACCGATCAGCTCGCCGACCCGAGCGGCGGTCGGCCGATCGACCCCGGTCAATGGCTCGTCGAGCGCGATGATCTCGGCGTCTTGGGCCACCACCTGGGCAAGCAGAGCACGCTGGCGCTGGCCGCCCGAGAGCTCGCCAAAGCGCCGACCGGCGATCGAATCGACCCCGAGGGCGCTGATCGCGGCGGCGACCGCGGCGTCGTCGTCGGCGCTAAACCGCCCGAACCAACGCCCCCTCCCCCAGCGCCCCATCCTGACGACATCGCGGACATCAACCGGGAAGTCACGATCAACCTCGATTCCCTGCGGCAGGTAGGCGACCCGGCCGTTGACCGCCAGCTCGCCGCGACGGGGCTCGAGGGTGCCGGCGATCGCGCTTAAGAGCGTGCTCTTGCCGGAGCCGTTTGGGCCGAGTACCGCGACCGCCGACCCCACCCCAATCGTCAGCTCGACACCGCTAAGCGCATCCTCACCGGCGCCGGGGTAGCGAAACGAAGCCCCACGGGCACTGAGCATCGGGGCGGAGCGCGAACTCACGGGGCCAGCGCCGCGACGATTTTGTCGGTTGTTGACAGCAGCATCTGCTCGTAGTCGCGATCGCCGGGGCCGAGCCCCTCAATCGACAGGTCGTCGATCACCTCGACATCCTCGCCGCTGATTCGACGCAGCAGTTCGGGATCGTCGCCGCGCTGGGCGAACACCGCCGGTAGCCGCAGTCGTTCGATCCGGTCGGCCAACTCGGCGCCGGAGCGAGGCGCCGCCTCGGCCTCGGGGGCGACCCCGAACGGCGAGCCGACGAACCGCAGCTTGTATCGACGCAGGTAGTAACCGAGCGCATCGTGCGAGGTGACGACGAGTCGACGGCGGGGCGGGATCGTGGCGATCTTGGCGCTGATTCGGCGATCGAGTTGCCTCAGCGCGTCCACCATCGCCACGGCGCGGCGCCGATACCCGGCGGCGTGCTCGGGGTCGAGGCGGGCCAGCTCCCCGGCGATCGCCGGGGCGGCGGCGGCGATCCGGTTGGGGTCCATCCAGACGTGCGGATCGAGCCCGTCGCCGTCCGCGGTCGACGCGAGCGGCCCGACATGAGCGTCAATTTCGAAGCGCCGTTTGGCCGACTCGAGCGGCAGCGCGGCCTCAAGCGAGTCGCTGAAGTAGAAGACCTCCTCAGCGTCGGCCAGCTCGGCCAGCTCGCGGGCGCTCGGCGCGTAGGTATGGGGGCTCGCCTCGTCGGGGACGAGTTGGCCGACCTCGATCCGATCAGAAGCGATCTCGGCGACGATCGAATGGGCGATCCCGGTCGAAGCGAAAACCTCGGGGGAGCCGTCATCCTCGGAGCATCCGGCGAGCGCTAGCAAGGCTGCGGTCACGGTGATCGCAGCCGAGGAGGCGGCCCACCGGCCGCTGGTTTGGCGATGGGAGGAATTGATAATGGTTCTCATTATATTGATTGCCGGGTGGCGCTACGATCTCGGCAATGACGAGCGCGCCCGACAACCAAAGCGTTGCCGCCGTGGCCTGGCGAGAGGCGGCGCTGGCGGCGCTGCGCGAGCGCGGCCACCGTACCGGCGGCGCTCGGACCGCGGTGATCGAGCGCCTGGCCGCGGGCGGCGGCTGCGTCGAGGCCGAGGAGTTGGCGCGGGATCTGCGCCAGGCCGGCGATCAGGTCGCGACCGCGAGCGTCTACCGCGCCCTCACCTTGCTCGGCGAAATCGGGCTTTTGCACCGGATCGCGCTGCCGAGTGCACCGGCGCGATTTGAGTTGGTCCTGCCCGACGGCGCCCACCACCATCACCTCGTCTGCGCCAACTGCGGCTCGACCGACGCCTTCAGTGACGAAGCACTGGAGCAGGCGATCCAAAAGATCAGCGCCCGCACTGCCTTCGAGGTCCGCTCCCACGACATCACTCTGCATGGGCGCTGCGCCGCCTGCCGGGCGGCGGCGCAATGAGCCGCCGCGGCCTGCTCTCGATGCTCGGCGCGGCGGTATTCGCCCTCGCGACGCTCGGTGGCTGCGGCGAGATCAGCTTCAGCGCCGATCAACTGGTCGAGGATCTCAACGACGCCGGGGCCTCACTGAGCCTCGGAGCGCGACTCCCGGCCCCCGATGGAACCGCCCCGATCTACGCCCTTGAAGTCGGTAAATCAGGGACCGGATCGGTTGTCGTCTTCGACGGGGTCGAGCTCGCCGAGAGCGAATTTAGCCGCTGCGACAACGCCGGCCTGGTCTGCTTTCGTGCCCAAAACACAGTGATCTCGTTCCTCCAGATTGACCCCGAATCACAAGGCAAGCTGGAGACGGCCCTGCGCGCAATCGCCGGGTAGCGCAGGGGCCGCCCTACCGCGATCGTCCTCGCGCTCCGCGAACGATTGCCCGCAAAGCGGCCGAGCTTCGGCTCCTTCAGGCGAGCGTGATCTTGGTGCCCGAACGCGAACTCGATGGGGTCGACGCGCTCGTCGGGGAGTCGCCAACACACACACACACACACACACACACACACACACACGACCGCGGCTGGAGTGGCCGCCTCCGAGCCTGCCGCCATCTCCACCCGACCGGGCGGGAGCGCTTACCCCTCACCGCCGCCGGTTTGGATTGCGCTCCGCATCAGCGCCTCGGCGTCGCGGAGGACCTGTTGTTCGTGCCCGTCGCTGCGGAGCTTGTTGACGGCTGCTTGCGCCTCGTCGGTCAACTCGACTCCGGAGCTGTCGAGGAGGAGAAGTCCAGCCGATACCAGCAGCTGCGCGGCGCCCTGTGAGCCCTCGCCGGAAGCGAGGCTCTGCCCGAGTGTTAGCAGGGCCTTGGCGCGCAGTTCGTCGCTGCCTTCTGCGTGAGCCCAAGCGCCAACCAGCAACGACTCGCCCCGTTTGACATCGCCGCCTCTCACCCGGAGCGAGCCCGCCAGCAGGAGTGCTCGAGCGGCGAGGGTCGGCTGGGATGCCGCCAGCGCGGCGGCGGCCGCGTTCTCAGCGTCATCCCCGGCTTCCGCGATCGCCTGATCGCTCCCCGCGCTCGCCCGCAGCTGCGCACGCGAGAGCAGCGTCTGCGCCTCGCCGAGGGGCTCGCCGAGGGTCCGGTAGGCATCGAGGGCGGCATCATAATTTGTGCGGGCCGCGGCGGGGTTGCCGTTGACGCGCTCCAGCTCGCCAAGAGCCAGACGCGTATTCGCCTCGCCGTGGCGGTCGCCGAGGGTCCGGTAGGCATCAAGGGCTGCGTCGTATTGGGTTCGGGCTTCGGCCTGGTTGCCGACAGAGAACTCCAGCTGACCGAGGTTCAGGCGCGTGTTTGCCTCGCCGAGACGGCTGCCTATGGTCATGTAGGCATCGACGGCGGCGTCATAGTGGCTACGGGCTTCGGCGAGGTTGCCGCTGAGGCGCTCCAGCTCGCCGAGGGACCGGCGCGTGTTTGCCGCGCCGAGGCGGTCGCCAAGGGTCCTGTAGGAATCGAGGGCGGCGTCGTAGTGGGTTCGGGCCTCGGCGGGGTTGTCGCCACCGCGCTCCAGCTCGCCGAGGGACTGGCGCGTCTGCGCCTCGCCGAGGCGGTCGCCGAGGGTCCTGTAGGCATCGAGGGCGGCGTCGTAGTGGGTTCGGGCCTCGGCGGGGTTGTCGCCACCGCGCTCCAGCTCGCCAAGTGCATGGCGCGTGTTCGCCTCGCCGCGGCGGTCGCCGAGGGTCCCGTAGGCATCGAGGGCGGCATCGTAGTGGGTTCGGGCTTCGGCGGGGTTGTCGCCACCGCGCTCCAGCTCGCCAAGTGCATGGCGCGTGTTCGCCTCGCCGCGGCGGTCGCCGAGGGTCCTGTAGGCATCGAGGGCGGCGTCGTAGTGGGTTCGGGCTTCGGCCGGGTTGCCGACCGAGTGTTCC
>JAHEXU010000166.1 GCA_023251975.1 bacterium | reverse complement strand
AAGCTCGATCGAGTCCTCCCAAAAACCCCAGGCAAGCGGGGTCAAAACGCCGGGGAGCGCCTCGGCGGTGTTGACCGTCGTCCAGGTCGTCGCGGGTCCTGATTCCCAGTGCAGCGGGTTGCGGGTAGCGGAGCTCATCAATCGAGTTGGAGCCAGCCAGCGTAAACCCGACCGGCGTCAGCATCGAGGGTAACTTCGCGACCGGCCAACCGCTCGCTCGCCCCAGCGCCGAGGCCGACCACGCAGGCGACCCCAAGCTCGCGCGAGACGACGGCGGCGTGCGAAGTGGCGCCGCCAATCTCGGTGATGATCCCGGCCACCACCGCCATCGCGCGTACATCATGGGGGCTGGTTGTCGGCCGAGCCAGGATGATCTGCTCGCCCTCAAGCGCCCGCATCTCAGCCTCGACCATGTCGCTGACGACGGTGCCGTTGACAATCCCGGGCGAGGCTGGCCGACCTTCGCCGAGTAGCTCGGCGGTGGCCGTCTCGGCGGTGGCGATCGCTTGTCCAGAGGCCTCCATCACCCTGGCGTTGCGACATTGCAAGAGCCACAAGCGGCCCGATTCGACCGTGAACTCGATGTCCTGGGCGTGATCGGCGGCGGCGTCGAGCCGGCGCGCGTATTCGAGCAGCTCGGCGTGCTGCTTGGGCAAGGCCGCCGCCATCGCGGCGAGCGGCTCGGGGTCATACTCGCCCGAGACGATGTCCTCGCCCTGGCCGCCTCCCAGCCACTCGCCGTAAGGTTGGGGACTGGCGCTGAGCGGATCGCGCGAGAACAGGACGCCGGTGCCGGAGCGCTCGTCGAGGTTGCCGAACACCATCGCCTGGATCGTCACCGCGGTGCCGAGGTCACTCGCGATCCCCCGTTGCGCCCGGTAGGCGACCGCCCGATCGGAGTTCCATGACTCGAAAACGGCAGCGATCGCACCCCGCAACTGCGCGTCGGGGTCGGCCGGGGCGGCGCTGCCGACGACCTTCGCGTACTGGTCACGAAAGCGCTGGTGGGTGTCGGCGGCGTAGGCGGCCCCGGCAGCGGTGGCGAGCGCGGCCTCAACCTGATCGTTGATCCCAAGGTTGAGGATCGTGTCCATCATCCCCGGCATGCTGATTGGCGCCCCGGAGCGGACCGAGACCAGAAGTGGTGCCGCGGCGCCGCCGCCGAAGCGACGCCCGCCGACCGCGTCGCCGATCCAATTCAAGGCGTCGGGCAGCGCCGCCACGACCGCCGCCGAAATCTCTCCGCCAGCCTTTGCGTAGCGGTGGCACTCATCGGTCGTGATCGCGCAGGCCGGTGGGACCGAAATCCCCTGCCGCAGCATCTCGGTGATCCCCCACGCCTTGCCGCCGAGCAGCTCGCGGCCGAGTTCGAGGTCTTTGCCGAGTCGGTGAAGCGCCATCGCGCGATCAGTCGGCGTGGCCGGCTGCGGCCTCGTCGAGTCGGTTGCGTCCGCTGATCGCGATCAATTCTTCGTGGAACTCGAACCAGACCGTGTGGTAGCTGTCGATTAGCGGCTTCAAAAACCACTGGTGCTCGCCCGCCTCGACCTTCGCGAGCGCCGCGGCGAAGCGGCGGGCGAACGGCGCCAGACGGGGCGCTATTTCGGCGACGGCGGCGACGATCGGGCCGACCCGCCGGTCGATTGAGGGAAGTTGATCGAGGATCGACTGGTCGTAGGCGGGATCGCCGTGATCGTTCGGGGCGCCGTCGCGCAATTGCCACCCGGCTGCGAGCCCTTTGAAGTCCTTGTTGACGGCGCTGAACTGGTCGTAATGCGGCGCCAGCGAAGCCGGGTCGATCCCGGCCCGCTCGGCGCTGAGAAGCTGATCGAGCCGGGGCCGCGCCCCCGGGAGCAGCAAAAGGGCGGCGCCCAACTCGCGGGCGCCGCCGCTTGCCAGCAGCGCGTCGGTCTGCTCGCAGACCACCTCGAGGGCCAGGTCGGTTGCTTCGGCAAGCTCAGAAACCGAGGCTCGCCCCTTCAGCCGCAAGGCCTGCAGTACCGCGAGCTCATTCATCCGCGCCACCTTATCAGATGTCGTACATCGTGTCCAAGCGGTCCGTCCAGAGCGCCCCCACCCCCGCTACAAGACCAAATACAAGGTGACGACAGCGCCGCAAACAACCAGGCACCAGCCCTCGAAGAGGGCGCGCAAGACCGGCGGCGAGAGCCGCAGCTCCATGAAATAGAGGCCGACCAGGCGGACCTTGAAAAAACCGACGAAAAGGACCGCAACGGCGGCGATCCGGGGATCGTCAAAACCGTGGTCGGTGCCGAGCCACCACGACAAGGCGGTCGCCGATATCAGGACTGCCCACGCGATCAGGGTGCGGTCCCGTGCGATCAGGTCCATCACTCACCAACCAGGTAAAGCAGCGGGAACAAGATGATCCAGAGGAAGTCGACCATGTGCCAAAAGCAGGCGCCGCCCTCAATCAAGGCAAAGCGGGTCGAACCCGGCTTGGCGCGACGCGCGTTCAGGGTGATCAGGGTCAGAACGCCGAGCCCGAGGAGCAGGTGGAACAGGTGGAGCCCGGTCAGGACGAAGTAGTACATCCAGAAGTCGTTTAGCGCCGGGGTCAGCCCGTGGTCGATCTTCTGGCTGTATTCGAAGTACTTGACGACGACGAAGCCGAGGCCGCACACGATCGCCGCGATGAACAGGAGCGGGGCGCGGAGATCTTGCTTGCGGATCGCGTTGACGCCGCTATAGACGAGCAGCGAGCTGACCAGGAGAAGGATCGTGTTGAGGGCGCCGAAGTTTTGGTTCAGCAGCTGCTGCTGGCTCTCAAACAGAGCGGGCGCGTCGCCGCGGCCGACGATGTAGACGCCGAACAAGACGGCGAAGATCGACATATCGCCGAGGATGAAAATCCAGACTCCAGGCTCGCCGGGGACATGCTTGCCGTCGTCGCGTTGCCTGACGACGGGTCCACGCCCCTCGACCGGCTCGGGCTTTTGGATCCGCGCCAGCGCCGCCTCGCCGGCCAACTCCGCGGCCACACCGAGCGATCCAACCCCGTTGCGGCCGACTGATTCGGTCGCCTGCTCCTCGCCCATCTCAGCCCTTGGCAGCTACCGCGGCCGCCGCATCGGCCTCGAGCGCCGCTTCCTCGATCGCCTGCTCGGCGATCGCCTTCTTCAGCGAGAAGAACATGACGAAAAACCAGACCCCGAAAAACGACAGCGCCAGCCAGAAGACGAAGATGCCGTTCCAGGCAAACGGGCCGGTCGTAAAGAAGAACTCGATCGCCGCCGGACAGAAGGCAAGCGCCGTCCAGATGTTGAAGTAGCCGAGCCAGCGCGGGAAAACCCGCTGTTCGGTGTCTTGGAAGATCGCCAGCGCGATCATGATGTTCTGCAACGAGACGGTCACGAAGGCACCGACGAACGGTAGCCAGGCGACATCGTTGATCAGCCGAATCACCTCCGGGTCGATATCACGATCGGGGCGATAGGCGATCCCCTGCATGATGTAGGACGGGATCACGACCAACAAGATCGCCAGCATCCCGAGGCCGAGCTGGGTGTAGGCGTAGACCGAGAAGCGACCTTCGATCCGCTTCATCTGGGTCGTAATCGTGGCGTAAAACGGCCCCATCATCGCCGCCGCAACCGTCGCCAAGAACATCCCGACCCGAATCCCGTCGGTGTTGTCGCGATAGATGTTGACGATCTCCTCGGCGCTGTCGTTCGGCGAGATCGGCGGTAAGAACCCGGCCAGCGGCCATAGCGCGATCATGAAGACGAAGATCGCGGCCGGCCCCATCCAGGCCATCCTCATTTGCGCTTTGGTGTTGAGCACGGAACCGATACCTCCCGACGGTGGACAGACACGGGCATTATGCCCGTACACCATGTTCGATGCGTCGAGGCGCCGGACGCGCGGCCCGAACGGCCTGTAGAACTCGACCCGACGACGCAGCCAACTGGAGGATCAGATGCCGATCGATATCGACAAGGTGCTCGGAGCCGAGCTCCCACAAACCCGCTTTACCTGGGGACCCGACCAGGTGATCCTCTACCACCTCGGACTCGGTGCCGGGGTCCCGCAAATTGATCCGGGCGAACTCGCCTACACCTACGAGAGGGACCTCAAGGTACTGCCGAGCTGGGGCGTGATCCCGGTGATGGCGAGCCTGATGTCGATGTTCTCACTCGACGGGCTCGACATCAACCCGGCGATGCTGCTGCACGGCGAGCAGGAAATCGAGGTCCACGGGCCGATCCCGACCGCCGCCGAGGCGAGCACCAAGGCAACGATCAGCGATCTCTTCGACAAGGGCAAGGGGGCGCTGGTGATCCTCACCACCGAGACCTCGGTTGACGGCGAGTTGCTGTTCACCAACCGACTCAAGGCATTTATTCGTGGCGAGGGCGGCTGGGGAGGCGAAGCCGGTCCGGCGCCAAAAAACGAGGCCCCGAGCCGCGCCCCCGACCACGTCTTCGAGCAGCCGACAATCCCGCAACAGGCCCTGATCTACCGGCTCAGCGGCGACAAGAACCCGCTCCATGCCGACCCGGCATTCTCGGCCCAGGGCGGGTTTGAGGTGCCGATTCTGCATGGGCTTTGCAGCTACGGGATCGCCTGCAAGGCTGTTGTTGACGGGATACTCGACGGCGACACGGCGGCGGTCGCCACCTACGAGGCACGCTTCGCGGGCGTCTTCTTCCCCGGCGAAACGATGCTGATCAAGGCCTGGGATGAGGGCGAGACGATCCTGCTGGCGGCCGAGTCAAAGCAACGCTCGGCCGCGGTGATCTCAAACGCGGCGATTACCCGGCGCTGAGCAGGGTCCGCGGCGCGCATGTCTTCACCGCTCCCTGCGAACCCAGCGGATCCGCCCGCTGGATCGCTGGATCAAGGTTCAAATGAGGCCGCCGCACTGAGGCCAGCGCAAGCCGCCGTTCCCAAATATCGTATCGCCTGTCGAATGACCCCTCCCACTGACAAAGTCGACCCGAAACCCGAATCGCCGCGGGCGAGTAAGTGGGTTGATCGCGTACTTCCGCCTGCTCGTGGTGCCATCGGCGCTCCGAGTATCGACATTTCAGAGGTTGTGCCCAAACCCGGAGAGTCGATCGACCACGCAGTGCTTCAAGTTATCGCGGAAGCGTATGGCCGAAGCATCACCGGATCTGATCCAATGGCGGAGACCCCCGAGGTCGAGGCCGAGCAGGCAAAAGACGCGCCGCCGGTGGTCGATCATCTGTTGGGTAGCCCTGCTACCTAAAATGGGGGCGGCTCCCTTGGAGGGCGACTCTAGCTTCGCGCTGGCG
The DNA here is from genome assembly GCA_023251975.1 of bacterium. Taxonomy (GTDB): domain Bacteria; phylum Actinomycetota; class Thermoleophilia; order Solirubrobacterales; family 70-9; genus JAHEXU01. The sequence goes on along the minus strand of JAHEXU010000166.1, from coordinate 1,984 downwards.
ATGCTGCGCGGTCTGTCCCAGGGGCTGATCGAGCGCGCATTTGCTTTATCTGGCGCCCTGACTGGAGCGCGCACTTCGACGACCTAATTCAATTTCTGACCGAGCGGGCCGGACCCCGACCCTAATCTAATCACGCCCGCGCCCAGGGAATGACCTCGAAGGCGGCGGGCGCATCGGACCACCACGCTCCCGTGCGGCGCCCGGCCTCACCCGGCCCGCCCCTGCGGGCACGCGGTTGTGGAATCGGTCATCTAGGGTGCGCCGCTGAATGGGCAGTACGAAGTCGAATCGTATCGACACGACGACCCGGCTCGGGGCCGACGAGCGGCGCGCCCGAATCCTCACGACCGCGCGGTCGATCCGCAGCGAGCGCCGCTACCGAGAACCAAACCGAATCGACCCCGAACCAGGAGAAACCCGATGAGCCCCACAACCCTCGCCCCCGGCCTCAGCGACGAGCAGCGCGACTTTGTCGAAGCGATCCGCGACTTCGCCAAGCGCGAAGCCGGGACCCAAGAGCAGCGCGAGCGGTTGACCGAGCACTACAGCGAGCTGCACAACCGCGAGCTGGCCTCGAAGCTGGCCGAGCTCGGTTGGCTTGGCGCCTCGGCGCCGGAGAGCTACGGCGGGACCGGCGGCGGGATCACCGACGCCTGCCTTTTCTTGGAAGAGGCGTTTCGCGGTCTCCTCCCGGTCGCCGGCTATCCGGTCACCCTGATCACCGCCGGGGCGGTTGGCAAGTTCGGTAGCGAGGAGCAAAAGCAGGCGATCATCGGCGGGATGTGCGAGGGCCGGGTCAACGCGATCGCGATGTCCGAGCCCGAGGCGGGATCTGATGTCGGCAACCTCTCCTGCAAGGCCGATAAATCGAACGGCGGCTGGGTCCTAAACGGCCAAAAGACCTGGATCTCGGCTGCCCACATCGCCGATCACATCCTCACCATCGTGCGCTCCGACAACTCCGGATCAAAGCACGAAGGGCTGACAATGTTCCTGGTCCCGACCGACGCCGAGGGGGTCGAGATCAACCCGATCGAGACGATGGGCGGCAAGGAAGTCAACGATGTCTTTTTCACCGACTGCTATCTCGAGGACTCGACCGTGATGGGCGAGGTCGGCGGCGCCTGGCTACAGCTGATGAGCGGACTCAACGTCGAGCGCCTGATCATCGCCGCCAACGCGCTCGGGGTCGCGCAGCGCGCCTTTGACGACGTCCTCGCCTACATCAAAGAGCGCGAGCAGTTCGGCCGGCCGATCGGCTCCTTCCAGGTGCTGCGCCATCGGATCGCCGACCTCGCGACCGAGATCGAGTGCACTCGCCTACTGACCTACGATGTCGCCCGCAAGGTCGACGCCGACCCGCAGCAGATGCTGCCACGCGAGGCCTCGATGGCGAAGCTGAAGGCGACCGAGGTCGTCAAGCGAGTCGCGCTGGAGGGGATGCAGATGATGGGCGGCTACGGCTACGCGACCGAGTACGACATGGAGCGCCACGTCCGCTCTGCCCTGGTGATGCCGATCTACGGCGGCACCAACGAAATTCAACGCGAGATCATCTCCAAGACCTACGGGCTGTAGGGCGAGCAAAGGGACGGGAGCCAAAAATGATTGCCACTCGCTTCACCGAGGTGTTCGAGGTCGAGACGCCACTCACCCTCGGGGGGATGCAGGCGGTCGGCCGGGCCGAGCTGATCGCGGCCGCCGCCAACGCCGGGGTGCTGGCCTTCCTGTCGGCGCTGACCCAGCCGACCCCGGAGGCGCTGAGCGCCGAAATTGCCAAGACCCGCGAGCTGACCGATCGCGAGATCGGGGTCAACCTGACCTTCCTGCCGACGATCAATCCGCCGCCCTACGCCGAGTACCGCCAGGCAATCATCGAGGGCGGCATCGGCGTGGTCGAAACCGCCGGGTCAAACCCAACCGAACACATCGCCGACTTCAAGGCGAACCAGGTCAAGGTGATTCACAAGTGCACCTCGGTCCG
>JAHEXU010000285.1 GCA_023251975.1 bacterium | reverse complement strand
GGCGTCTCGATCGACCTGCCCGACGGCAACTCCCTGCCCGATGTCGGCGGCACCCTGCCCGCCTGCTCCAACCTCCTCGACGACGACAACGACGGCCTGGTCGACTCCGCCGACGACGGCTGCTCCGGCCTGACCGACCCCGACGAAACCTCCCCGGCCGATCCCCCGACCGACCCGTCGCCCGATCCCTCCGACCCGCCCAACCACTCCGGCCACGGCCCCCGCAGCGGCGTCTCCGATCCCGACACGATCGACCCCAACCCGACCCCACCCGATCCCGCCAACCACACCGATGTCGCCGGCCCCGGCGAGCGCGACCCGATCGAGCAAGACCCCGACCGCAACACCGACGGCACCCCCTCCGACTCCAACCCAACGGTCACGATCGCCGACTTCGGCCCCGCCCCGCTCGGCGTCCCCAACTTCGTCATCGACAGCTTCTCGATCCCGCCCTTCCTGCTGCCGATCTACCAGGCCTGCGGAACCGAGTACTCGATCCCGTGGGAGGTCCTGGCCTCGATCAACCGGATCGAGACCGCCTTCGGGACCAACCTCAACGTCTCGACCGCCGGCGCCGTCGGCTGGATGCAGTTCATGCCCGCGACCTGGGAGGCCTACGGGGTCGACGCCAACGGCGACGACCGCAAGGACCCCTACAACCCGGTTGACGCGATCTGCGGCGCCGCCCGCTACCTCAAGGCCTCCGGCGGTGACGAAGACCTCCGGGCCGCGATCTTCTCCTACAACCACGCCGACTGGTACGTCGACGAGGTGCTGCTTTACGCCAACCAATACGGCAAGCTGCCAGCCGACCTGATCGGGTCGCTGACCGGCCTGACCGAGGGCGCCCACTTCCCGCTCGCCGCCAAGGCGCGCTACGCCGACGACATCTCCGAGCGCGAGGCACTGGCCCGCTCCACCAAGGCCGGCGGCACCGGCAACGTCGCCGACGTGATCTCAGACTCACCGACCCGGCGCGGCATCAACATCTACGCCGCCGCCGCTTCCCCGGTGGTCGCGGTCAACGACGCGGTTGTCAAGAAGATCGACTTCTCAAAGCGACTCGGCAACTACATCATCATCCAAGACGCCTTCGGCAACCGCTACATCTACGCCCAGCTCGGCGAGATCGCCGACGCCTACCCGGTACCGCGCCACCGCGAGCTGACCGCGAAGGACTTCCGCCTCATCACCCCGGGCAAGCACAAGCGCTCCGAGCCGCTTGCCCCAAGCGCGGGCCCGGTCAACACCGAAGGCGCCCGCCAGCCGCTTTACGCCCACCCCGAGCGCGCCCACAACCTCGCCAACGCCGACCTGTCGGGCCAGCTCGACTCGCTCTTGGCCGACCAGCTGCCCGGCTATGACACCTTCAAGGCCGCCTTCTCGGGGGTTGTCCAATACGACCCCAAGACAATGGAGTCACGGCCGCTTCGCGAAGGCGCCAAGGTGCTTGGCGGCACCGTCTTGGGCCGGGTCGGCAAGAGCGACGACGGGCTTGCCTCGCACATCCACTTCGCGATCAAGCCCGCCGGACGCGGCGCCGAGAAGATCGACCCGAAGCCGATCCTCGACGGTTGGAAGCTGCTCGAGGCGACCGCGATCTACCGCGCCGCCGGTCAGAGCCCGTTCTCTGAGCAGACCTCGATCGGACAGATCCTGTTGATGAGCAAGACCGAGCTGATGCGCCGGGTCCTCGCCAACCCAAAGCTTGAGATCTACTCCAGCGGCCGCTATGACATCCGGACCGGCCAGATCGATCGTCGCGTCCTCGCCACCCTCGAGTATCTGACCGAGCGCGGCTTCACCTTGACGATCACCTCGCTGAAGTCGGGCCACGGTTTTTACACCTCCTCCGGCAACGTCTCTGAGCACTCCTCCGGCAACGCCGCCGACATCGCCCAGATCAACGGGATCCCGGTGCTCGGTAACCAGGGCCCCGGATCGATCACCGAGGCCCTGATCAATGACCTTTTGAACCTCGAAGGGGCGATGCAGCCGCACCAGATCATCTCGCTGATGACGATGGGTGGGCCGACCTTCGCGATGGCCGACCATGACGACCACGTCCACGTCGGCTTCCAACCGCTTTATGACACCTCCAAGCAGGCCCGCTTCAGTCGGCTTTTGAAGCCCGAGCAGTGGCAGCGCCTGGTCGAGCGGATCGCCGAGATCGACCAACCGAACGTCCCGACCGGGCCGTCGGAGTTCTCGCTGCCAGCCGGTAAGGGCGCCAAGGACGGAGCC